>NZ_PCPU01000009.1:0-142903 GCF_002975455.1 Arthrobacter sp. MYb224 | reverse complement strand
TTCGCCACCCCAGCCTTAGGAGCAGCAACCACCGGAACAGACTTCGCCACCCCAGCCTTAGGAGCAGCAACCACCGACGCCGTCGCAGGAACCACCGGAACAGACTTCGCCACCCCAGCCTTAGGAGCAGCAACCACCGACGCCTTCGCAGGAATTTCTAAGTCGAGGTCGGCAGCCTTTTCCCCGTTGTTACGGGTTTGGTCAGAAAGTGCTTTGGTCTCTTTGTTCTTCGCTTCCAGAAGCACCGAATCACGATATTTTGATAGCTTCAGTTCCATTGATTTGAGTCGAGAATCAATACGGCCTTGCTGAAGAAAGTGCCGTTGTGTTGAGAAATACTTAAATAGTAATGCGATGAGCAATACGGCGGAAGTCAGAATTCCAAGGCTCAGCACAAGGGTCGACGGATTACTCTCGATCACCCAGATCGTGATAATTAGGCCTAGGATAATAAAACTAAGAAGAAACATTGATAATACGTATGTTGATTTAATGACTCGACCCAAATCAGATATCCGGCCACTTTTTTCTGACATCATCAATTCTTTCCTATATGAATTACTAACACTTATTATTCCCTGAAGACAAAACAATGCTCAAAATGTTGACAAATCCGCCAATACAACTGAAACTTCGTTTTCTGCTGATCGAAATAAGTCTATCCCGCGCCTGATTCGCCCTAGCGATCATTAAGGGTGTTTTGTTCATGGTGTCGAGTTACTCGGATCCTTATTCAACGAGCGCACCGAGTATCACAAAATGACCTGGGACGGTTTTTTTGTTCTTCTGACAAAATGGAGACAAATCCACTATCCCGCGCGACAACGTTTGCCCTGAGGGCAATGAAAATTTCGACCTATTCCAAGCCCTTCGCCATACACCTGAGCCGTCAACTAACTTCTGACATAAGAATGACCGATCTTGATCGCCCGCAGGCTCTCAGGATCGGTCATTCGTAACATGTTGCGAAGATACTAAACTTAGTCGGCTAGGTTGATCTCTCTCGCAACGCTTGCACCGATGGCGGCACCAACAACATCTAGCACTCCGCTAGGCAGCGCCGAATCAATGTTGATCACGGCAACGGCTTCTGCACGCTCTTCATCGCGGGATACCTGCATGCCAGCGATGTTGATACCTTGCTCCCCCAGTACGTTGCCTAGCGAGCCGACAACGCCTGGACGATCCGAGTAACGCACAACGATCATGTGATCCGAAATCGGGATTTCGATCTCGTGGCCGTTGATTCCGACAAGCTTCTCGATCTGCTTTGGCCCGGTCAAGGTGCCGGCAACGGCCAGCTGCGTGCCTTCATTGGTTGCGCCCTTGATGGTCAGCTGGTTGCGGTACTCAGGTGAGTCAGGGGTGGTGACCAATCGGGTGGCCACTCCGCGCTGTTCGGCAAGTACCGGAGCATTGACGTAGGAGACCTGGTCGGAGACGACATCCATGAAGACGCCCTTCAATGCGGAAAGCTCCAGTGCCTTCACATCCAGGGAAGCGATTTCGCCGGCGACAACCACATCGATGCTGGTGAGCGAGCCCGAGGTCAGGGCGTTGAAGATGCGACCGAGCTTCTCGATCAGCGGGATACCCGGGCGCACGTTTTCGTCGATGACGCCGCCGGCAACGTTCACCGCGTCCGGAACCAGCTCGCCGGCAAGTGCCAAGCGAACCGACTTGGCTACCGAAACGCCGGCCTTCTCCTGCGCTTCATCGGTGGATGCGCCGAGGTGCGGAGTGACGGTCACGTTCTCGAATTCGAAGAATGGAAGGTCGGTGCTTGGTTCCTTGACGAAGACGTCAATACCGGCGCCGGCAATCTCTTCGTTCTTCAGTGCTTCATACAGCGCGTCCTGGTCAACGAGGCCACCGCGTGCCACGTTGATGACGTAGGCGCTCTTCTTCATCTTGCCGAAGGCTTCCTTGCCCAGCATGCCCAGCGTCTCTGGAGTCTTCGGCATGTGGATGGTCACGAAGTCCGCCTGGGCCAGCAATTCGTCCAAGGTCACTAACGTGACACCCAACTGCGAGGCACGTGCTGGGGTGACATAAGGATCATAGGCAATGACATCCATGCCAAAGCCCTGCAGGCGGGCTGCGACGAGGGCGCCGATACGGCCCAGGCCGATGATGCCTGCCTTCTTTTCGAACAACTCGACTCCGGTGAAGGAGCTGCGCTTCCATTCGCCGTTCTTCAGCGAGGCATTCGCGGCAGGAATACGGCGAGCCAGCGAAACGATGTGGCCCACGGTCAGTTCCGCCGCCGAGATGATGTTCGAGGTCGGAGCGTTGACTACCATGACGCCAGCCTGAGTGGCGGACTTGATATCTACGTTGTCCAGTCCTACGCCCGCACGGGCGATGATCTTCAGGTTCTTGGCCGCGGCGATTGCCTCGGCGTCCACCTGGGTGGCCGAACGGACGAGAATTGCATCTACGTCGGCGATAGCTTCGAGCAGCTGGGAGCGGTCTGCTCCGTCTGTCTGACGAATTTCAAAGTCGGGACCGAGCGCAGCGACAGTTGCTGGGGATAGTTGTTCGGCCAGAAGTACGATTGGCTTATTGTCAGACACGGGTGTGGCACCTTTGCGATTTCATTGGGCTGATGCTGGCATGTTGGCGATCGTTGATGTTCGCCAACATGTTCCACCCTATCGCCGGGCAGTCGCAAGAACCGTTGAATTTACGCATATTACGTGGCTTCAGGGCGACTTTGTGAAAACTTTCACTTGATCGATATACTGGTGTTTGAATGTGCCTGTGCTCAATCCAGTACCTGATACAGCCAGCCTTTCCAAGACCACCCGCAGCGATTCAGAGATCCGTTCTTGTCGCGTGCAGCCTTCCCCCGGGGCGGAAATGACCATCACCTACGGAAGTGCTCCGACCCTCAGCACCTACCGGCGGTTCACGGCTACTCCGCTTCTATAATCATTCCCGCGGCCACCGTATTGTTGGCAATTTCATCTATCAGGATGAATCCACCGGTGATCCGGTTCTTTTGATACTCATCAGCCAATAGAGGTTGCGTAGTGCGCATGTTTATCCGGCCGATCTCGTTCAGTTGCAGCACATCAACTCCCTCGTCGCGGTGCAAGGTATTGATATTCAGCCCATACCGCAGCTCCTTGACCAGCGCTCTCGCGGTCTTCGTGGTGTGCTTAATCGCCAGCTTCTGCCCCACGTGCATGGGTTTTTCGCTCATCCAGCAGATCATGGCCTCGAAATTCTGCGCCACCTTCGGCTGGTTATTGGGACGAACGATCATATCCCCGCGGGATATATCGAGTTCATCATCCAGCCTGATGGTCACCGACATCGGCGGGTAGGCTTCGGCCACCGGACCGTCGGCGGTGCGGACCTCCTTGATGGTGGAAGGCAGGCCGCTGGGCAGCACCACCACTTGGTCTCCGGCCTTCAGCACGCCGCTGGCCACCTGGCCGGCGTAACCGCGATAGTCGTGGTAATCGTTGTTATGCGGGCGAATCACATATTGCACCGGGAAACGCACATCCACCATGTTCAGGTCGCTGGCGATCTGCACATTTTCCAGGTGGTGCATCAGCGAAGCGCCCTGGTACCACGGCATGTTCTCCGAGCGGGTCACCAAATTGTCGCCGGTCAATGCGGACACCGGAATCACCTGGATATCGGTAATGTTCAGCCGCGCCGCGTAGTTGGTGAATTCGCTGCGGATCTGGTCAAACACCTCTTCTGACCAATCGACCAGATCCATCTTGTTCACCGCGACCACCAAATGCGGGACATTGAGCAACGAAACCAAAAAAGCATGGCGCCGGGACTGCTCCACCAGTCCCTTGCGGGCGTCCACCAGAATGATCGATAGATCCGAGGTGGAGGCTCCGGTGACCATATTGCGGGTGTATTGGATATGCCCTGGGGTATCGGCCACGATGAATTTGCGCTTGGGCGTCGCAAAATAGCGGTACGCCACATCGATGGTGATGCCCTGCTCACGCTCGGCGCGCAGGCCATCGGTCAACAGCGCCAGGTCGGTGTAGTCCGTGCCGCGTTCCTGACTAGTTTTCTCCACCGAGGCCAGCTGGTCGGTGAAAATGGCCTTGGAGTCGAAGAGCAGCCGGCCAATCAATGTGCTCTTTCCGTCGTCTACCGAGCCGGCGGTGGCAATGCGTAACAAGTCCATTTTAGAAGTACCCTTCCTTCTTGCGGTCTTCCATGGCCGCCTCGCTGACCTGGTCATCCCCCCGGGTCGCCCCGCGTTCGGTGATCCTGGAGGTGGCCACTTCCTCCACGATCTGAGCTGCCGTCGTCGCGCTGGAGGCTACCGCCGCGGTGAGGCTGGCGTCCCCCACGGTGCGGTAGCGGACCAGCTGGGTCCGCACCTGTTCATGTTCCTTGGGCTGGCAGAAGGTGTGCACCCCGAAGATCATTTGGTTGCGTTCGAAGACCTCGCGTTCATGGGCGTAGTAGATCGAGGGCAGCAAAACGTTCTCGCGCAGTACGTAGTTCCAGATATCCAGTTCGGTCCAATTCGATAGCGGGAAGACCCTGAGGCTTTCTCCGAAATTCAGCTTGCTGTTGTACAGGCTCCACAATTCCGGGCGCTGATTCCTTGGATCCCACTGCCCGAATTCATCACGGAAGGAGAACACCCGTTCCTTGGCCCGGGCCTTTTCCTCATCTCGGCGAGCGCCGCCCATCAAGGCATTAAGGTCATTTTTCTCGATGGTGTCCAGCAGCACGGGGGTTTGAATGCGGTTGCGTGAACCACCGCGTTCCTCGACCAGGTCCCCCGCGTCAATGGCCTTCTGCACCGATCCAATGATGAGCCGCACTCCCCTGCGGGCCACTTCGGCATCGCGGAAGTCCAGCACCTCCTGGAAGTTGTGCCCGGTATCGATGTGCACCACTGGGAACGGTATGGCTGCCGGGGCGAAGGCCTTGGCCGCGAGGTGCAGCAGCACCGCCGAGTCCTTTCCTCCGGAAAACAGCAGTCCGGGCCGTTCGAGTTCGGCAACAACTTCGCGGATGATGAAGATCGATTCCGCCTCGAGCGCCGTCAATTGGTCCAGCTGGTACTTCAGTCCCGCCGTGGTTTTCGTTTTCAATGTGAACCCCCCAAAGTTCGCTTTCTTCTCGCTAGCCGGAAACCGGCCTGGTACAGCGTGCCATCGTGTCGACGAGCAGCTTGCTGATCTCCTGCCTGCAGACCAGTAGGTCCGGTAGATACGGGTCGGCCCCGTTGTATGCGAGTTCCGCGCCGTCGACCCGGCTGGCGTGCAGTCCACTGGCGCGGGCCACCGCGACGGGCGCCGCGGAATCCCACTCAAACTGGCCACCGGCGTGGATATAGGCATCGGCTTCCCCGCGGATCACCGCGCAGGTCTTGTACCCGGCCGATCCCATCGGGAGCAGTTCCGCATCCAGTGCTTCGGCCGCCCGCAGCACGCTTTCGTGCGCCCTGGTGCGGGAAACGGCGAAACGCAGTCTCCTGCCTGCCGGCCAGGTAGTTGCCGGTTCGCGTGGCGCACTGCTGAATATGGTTTGCAGGCCCGGCAACGCCACCGCGCCGGCGGTCAGCTGGCCGCGTTCCCACAGCGCCACATGCACCGCCCAGTCATCCCGGTACTCTGAATACTCGCGTGTCCCATCCAAGGGATCGATAATCCAAACCCGCTCGCGCTCCAGTCGTACGGGATTATCTGCCGCTTCCTCGGACAGGACGGCGTCCTGGGAGTGCGATTGCGCCAGCGCGGCTATCAGGTATTCGTGGGCGGCCCGGTCCCCGGCGTCTTTTAATTCCCGCCCGCTCAGGCCGCGCGATTGCGCGTGCTTGCGCAACTCGAGCAATATCACTCCGGCGCCGTCGGCTAGCTGGATGGCGCGCGACAAGTCCCCCATGTGTCCCCCTCCTTGACCCCTCAAGGCCACATGGAACAAAAATATGCGCCATGTGGTTTAGATCATAGTATCCAGCTTTGGGTGCAAGATGATAGGCATTGCCCGGAATAATCCCCAGTCCTGCCCAATCCGTGACACACGACAGCCGGGAGCCTAGGATGGCCATATTCATCCATGGGAGGGGACCCAATGGAATCCGAAGACCACCGCACCGCGCAAGAAGAAGTCATCCACCTTGATCCGGGGGATCTGGATGTCCTGGAATTGGCGCTAGGCGGCCTGGCAGAGCCTGGCGCCGTCGAGCACGCCCTGGCGCGCCATTTGCCCGCAGCAGGCGAAACCGGCGCGCAAAACTCTAACAGGCAAAACAGGCACCTGGTTCTTGCCGATCCCGACGGAACACCTCTGGCGAGGCTGAGACTAGCCTCCGGGGGCCACGCCGCTGGCCTGCTGGCCCTTGCCCCCGCCGAACACGGGGCCTTCCGCGATCTGCGAGTCACCGGCCCGCTGCGCGCCGCGCGCATCGTGCTCTTCGACCATGCGCCCACGCCGGGGCAACTGCTGCAGCTGAGTCAGCAGCACCCAGAACTGGCAGACGTCACGCTGCTGCTGGTCCTCTCCACCCCGGAGGCCCACGGCGCCGGATTCGCCACGCTCATGGATCAGCTTTGCTCCGCCGCGCAGCTGATCGGTGCCCGCGCGGGCCGGCAGCTGATCGTTCCCCCCGGGTTCTCTCCCCCGGAGCTGATCGCTCGGCTCTCCGCGGTGGTACTGGAGGACTTCCGGCAAGGTGCCATGCATCCGGATGCCCGGCCGGGCGCGGTGGTGCTGCTCACCGGCCTGTCCGGGTCCGGGAAGTCCACCTTGGCCCGGGCCATCCAGCAGCAGGTCCACGCGCATTCCCGCCAACGCGCCGTGCTGCTCGACGGCGATGAGGTGCGGCGCTATGTCTCCAAGGGGCTGGGCTTTTCCCGGGCCGAGCGGGAAACCAATGTCGAGCGGATCGGCTGGATCGCCGCCCGGATCAGCGAGGCCGGGGGCCTTGCGATCTGCGCGCCCATTGCCCCGTTCGCGCAGGCTCGCAGCACGGTCAGGCGGCTGGCCGAGGCCGTAGGTTCCTTTACGCTGATCCATGTCAGTACCCCCTTGGAAGTCTGCGAGCAACGCGACCGCAAGGGACTGTACGCCAAGGCCAGGGCGGGGCTGATCCCGGACTTCACGGGCATCGATTCACCCTATGAGGTACCGGTCGAGGCGGATCTCCGGCTTGATCTGTCGCAGTTGAGCATCGAGGCGGCCACCGCGCAGGCCATGGAGGTGCTGGCGCCCGGGCTTGCCGGGCCAGGCGGGCTAGAACGGCCAGAAGAGCGGAATTAGAGCCAAGGCGACGCTCGCGGTCAGCAGCGTCATCGGTATCCCGATGCGCACGAAGTCCTGCATCCGGTACCCGCCGGGACCCATGACCATCAGGTTGGTCTGGTAACCCAGCGGCGTGATGAAACTGGCCGAGGCCGCGATCATCACGGCCACGGCGAAGGGCATGAAGTCCGCGCCGATCTGATCGGCGATCTCCATGGCTATCGGGAATACCAGCACCGCGGCCGCGTTATTGGTCAACAGCTCGGTGCACAGAACCGTCAGGAAGAATACCGCGGCCAAGGCCATCCATGGACCACCGCCGACGGACAGCAGGGTCTGCGCCAGCCAGCTTGCTGCCCCGGTTTTGGTCATCGCCATGCCCAGCGAAAAAGAGGCCGCGATCACGATGATCACCTGGATATCGATATAGCGGCGCAGCTTGCCAAGTGCCACGCACCCGGTGGCCAGCATCAACCCGGCGGCAACCAGGGCGGCGACGATCACTTCCAGCAGGCCGAGGGCATTGAGCAGCACCATGACCACCAGGATCGCCACCGCCCAGGGGGCTCTGCGGAAATTGGCCGGCGACTCATCGTTGATCGGGCTGACCAGCAGGAAATCCCGGCGGAACCGGTATTGCTCGACGAAGTCCAGGCTCGCTTCCAGCAGCAGCGCGTCGCCCACCCGCAATTCGATATCCCCGATCTTTCCGGGCAAGCGCTGGCCCGCACGGGAAATCGAGAGCACCACGGCCTTGTAGCGCGAACGGAACCGGGACTCGCGCACCGCCATCCCCAGCCCCGCGAAGTCCGGGCCGATCACGACTTCCACCAGCCGGCGCTGGAAATGATCCACGTCCAGTTTCCCCACATCCCCAGCCGATGGCTGCAGGCCGCGCACCTTGCGCAACTCACCGGCGCAGCGCGGGTCGCCGATGAAAGTCAGCCGGTCCCCGGAATGCAGGACGGTTTCGGGCCCGACGTCCGAAACGAGGTTCTGCTCCCGCTGTATCTCAGCCAGATAGCAATAGTTCAGGCTGCGCAGCCCGGCGGCCGCAATGGTCTTGTTCCGCACCGGGCTGTCCTCGGTGACCTGGAACTCGACGGCATACTGGCGGGCCGCCTGCAGCTGCTCCAGGGCGCCGTGCCGGGTGGGCAGCAATTTGCCGGCAAAGAGGATCAGGAACAGCGCCCCGGTGACCGCCAGCGGTACGCCGATCGCGGCAATGTCGAACATGCCCAGCGACACACCGCGTTCGGATTGCAGCAGCCCGTCGATGACGAGGTTGGTGCTGGTCCCGATCAGCGTGGCGGTACCGCCGAGGATCGCCATGTAGCTGAGCGGGATCAGCATTTTGGAGACCGGGATGCGCAGCCGTCCGGACCAGTCCTGGATGGCGGGCAGCAGCATGGCCACCACCGTGGTGTTGTTCAGGAATGCGCTGAGCGCTCCGACCGGGAAGGCGAGCCGCGCATAGGCGCCGCGCTGGGTCTTGGGCCGGCCGAGCAACAGGTTGGCGAGCCATTGCACCGCTCCGGTTTCCTTCAGGCCCGCCGCGACGATATACAGCACCGCCACGGTGATGACTCCGGGGTTGGCAAAACCTACCAGCGCCTCGGCAGGTTCCAGGACGCCGGAGAGCAGCAGGATGAGCACCGCGCCCATCAGCACCACATCCGCCGGCAACCGCCCCCAGGCCAGGGCGGCGAGCACCCCGATAATCACCGCGAAGGTGATGTACGCTTCAATGCCCATCTGCTGGTCCCACCGGTGCGGTGTCCCGCAGTTTGCAGGTTCCAGACGGGTGCGGCTCACTCATCGAAAAGCCCCTCCTCCATGATCAACCGCTCCAGCTTCCACGGGTCATCGGTGTATACGCCGTCGATTCCCAGCTCCAGGTACGGCATCAGCCGTTCGGTGCTATTGATCGTGTAGATGTACACCGTCAGCCCGGCATCCTTGAGCGCGCGAATATAGTCCGTGGGAAGATCTCGGGAGGCCCCCACGTAGTCGATCCCTTGGGCCTTGATCTCCGCGGGCTCCGGCATCTCCTGCAGCAGCAGGAGCAAGGCCTGCAACCCGCTGTCGGCCAGCTGCACGGCGGCGGCGTAGTCGTAGGTTTGCACGATCACCGAGCCCTGGATTTGCCGGCTGGTCACGGACGCGGTGAAATCCTCCAAATCCGGCACCGGTCGCTTCAGCTCGGGGAACAGCACGTTGCCCGTGGTGTATTCGTCCAGGATCTCCGGCCAGGTGGTGGTGCTTCCGAGCGTTTCGCCGTCTTGGGAACGCACCTTGGCCAGCTCCCACTGCTCCAGCGAAAGTTCTTCCAACGGTCCGGTGACGCCTTCCAGGCTCCGGTCGGCCAGCGGGTCATGGCTTGGAACCAGCGTGCCGTCGGCCAGGGGACGCAAGTCGAATTCGATCGGATAGCCGGTGTTGGCCAGCGCCTGCATGGCTTCCGCCGAGGATTCCGGATACACCCGCCAGGCGCTGCGGTGCGCGATCAAGGTCAACGGCTGAGCCGCCGGCGCGTCGGTGGCTGCCGGTTCGGCGGTCGTTTCGGTGCCCGCCCCATTGGTGCACCCGGCCATCAGGGCCGCCAGCACAATGACTACGCACCCGGCGGCGCTTCGTGCCCGGATTCCCCCGGGCCTTGGCGAATTCATGGATCCCCCCCAGTAATACATGGATTCAATAGGCAAGCACCAGAGTCCAAGAGCTGGTTCCCGGTGCCTGCCGATAGTGCTATTTAGTTGCATTCAACGCTTTTGATCAGCACCTCCAGCGACTGCTCGGCCTCTTCCAGCTGCTTCTCGCCGTCTTGTTCCTCGTCGGCTTCCATCGCCAGGACGGTGCTCCAACTGCGCTTGACCGCATCGAACTGCTGGCTGTGCTCGGTGACCGAGGGATCGCCTTGCAGATCATCGATGGCATCCAGCCAGCCGCGGATTGCGTCCACGCCCTGCAGCTGCACGTCCTGGTTGATGGTGCCCAGCCGCTCGGCCACGTAGCCGCAGCCCACGCTGTCCTGCGGAGCGTCCGGCCAGTCCCCGGACGTGGCCCCTTCGAAGGTGGTGATCGGCTCGGCGGGCCCCTGGTCTTCGGCTTCCCCGGCCGCCACCGCACCACCGCCCTCCGGCTCGTTCCCGGCGTCCTGGCCTTGCGGGCCGGAGCCGCCCAGGGCATTGATGATCAGCCAGGTGGCCAGCGCCACGACCAGCAGCGCGCCGAGGATCGCCAGCAGCCAGCGGGTCCGCGCCGGCTTGGAGTTCTTCTGCCGTTCAAGGGTGTTGGACATGATTATTCATCCTTTCCTGCCAGCGTCACCGTCATGGCAACGGTTCGCGCTCCGGCACTATCCAAGGTGGCGGCAAAGCCGCCCACGGTACCAGCTGGAACCGCGCCGTCGCTCTGGGCCACCAGCGAGGTGATCCGCCCGCCGCCGGAACCGACGGTGCTGCCGCGGTTCAGCAACTCGGGCTGCGCCGTAAGCGCGTTGTCCTGGCTTCCCTTATCCGCCCAGTAGCCAAGCACGGTCAATCCGCCACCGCTAGCCTCCACTTGCGGAGCGATCTTCTCCACCCCATTGGTACGGAGCAGTTCGATGGCGGAGTCTTGCACCCACGCCTCGCCAATGCCCCGGTAGGCCAGGAGGTGGATCCCCGTTTTGGCCGTTGTGCTTAGCGGTACGGAGACCTGGGTCCCGGCGTCGGAGGCGGCGGCGACCTTCGAGTACAGCACCGTGTGCGTACCGTCCTCTTGCAGGGACTCCTGCAAGGTCCATCCGGTGACGCCGGCCGGCTCGTCCAGGGCCGCCGTGGAGGAGTTGACCGTCGCCATCAGCAGCAGCCCATCACCCTCCTGGACCGACTCCGGAACGTTTAAGCGCGGCAGGCTGCTGGACAGGTTCGCCTCGACCCCGGCCACGAAGTCAACGACCTGCCCGGGGTCCGGGTCAGGGTCAGGGTCTGGTTCCGGCGCGGTGATGCTCACCGTCTGCGTGACCGGCTCGGATTGGAGGCCCTCGCCATCGGTGACGCGCAGCGTGAGCGTGTAGTCCCCGCCCTCGGCGTAGCTGTGGCTGGCGGCGGCCCCGGTGGCGGTGTTCCCGTCTCCGAAGTCCCACGCATGCTCGGCGATCTCTCCATCCGGGTCCGTCGAAGCGTTTCCGTCAACGGCGATGTCCAGGCCGTCAACCTCGACGGCGAAGTCGGCCACCGGAGGCTGGTTCGGTTCCGGTACCGAGGAGGAACCGGGATTGATGACAATGGACCACATGGCCGTGCGGACCGAAGCGACATCCATCGTGCCCACTACCCCGCCGGTGAGCCCGGTGGTCAGCGTCTGCTGATCGGCGGCTACCGAGACGATGCGCCCGTTGCCGCTGCCCACCGCGGTCCCGCGCGGCTCGGTCTCCGCGGCAGGGGTGATCGAATTCTCGATGCTTCCCTTATCGGCCCAGTAGCTGATCACCGTGCTGCCCGGCTGCTCGACGGCCACGGCTGGAGTCACTTTCTCCACAGAGCTGCTGGTAGTCACTACCGCGGCCGAATCGGCGATCCAGTCCGCGGAAATGCCGCGGTACACCAGCGCGTGGATGGTCGTCTTCAGCATCGACCCGGTAGGCAGCGTCACCGTGGCTCCGGCGTCCTCGGCGGTGGCTACCTTGGCGTAGGCCCTGGTATGCACCCCGCCCACGGCTTCCTGGCCCAGCTTGCTCCAGCCGGTGACGCCGCTCGGTTCCTCCATACTGACACTGGTCGAATTCGACGTGGTCAACATGATGATCCCGTCCCCAGGCTCGATGCCCGCGGGCAGCTGCAATTGGGCATTGGAGCTGTTCATATAGCGCGCCGCGGAATCCACGAAGCTTGCCGGGGCGATCTGCGTGACCGGGATCTCCTTGGTCACGCTGTGCTGTCCGGCTCGATCGTCGGTCACGGTCAAGGCGACCTGATAGCTGCCGGCCTCGGCGTACTCATGCTCCACGACCTGGCCCGTGGCGGTATTCCCGTCTCCCAAGTCCCAGGAGTACTCCTGGATGGTTCCGTCCGGGTCGCTGGCCGCGGCGGCATCCAGGGTGACATCCAAGCCGAGCGAGGAAGCCGTGAAATCGGCGTTGGGAAGCTCGTTGGGCAACTGCTGCACGCTCACCGTTTCGGTCTTCGAAGCGGTGGCACCGCGGTTGTCCGTCACTGTCAGGGTGACCTCGTAGTCGCCGTCCTCGGCGTAGCTGTGGTTGACGAATATCCCCTGGGCGGTATTCCCATCCCCGAAGTCCCATTCGTAGGAGGCGAGCGTGCCGTCCGGGTCGCTGGATGCCGATCCATCAACCGAAATCGTCAGGCTGTGCGCGCTTGCGTCGAATTCGGCCACCGGCAGCTGGTTTGCCGGCGGTTCGTTGCTGCCCAGCGTATAGTGCTCGGCCGCCTGTTCGGCGCTCAATGCCCTTCCGTAGACCGCGAACTCGTCCACCGAACCGATCAGCCAGGCACGGCTGTTGCCGGACCAGGTGGTTTCGGCGCCGACCTTCCAGTACCCGGTGAAATTCTCCGCCGTGGTTGCCGGATGGCTTGCGGCCAGCGCACCGTCGACGTAGAGCCGCATGCCCTCGCTGCCTTGGGTGGCCACCACATGGTGCCAGGCGTCGTCGTTGTAGGCGTTGCTGGTGGTGGCCCGGGCCTCGGATCCGGGATAGGTGCCGAAGACCAGCTGGCCGGAATTCGTCAGGAAGATCTTGCGGTCATGCTGGTTCGAGAGCTGATCGGCGCGATTGCCGAAGGAGGCGATGGTGCCGCCCTGCGTGCTCGAGGTCTTGAACCAGGCCTCCACGGAGAACGGCCCGGGATTCGTGTAGCTGTTGTTGCTGGAGATCCATCCGTAGCTGAACGAGGAATTGCTGGTGAAGCTGATCGCCTTGTCATCCTCGCCGACCAGTGCGCCCTCGGTCCCCCGGGTTACGAAGCGCCGGTAGGTGCCGTGGCTTTCACCGCCGGAGGCATCCACCGCGGTACCGCCCGTGGCGTCATTCAACCGCCAGTAGATCTCCGGGACATCGTTGTACACCGCTTCCCCATAGGGGTCGTCCGGAATGTCAGGGCCGGTATTGCTCCCGCCCACTACGATGATGCGGCTGGCCTCGCCCACTTCGCCGGAGCTGGTGGTGATCTTCAGGGCCACCGTGTAGCTGCCCGGTTCGCCATAGGTGTGCTGGGCAACCGGACCCACCGCGGTGTTTCCGTCCCCGTAGTCCCACTCGTAGTTCGTGATGGTGCCGTCCTGCGTGCTGCTGCCCGCGGAGTCGAAGTTCACCGTGGCGCCGCTGATCGTGGCCTCGAACTCGACGTTCGGGTCAAGGACCTCAAGCTCCTCGGCGGGATGGTTTCCTGCCAAGACGAACAGATCCTGGCTGCTCCAGTCCACGCCGTCCACCCGCGGACCGGAGACGGCCCGCTGCGAGTCCGGAACCACGTTGCCCAGCGTCGAATCCCATTCCCAGGTACTCAGCTCTCCGGTGTTGTCGGCAACGTGGAGGGTGTCGCCCGAAAGGAATGCGGATTTGACCCGGCTCCAGTTGATAGCCGCCCCGCTGGAAGGGGCGGCATACAATTCGGCACCGGTAATCGTGCTCTCGGTGTTGAAGTAGCGGTAGTTCAGCGTGCTTGACCCGCCGCGGGTGAAATACATGCGCGCCGTTTCCGGATCGAAGAAGGCAGAGGTCATCGAGGTCATCTCGCTGGCAAAGGCGGTGAGCAGATTCAGGTCGATATTCTCGGCGGCACCGAAGCTGGTCCCGTCGAAGGTCCGGCGCTGCAATGTGCCATCGGAGTTGGCCGTATAAACCCAGCCATCGACCATGAACGCCGCGCGCACTCCGGACCAGTCGACGTTAGTCGAAACGCTCTGGCTGGTCGCCAAGCCCGCCGAAGACAGCTCGCGCATGACCAGCTCGGTCTCTCCGGTGGCTTCGGCGGAATCGATCAAGAACAGCGGGTTGTCCGCGTTGCCGACATTGTCGTGCGGGAACTGCACGCCGTTGGCCAACGGCATATAGGCGATGCGCCCACGGTACTGCCAGCCGGATATCCGGTCGGTATCGCTGCCGATCCACAGTCCTTGGTCGTCCGCCAGGAATTGGTAGACGCCGTAGCCTCGGGTGCGGCCCGGGTTCCAGCTAAAGGGCATGCCGTTGCGCACATCGAGTGCGGCCAGCCCCTCGCGGGATACGGCGCCGGGCCCGACCCGGTCCCCGGCAAAGGGGTTGTTCATCCATCGCTGGTGCCCACCGACGTAGACCACGCGTTCGGTCACCGAAACCGAAATCAAGGTATCGCCGCCGGTGTAGTCAATCCACGTCGGCTCCTGCGCGGTGCCCACGGCCCCGGTCTCGAACCTGGCGGCGGTGTCGCACAGGGTGCCGCGGAAGTAGGCTCCGGTGGTGACGACCACGAAATAGGATCCGTCCGGGGAAAATTCAACATCGCGCATGTAGCTGTCGAAGGAAGAGGAGCAGGCCGGCGCATACCGTTCGGTGGCCCATTGGGCGGTGGTGGCGCCGGTGGAGTCGAGGGCCAGCATCACGATCTGCGGATGGCTCTCGCCATTGACCTTGAGGAAGTTGCCGATGCCGATGAGCCGGGACCCATCCGGGGTGATGTCCATGCTGTACAGGTTCAGCGAACCCTTGCGCGGTTCCTCGAAGAGCACGTCGACGTTCTCCAGCACCGCGCCGGTGTCCGGGTTCAGCCCGGCCAACAGGGTGCGGTCGGCGCTGCCGACCTTGGTAAAACGGCCCGAGACGTACAACGTGTCGTTCTTCAGCAGCACCTGGGTGACCCGGCCGTTGAAGGCGGGGGTGGTAAATCCGGCAGTCTTTTGTCCGGTCTGTCCATTGAGCTTGGCCACGGCACGGGTCGTGGCGCCGTTGACCTCGTTGAAGCCACCGCCGATGAAGACATTAACGCCGTCACCGGCCGGGATGATATCGGTGACTTCTCCGTTGACCTGAGGTGTGAAGTCCGAATTGACCTGCCCGGTCTCGGTGTTGAAAGAAAAGATATTGGTGCGCGAGATTACCGGGGTGTCGCTTCCGGGATTTCGCACCTGCGTGAAGTTTCCGACCGCAATAGTATTTGGGCCAACGTGGGCGAATCCCCTGACATAGCCGTCCAAAACATGCGGGGTATTGCTGCTGGGCTCCGTACTGACGATATTGCCATGGTCGCCGGGAAACGCGCCTTGGGCCGGCGGCGGCGGAGCCAGCAGCAGCGTGATGACCATAGCCGCCGAGGCAAGCACTGCCACGAATAGACTCCGCAAATATTTTCCGAAAGTCCCATGCCGATTAATCATGGAATTGCCCTTCCCCCAAAAAGTGACATGATCCACCGCGCAGCACCACAATTTCCCTGGTTTGCGCGAACCCCAACCCACGCAGCACGATTAGGACAAATTATGCGCCACATTCCGATTCCCGAACAGATCTAGCCGGGGAATCAAGTAGTTTGCGGCCGATTAGAGTATGGCCTTTGCCCCAATGCGACAAGGGGCAAGGCAGCGGCCGGATGAATGCTGAAACCGTCCCGGTCCCCTTCGGTACTCGATGGATTGCCGCCGGATACCTTGTCAGGGTTCGCGCTTGTCGGTACGCTCAAGTAACTGCTCAATTGGGAATGGTGCGAACCATAGCGGGAGCAGGCTCGACGCGCTTTGGGGGTGCGGATTCGTGCAGGTCAGTTTGGTGCCATCGGCGGTATCTTCGGATACCGAGGATTCGTCGCACCCAAAAATGCTCACTCGGACAACGTGGCCGCTGGTCCTGCTGGTCCTCGGTTTCCCCTTGTGGTGGCTGTTGGGACTCAGCGCGATCCTTCCCATCCTGCTCGCGGTGCCCCTGCTCTGGCAATTGGCCAAGAAACGCAGCCTGGCCACTCCCAAGGGCTTCGGCTGGTGGCTGCTGTTCCTGGTTTGGATGTCCGCCAGCTTATTCCTGCTCTGGGCGAACGCCCCCGGAGCCGTTCCAGGCGGCGGGTTCAGCCGGGTCCTCGTCTTCGGGTACCGCTTCTTGTGGTACCTCAGCTGTACGGTCATGCTGCTGTGGATCATCAACACCAAGAAGGAAGAACTAAGCAACGCTCTTGTCGTGCGCCTCATGGGGTGGATGTTCATTTTTGTGGTCGCCGGCGGCTTGTTGGGCGTCTTGGCCCCGCGCTTTGAAGTGACTTCCCTGGTGGAACTGCTCTTGCCGGAGTCCTTGCGTTCCAACAGCCTGATTAATTCCATCGCGCACCCCGCCGCGGCGAGTCTGACCAATTTCCTGGGACGGCCCGAATACCGGCCGATCGCGCCGTTCGCTTTTGCCAACAGCTGGGGCAGTAATTTCTCGTTGTTCCTGCCGTTTTTCATTCTCGGCTGGTTCTCGAAGCGTGCCGGTTGGCGCCGCGTTCTGGGGATAGCGATACTGGCCCTGGCCACCATTCCGGTGGTCCAATCGATGAACCGCGGGCTCTGGGCCTCGCTGGGGCTGGGGCTGCTCATCCTGCTTGGCTACATTGCGGTGCGCGGCCCGCAGCGGCACCGTTTCAAGCTCGTGGCCGCCGTGGTGCTCACGGTCCTGGTTGGTGCCGTCGCTTTCTCGATTAGCCCGCTGGCCGATACCGCTCTTGAAAGGCTTGACAACGCGCACAGCAACGAACGCCGCTCGCAGCTGCTGACGCAGACCGTGCTGAGCACCGCCGAGGGATCCCCGGTGGCCGGTTTCGGCAGCACCCGCGACATCCAGGGAAGCTTCGCGTCCATCGCCGGTGGCGGCACCCCGGACTGTCCCGCCTGCGAGGTGCCGCCGTTGGGAACGCAGGGTCATATCTGGCTGGTGATCTTTTCCCAAGGCTTGGTAGGGGCCGCGTTCTTCCTGCTCTTCTTCCTCTGGCAGGCGTGGCATTTCTGGCGCGTGCAGACTGCGTTGCAGCTGGTAGGGATGTCCCTGCTGTGCTTTTTCGCCCTGCAGATGTTCATCTACGACACCCTGGGCATGCCGCTGCTGACGATCATGCTCGGGCTGGGGCTGATGTGGCGGGAACGCTACGCCGCACTCGATCCGCAGGACTTGCCTCAGCTCACCGGCTATTTCGTGCTGCACCGCCGGCAGAAGATCGTGCTGCTGTCGGCGATGTCCTGCGCGCTGGCGCTCGGTGTGCTCTGGACGTCGAGCAGACCCGCCCAATACATCGCGCAGACCTCGCTATTGCTGGCTCCCACCCCGATGTATTTATCCGGCACGGCGGGTGAGGGTTCGCGCAGCATCACCGTGGATACCGAAGCGGCTCTGGTGCTCACGCAGAGCACGCTGGACAAGGTCAACGCCGCCTATCCGGAGCTGAGCAATGCCGAGATCCGCAGCGCCGTGTCGATTTCCGCCACGCCCAATAGCCGCGTGCTGCATTTGAACTACGCGAGCACCGACAAGCGGCGGACCACCGAGGTGATGAGCCTGATTGCCGAGGAGTATCTGGCGGTGCGAAACGAGTTCCTGGCCCAGCGCAAGGAACAGGTCTTGCGGGATCTTCAGGAGCAGCTGATGGCGTTGTCGCCCGATACCCCCGAGCAAATTGAGGTGGACTCGCTGCTGGACATCGACCCCGAGCTGGCGCGGGAGATTGAATTGCGCGATTCCCTCATTGACTTGACGGTCAGCGATACCCGTGCGGGTGAGATCCTGCGTGCGACGACCACCAGCGAATCCAAGAACCAGCCCGAGGTCGTGCTTGTCTCGCTGTCTCTGCTCGGGCTGCTGCCGGCCCTCGCGCTGCAGCGGCGCTCCAAGCCGCGGAAAAGCGGTGTGTAAATGCGCTAGCCAGCTATATCACACAGCGTTGCCCGCACCCGTCCCGGTGCGGGGCAAGCCAGGAAGTTCAGTTGCCAGGTGAATGATTGGGGAGAACATTGAGCGACACATCTGCAAAACAAGCCGCACGCGAAGCATCCGAGGCCAACGGCGAAACGATGGTCAGCGTGGTCATTGCCACGCATAACCGTCCGGAGCTGTTGAAGCTGGCCATCGAAGGGGTGATGGACCAGGACTATGACGGAACGATCGAGTGCATCGTGGTCTTCGACAAAAGCGTTCCGGATACCTCGTTGGTCCACGACGGGAGCGACCGCACGGTGCGGGTCATCGCCAACGATCGTACGCCCGGTCTGGCAGGAGCCCGGAATTCTGGAATTCTTCAGGCTCGTGGGGCGTACGTGGCATTCTGCGATGACGACGATATCTGGCTGCCAGGCAAGCTCACGGCTCAGGTCGCGGTGCTCGCTGACCCTGCCGCGCTGACTGCGGTCACCGGGGTGATCGTGGACTACCAGGGGCACTCCAATATCCGGGTACCGCAAGCCGAGGACCTGACCTTGCGCAGTCTGGTTCGGCGCCGGGTCATGGAAGCCCACCCCTCCTCGGTGATGGTCAAGCGAAGCGCCCTGCTTGATCAAATCGGGCTGGTGGATGAACAGCTGCCGGGCAGCTACGGCGAGGATTTCGATTGGCTGCTGCGTGCCGTGCAGGCAGGTGACATTGCGGTGGCCGCAGATCCGCTGGTTCGGGTCCGCTGGGGCGGCTCGCAGTTCTCGCAGAACTGGGCCGTCATCATCCAGGCCATCGACTACGAGCTGCACAAGCATCCGGTGCTGAGCCTCGATCCGCATGGCCATGCCCGGCTCCTCGGGCGCAGGGCCTTTGCCAATGCGGCTCTCGGGCAGCGCAGGGAGGCGGTTCGCGGCGCCCTGCAGACGCTGCGGCGCTCACCCACCGAGCGTCGTGCCCTGCTGGCCCTCGCGGTCGTCTCACGGCTGGTCAGCGCGCAGCGGCTGCTCGGGTGGGCGCACCGCCGAGGGCGCGGCATCTAGTCCTGGCTACCGCCGCCGCCCGCCGCGGCGCCACCATCGCTGTGCCGGCGCCGCTGCGGTCAGCCTGTCCACGATGCGGCCTAGCCGGAGGGCGCTCTCGGCCGGGGATGGCAATTCGATGCCGGGATTCAGCCGCTCGTCGGCGCCAGCGGTGAATTGCTCGACTTCGGCACGGACTTGTTGCACCGAGTCGACCAGCTGGATCAGCCCCAGTCCGGCCATATGCCGGGCAAAGCGCTGTTGATGGCCGTCCACATGCTCTCCGCGTTCCGGATCTCGTGGCATCACCAATGGCATCTTTCCGCTGCGCAGGATCTCCACGATGGTTGACGGGCCGCCATGGCACAGCACCAGGTCGGCTCGATCGATGTGCTCTTTGACTTCGTCCTTGGCCAGGAAGTCCCTGCCCTGGGCGGAACTGGGCGCCTGGGCGGTGCCGAATTGGATCAGGCAGCTCAGCGCCCCGTCCGACGGATCATGTCCTGCCAGCAACTCGTCAACCAGGTTGACCATGCGATCGAAGGGGTGGTGGTCGGTCCCGACCAAAGCCAGCACCGTGACATCTGGTTTGGCGGATTTCACAGCAGCGGTCCGATCACGCTGGCACCGGGATAATATTTCAGCTGCTCTTCCCACTGGACACAGAATTCGGATGACAGCGGACGGCACAGCCGACCGGTCAGCGTGCGCGAGTCGATGCGGTCATACACCTCCACGTAGACGGTGGGAATACCCATCAGCCGCGCGGTCAAAAAGAAGGGCAGCGCCACCCCGGCCCCGGTACTGATAACCGCCGTCGGCCGGTGAGCTCGCAACACCTTGATCGACAACCACAGGTTCCGCATCGCGTTCACTGGATTCCGGGTGGTCGGATGATAGGCCCAGGTGACGTCTTCGCCCTGCAATGCGCTTGTGGCATCCGGGGTGTCGAAAGTGACCCACGCGCGCCGGTGCTGCTTCCACCAAGCGTCCATGCTCAGCATTTGTGCCAGGTGCCCCCCGCTGGACCCCACAAATAAAAGTGTTCCCATCCGGCCAGATTACTCATCTTGCGTGCAGACGAACAGGGGTTTAAAAAGTATTCGTCCGGTTTTGCGGAATCACGCGCAAATGAGAGGTATATTACAGTCATTACCGGGAACAGCGATACCCGGCGGATTAGAACTTGGGGGAACTAATCTTGGAAGCTCGCGCTGATCATAAATCTCGCTTGACATTGTTCAAGTCCGCATCCAGAAAGATGTGGGTCATAGCCGCCGTCCTGGCCTTGTTGGGGGCAAGCCTCGGTTTCGCGGTTGGACACGCCGCTCCGCGTGCGCAAACCGCGTCCACGGTGATCCTGGTGACGCCGCTGGATGGCAATGCCTTCTATCCTGGCACCCGAGGCGAGCAGCTGGTCAACCTGACCACCGAAGCCCAGGTGCTGAAATCAGACAAGGTCGCCGCGAAGGTCATCGAGTCCACCGGGCAGGGTTCGGATCCGCTTTCCCTGCTGCGCCAGTTGACCACCACCGTGCCGCCCAACACGCAGCTGATCGAGATCACTTTCGAGAATGATGACCCCGACGCCGCGGTGATCGGAGCGCAGGCCTTCGCCGATGCGTTCCTGGAGTTCCGCAGCGATCAGGCTGCCGCCTATCTTGAAGGGCAGATCACCGGCATCCGCGACGAGATCGAGAAGCTGACCGCGAATATGGGCGAGCTGAGCGAACAACTCGGGAAGCCGAATATCACTGCCTTGGAACGCACCACGCTGGAAGCCCAGCTGAACGCCGGAGCCTCGCAAATCGCTTCGCTCGGTGCCCGGGAAAGTACTTTGGCGACCACCCGCATCGACCCGGGGCAGGTAGTCACCGCAGCAGCCCTGGATCGTGCCGCGCTGCTGAGCCTGCGCGAATTGCTGGCTTTCGCCGGGCTTCTGGCGGGCTTGGGACTGGGAATGCTGATCATGGTGTTCATGGCCCGGAGCAACAAGGTCCTGCGCCGGGTCGATGAGCTGAAGTCCTTCGGGGTCAATGCCCTGCGAGTGTTGAACGAAGCCGAGCTATCTCGCGGCGAGGCCAATGGCAGCAACCCTGCATTGGCCAGGAATTCTCCCAAGCTCACGCAGTTCCGCTCCGAACTGCTGGGCATGGTGCAAAACAGCAACCGCCGGGTGCTGCTGATTGCCTCGGCCGATGGCGGGTGCGATTTTCCGCTCTCCTACAACGCCGTGGCCGACATACTGGCCTCGGCCGGGCTGAAGGTGCTGGTCATCGACGCCACCGGCAGAGCCGTGGAATCCGGGAATACCGTCAAGCTGCCAGGCATTGGGGAGGTGCTGGCCGGCCAAAGCACCTTGGCGGAGGCGAGCCAGAGCTCAAACCAGATGCTGTGCCTCATTGGGCAGGGGGAACTCATCAAGCAGTATGAGAATGGGCTCTCTTCCGAGCGGCTCAACGAGTTCCTGATCAGCGCAGGCAAGGAATTCGATGCGGTGCTGGTGATCGCCCCAGACCTGAACCTTTCCATCACCCAATGGCTCGTGTCCGTCATACCCACCGTGCTCGTCGAGGTCGAGCTGGGCACCACCAAGCGCAAGGATGTCCGGGCCGCGCAGAACGTGTGCGTGAGCCTGGCCGCCGAGCTGCGTGCCCTGCTCATCCGGCCCATGAACGCTCAGCCGGCACGGCACCGGCCGCGCCCCGACACCGGCCGCTCCGAGCATTTGTCCAATGGAGTTTCGGGAAGCAAGACCACCTGATCCATGGCTGCCCAACTTCAACTCCATTTGGCGGGCATCGCCCGCAGCGGTAGCTTAAACGTGCTCGGCGCGGCGGTGGCGGCATTGCTGAACTTCGCGTTCATTGTGGTGGTCACCCAGAGCTTTGAGCAGCGCACCGCCGGCGCCCTATTCACTGCGACCTCGATTTTCGTGATCGCCCTGAGCATCTGCTCGCTGGGCACCGATGCCGGTCTGGCCCGCTTCCTCATGCGCTATCAGGCGCTGGACCGGATGGGGCACATGCCCCTGGTGCTGCGCGCCGCGCGCAACCCGGTGCTCTGCTGCGCCCTGCTCTTGGCACTTGCAGGCAGCCTGCTGTCCGGACACATCGCCGCGACTATCGGCCTGCATGGCACCGAAGGCCAGCTGACTATCATCCTGCTGATGCTCCTACTGCCCATGGCAGCCCTTGGCGATCTCAGCCTGGCGGCCGCACGGGCCTTGGGAACTGTGCAGAGCACCGTCTTGAGTGAAAAATTGCTTCGCCCGGTCCTCCAGCCGCTGGGCGCGCTAGCGGTGGCGGCGATGGGCGGCTCGCTGATCTGGCTTACCGCGAGCTGGGCCATTCCCTATGCCGTTGCCGCTGGCTTGTCGGTTGTCCTCTTTCGCCGCGTGTTCCGCCCCTACCGGAGCACCACGGCCCCAGCCCGGCCCGAGGTCCGCGCCGTCGCCCGAGAATTCTGGACGTTTTCCTGGCCAAGGGCCATCTCCCGGATCTCCCAGTCCATCGTCCAGCGTGCCGATATTGTCATTGTCGCCGCGCTGATCGGTCCGGCAGAGGCGGCTGTGTACACTGCCGCCACCCGTTTTGTGGCCTTGGGGCAGTTCGGAGTCCACGCAATACAACAGGTTCTGCAACCGCGCTTCAGCCAATTGCTGGCGATGGATCAGATCAAGACCCTGGAAGTAGTATTCAAGACCGCGACCTCTTGGAATATGGGACTGGCTTGGCCCCTGTACATCACGGCCATAGTCGGAGTGGATCATTACCTCATGCTGTTCGGCCCGGACTACGGCACCTCGTCCGCTCGCATAGTGGTCCTGGTGATGGGCCTGGCCTTGATGCTAGCTACCGCCGCCGGCCCGCTGGACACGATGCTGTTGATGTCCGGGCGGAGCACCACAAACTTGGTGATCTCGCTGCTCGGCTTGGCCGCCAATATCGGCTTGTGCTTCGTTTTTGTTCCGGCCTTCGGGTTGCAGGGTGCCGCGTTCGCTTGGGGCACAGCCATTGTGCTGCGCAACGTGCTCACGTTTTTCGGGGTCTTCCTAGCACTGCGAATCAATCCTTTCAGCGGGCAGGCCGCACTCATTGCGGTGCTCGCGATTCTCAGTTTCGCCGGCCCCTTGCTCCCTGTGGCGCTTTCTGGAACTCATGCAATCCTGCCCTTCGCGATTGCCCTGGGTGCCGGTGTGCTGATTTACCTCGCGGCGTTGTGGGTTTTCCGGCGGCGGCTTCGGCTGACAACATTCCGGCACATTCTGCCCAAGCGGAAGTCCGGCCAAAGGAAAGGATGACCCAGTGGTACGCACCATGCTGTTTGAAAGCTGGCGGGGCCGGTATGCCGACAGCCCGCGAGCCATCTCCGAAGGCGTGAGCAAGCTGCACCCGGAGATCAGACTGGACTGGGTGGCAACGGACGAAGCCCGCCTGCCAGAGAATTGCACGCCCGTAAAACGGCACTCCCCGGACTATTTCCGCAAGCTGCTGACCACCGATTTCCTTGTCGCCAACGACATCGTCTCCAAGCACCTACTCAAGGGACCACGGGTAACCTATATTCAATGCTGGCATGGCACACCGCTGAAGAAGGTCGGATTCGATGAATCGCATCCGAGCTCCAAAAGGTTCTCGGCCCACATGAGACGGGTCGTTCGCGACGTGCGCAAATGGGACTACCTGGTGTCCCCCAGCCCCGCGTGCACCGAACTACTCAGATCCGCGTTCCGCTATGACGGCCATGTCCTGGAGACCGGATATCCACGAAATGACATCCTCAATTCGCCGCAAGCTCCGCGGATTCGCCAGCGCGTGCGGGCCCGTTTGGGGGTTTCCCCGGATCAACTCGTGGTGCTTTACGCACCGACATGGCGAGATGACAGCAAGGACGAGCACGGTCGCTTCCGGGACCCGAGCGCCATGGACTACAAACTGATGTCGCGACTGCTGCCAGCCGGGACCGTGGTGCTCAACCGGCTTCACACAGTGGTGCAAAGCAAGGCCAGCACATGGCAGGATGAACGGCTCAGCGTCGTTGACGTCAGCAGGTACTCCGAGGTTGCCGACCTTTACCTAGCGGCAGATGTCTTGGTATCGGACTACTCTTCGGCGATCTATGACTTCGCCGTCACCGGCAAACCCATCATTCTCTACCCCTATGACCTGGTGAAGTACAGCGAACAAACTCGCGGGCTGTACTTCGACTATCACCAGTGGGCCCCCGGGCCCATCACGCAAACCCTGGAAGAACTCATCGCCGAGCTACTGCGGCTCGATGACTACGCCAATCGCTTTGCCCCGGGCTACGAGATGTTCAGACAGCGATTCTGCCCCTTGGAAGACGGGCAGGCCACCAGCCGTTTGCTTGCCGCTGTCCTGCAGTGATTCCCCCTGTCCTTCGCTAGCGCCGCCACGAAGGGGTCTTGCCCATCAGCTCCGCGAGCTCGCTGTCCGGTGCGGCAAAATAGTCACGCAGTCGAGCACGAAGCTGTTCATCCATTGCGGCACGAGGTTGCGCGTTTTCCGCCGGGACACTGTCTGGAATAGAGTCCGGCAGCCCCAGCCACTTGAGCAATTCTCTGAACTCCTCGATGGGGTGCCGGAAGAAATCATCGGCATCCATCAGGTATAGCCGGTCGCTGCCAACGGCTTCGTGGATCCGACGAATTTGCTGGGCGTACAGCCCGCGGCGCAGATACGCGTGATGCCGATGACTGTGGCTCTGGTATTGCGGATCGTCGATGAGCCGCTGATTTTCTCCCGCCAGCCGGCGACCCTCCAGGTCGAGGGCCGTTTCGAAATCCTCCGTCTCGAATCCGCGGACCAGTTCGTGGCGGTGGGCAGAATAGGCACGTTCCACCGGGTCGCGCAGCATCATCACGAGTTTGACGCCGGGCAGGTCCTTGGAAATCCGCTCCGCGGCTAGCGGATGGAAGCAGTAGTAGCCGCTGCTCTCAAAGACTTGGCGGACGGAGGAACCTGGCAGGATGCCGGTGGTCAAACGCAGCGGAAAGTGTCCCCGGTACCAGCGCATGCCCCGGGCATAGTTCACGTCGAAATATCCGATCCCTTTGGAGGCGGTGGGACGAGCGACCGCTGGGTGCGCCGAGAGCAATCGATACAGCGAGGTGGTGCCGCTGCGCTGCGCGCCGATGATGATGAAATCAGGCAAGGTCCGCGCCGGAGCGCTCAGCATCCCCATGCCCTGCATCCCGGCACGCAGGGCACCGATCACCGGTGCCGGAAGCACCTTTTTGGCCTGCTTGGTCAGCGCGCGTATTTCGTTGCCAATCATTTGCTAATCCCCCAAAGTTGTTTCCAGCACAGCTACCAATACTGCGGTTTTCTGCTGTACGGCTTGCACTTGTTGCTCCCGCTCCCCGAGCAGGTATCTGCCAGCCAGATCCGCGAGATAGCAGGCGGCGAGCAATTGTTCCCCTCGTTTTGCTTCCCCCAGCACAGCCCGCAGAGTTTGTTCGCTGACTCCTGAACGTCCGAATGCCTCATGCACCGCGAAATGCAGGCGGTCAAGGCCTGCCGGTACATTCGCAGCGAACCTTTCCCAGTCCCACACCTGCAATCGGCCGCGGTAGTCGGCCATGTTCCAGGCGGTCCAATCCCCGTGGGTGGCGCTGAACTCCAGTTGCTCCGACCCGTATCGACCTGCCAGCTGCTCCAGGGCGATGCTCCATCGCTGCCACAACGGCCACGGGGATTCGTGCTGCCTTGCAGCCGATAGCCAGCTCGCGAGCCACAGGCTACTGCCCAGCGGCTTGCGGCCGGCGAAAAATACCCGGTGCAGTTCCCCCTCCGCCCGTGCCCTGAGGCGAGCCAGGCGTCTCGGAGGCGCCAGTGCGGTGGTTGGCATGGTTGCCATGACCAACAATTCAAGGCCTTCCCAGGAACCGGAATGCAAAACGCTGGGAAGCTCCAGATGGTCCAGGCGCTGCTCGCCCAATTCCCGCAGGGTCTGCGCCTCTTGGCGCACGAGCCGTGCGGTGAATTCATTGCTGCCGACCTTTGCGAATCCAAGGCTTTCGCCGGAAGTCGAGAACAGCTGCAGAATCGGTTTCCGGTTGGCGCGGACCTTCCCGATGCTCATGCTGAACGTCACCGGTTGACCGAGACTTTCGGACAGGTAGGCGACGAGCCCCTGGTTAATCCCCCGCGCGAGACGCAGCTGATGGCGGGCGATCGGGGTCCGCGGCCCCCAAAGCCGCATGGCCTGGGCCGCGAACAGCCGTTGCAGCCGCGTGGAGATCCCCAGATCCGCGCTGTAGCGCTGCAGGGAAGCGCTTGCGGCCTTTCGTTGCCCGGCCGGAACCAGGATGCGCGGGTTCTCGAGGTTCGGGACAATGACCAGGCTGTCCATGGCTGAGCCCACCCCAACCGGCTCCAGCGTAATTCTCCCGGCCAATCCCAATTCGCCGAGGGCATGGCAAAGGGCAGCTACCGGCCCGCCTTCCATCGGAACATGACTGTTCACCTGCAAGCTAGGCACGGAGCTGCCCCCCATAGCGCTCGGACTATTTAATCTTGGTCGAGTCCTTCAGGACTTCACCAAATTGCTTAGTCTTAAGACTATCGGTAATTTCCCAGGTTGTGCTCGAATTCAGGTGGGTATTAAAGTAGCTCATCGCGATGCCTCCACGGTTGACGATCTGGTCATAGGTGCGTTGCATCCATTCCGGATCCGAAGCGGCTGCTTCGTTGTTGATTCCGGTCTCGCCGATTCCCCATTCAACATCGTGCTTTGCAGAAAATGCCTCGAATTCCTGGAAATAGGTGTCCATCGGGCTCGTGCCGCGAACTTTGCCGTCCTTGACCGTCTCGTCGTAGTTGTACACGTCGAATCCAACGATGTCGACAAGTCCATCTCCGGGCCACGTATTTTCCAGCGAGTACTGCTCCTCGCCAGAGACCTGATGCCAACCGGTCAGGATGGTGGCGAACGCGATGTTGTCAGAGCTCTTCACGATCGGTGAAAGGTGTTTCTGCATGGCCACCCAGTCCTTGATTGGACCGTCCCCCTCTGGTTCGTGGTGGAAGGTCAACCACACCGGTCCCTGCAAGGCATCGAGCTTGGCCACCAGGTCCTCGGCCCAGGCGTCCCCCTTGCCCGCAGCCATGTCATTCCACGAATGGGGCAGCTTGAAACTGATCCAAGGAATACGCTTGCTCGCGATGTCGGTCTTTGCGTTGTCCACGGCCCAGTCCACCTGGGTAGGGCTGTAGAAGGTACGGCGGATGCCCAATTTTCCGCCGACTTCTTGCTCGAAGGACGATGGATCGCCGTTGCTACCCACGGTGGCTCCGAAGTAGGCGCCCTCGGAAGGGATACCAATCTTGCTGTAGGTGCCACCCTCGGTGAGGTAGCCGCCGATCTGATCGTTCGGGTCTGCATCGACCGCGTCCGTTCCCGGCGTCAGTTTCACATCGTCGATGAGCAGCCCAGTACCAACAGCCAGGTCATAGGCTACGACGTTCAAGTCGAAATCCGCGCCGGCTCTGGTGTTGGTGAACGTGAAGTTGACCTTGGTCCAGTTCGTGTCCTTCAGGTGGAAGTATTCACGGTGCGTATCGACACCATCGTTGCCGACAGCGCGGACTCGCAGGTGCCCACCCATGCCTGGTTCTTCCGCTTTGACCCAGGCCGTTGCGGTGAAGGTCTGTCCGGCGGCAACGTTGGTCAAGGTGGACTTCTGATCGTTCAATACGGAACCGGCGGGACCGGTGGTCGCCGACAGCCGTGCTGCGCCTCCATTTCGGCCATTCGCAACGTGGCTAATGCTCTGCTGCTTTGAGTTGGTCTTCCACCCGGATACCCCCGAGGTGAAGGTCCCATTGACCACGTACTGTGTGTCTGCGGAGGCCTTGGGCACCTCGACCCAGGGGTAAAGGCCGGTGAATACGAGGCCGGCCGCCAAAGTGCCGGTAAGGACTCGGGCTGCCGAGCGGCGGCTACGCGAAAGGGGAAGAATCATGGAATTCAAGGATGACAAAAATTACTCCGAATACAATTGGGCCCGCAATAGTGAGCGGTTCAAGCGAACATGGTTGCTGACTTTACCCATGTAAAAATTCGATTACAACGTTTAGATAACGATTACTGCATGCATTACGATTATCTAAAAGCGCCGTATATTCTTTGCCATTTTTCTTATACTCAAGATTTGCACAACGCCTTATGTCAGTCTAAATCTTTTGATCATCACCCGGGCGCGTTGCAGAAAATGACTCCCCTTACCCGCTCGGTGAGACTCTCGTCACCCTACGTGCCGAGAATTCAAGCCCTCATCTTCCGGCCTTCCCGGTTCCTTCTCAGGAGAGCGCAAAGGAGGAGCCAGCGACGGCTGGGGGCGCATACCACATTGTGGCAGCTCTACGTCACTGGCTCCGTCTTAACAGGCAGGAGGTGATTGAACGGCTGGGGACCGTTTTCTGCAACCCCAATGTTCTTGCCGTATCAAAGAGACTTGCCAACAAGCCCTCGGCACGAATCTCGAGGTTCTGCTCTCCTGCCTAGCTCCAAGATACGAACCACGCAATAGACTTGCACGCGTAGTCCATACCCGAAATTTGTCCACTAGCTAGGTGATTCTGGGGTGGCCTGATAGCCGCAAATTCCCGAATCGACCCCACAGCGGAAGCAGCGGCACCATGCTCGCTGACCAGGCGGCGCCTGCCGAACCGCACTTGGGCGAATCGCCAGGGCCGAACCCCGCTCCTTGCGCCTCAGTAGGCGCCTGCTGGACGCAGCATCACCTTGAGCGTGCGCCACATAATCATCAGGTCCCCGGTGAGCGACCAGTTCTCCACATAGTAGAGATCCAGACGTACGCTTTCTTCCCAATCCAAATCTGATCTCCCATTGATCTGCCACAGTCCGGTCAGCCCGGGGTTGATGAATAGGCGCCGTTCGGTGTACCCCTCGTAGCATTCAACCTCGCAGGGCAACGGAGGCCGAGGGCCCACGAGCGACATATCGCCACGCAGGACATTGTAGATTTGCGGAAGTTCATCCAGAGAGTACTTGCGTAGCCAGGCACCAACCTTCGTGACCCGTGGATCCGCCTTGAGCTTGAAGAGCGGGCCACTTCCCTCATTTTGTTCCCGTAATTTGCCCAGTTGCTCCTCGGCATCGACGACCATCGAACGGAACTTGTAAATTCGGAAAGACTTGCCACGCCGTCCCACCCGTTGCTGGCTGAAGAGAACCGGCCCTTCGCTTGAAAACTTTATAGCGAGGGCAATGGAAAGGAATACCGGGGCCAAACCAAGTAGTGCGATCCCCGAAAGGACAACATCCAAAATCCGTTTGACTACATGGTGGCCACCGGTGAAGCTTGGCATCTCAACATGCATCAAAGGCAAGCCCTCAACAGGCCGCATGCTGATGCGCGGGCCTGCCACATTGGTGAGCGAGGAAACCACGATCACATTCGTCTTCGTTTCCTCCAGCCGCCAGCTCAAGTCCTTGAGTGCGTTGCCACCACCACGCAGGGGCCCGGCGACGATGACGGAGTCTGCCTCAACATTGCGGACTGCCGCTTCCAGGTTTTCCAGACCCGAAAATGTTGGTACGACATCAATGCCTAGAACATTATCTTGCGGACCGTCAATCAGCAGGCCAGCAATCTTGTAGGCCGGCCCGGCCTTTCTGCGTAGCTGACGCACCACGTACTCGATATCGTGCTCTTGGCCGACGACTACTACCTGAGAGAGTGCATAACCGAATGCGGCTTGCTTCCACAACCATCGCCGCCAGACCCATCGCTCCAGCACAAGCAATCCCATTCCCACCGGGAAGCCAATCAGAATCAATTCCCTGACGCCGTCTATGTCGAAAAGCACCGCGACGAACGCCATCAAGCCTGCGACTAAGGCCGTGGAATCTACGAGGCGTTTGTACTCGCTCGCCCCCACGCCAATTTGCTGAGTGGCACGTGTTCTGCCGAGAATGAGAAACAGAGCCCAGATGAGCATCGCGGCCACTATGAAAAACTGCGCCGCCGTTAATTGGAAGGGCACGCTGGCCATTCCCAGTGCCCCGATAGAAAGCAGAATCAGGAAATCCGAAACTGCTAATTTCCGAATGTAGCCCTGCCGCCATTTGGCGGCGGAAAATCTGATGGGTACTTCTATCCCAGTTCGTGAACCACCCCACGCCTGCGCCGTCGCAGACTTATTCCTCAAGTTGCGGATAATCTCTCGACTACCCAGTGACCCATATGCTTGCGACACGCCGTCCCCCTAGTAGGCGGTGCCGATATCGTGACACAGGACATGACAAATAATGATCCTGCTAATCCCAATTCACGAGTATCATTGGCTCCCCATTGCCTTAAATCCCCATTGTTTACATGAGCTTTTATCCGTGTTCACGGACAAGCCTCATGATCGCTAATTCTATGGAGCGGGACTTTGTTCCCTCACGGGTAATTGGGCACCCTAGTTGCCCAGAACTGGCCGCGAAAACACGCGCATGTACTCTAAATGCCAGATCGAACTAGGTAGTGGATACCCACAAGGGACGCATGGTGCAGTCGGCATGGCCGTATTCCCTGATTGGATTGGAACGTACTCGACTCTCCCTGTGGTCGTTGTGCCTTTCAAATCCGGCGTTGAGCAACAACACCTGATCACTAGTCACCGACGAAAAGCTCAGAACGCTCGTAAACTCCCAGCTTGGCAAATATCCGGTAAAGGTGTCCCTCTACGGTGCGTTGCGACACGGTAAGTACACGGGCGATCTCACGGTTGGTCAACCCACGACGGACCAGTTCCACGATCTCATTTTCGCGTGTGGTCAAACCCGTGACTTTCAGCGCCGCAGAAATGACTCCCCATGGTTCTTGCTCTATTTCGCCAAGCCATGACTGTATTTTCCGGATCGCCATTCCTCGCCGACGAGAATCTTGCCGCGATGACCAGTACTGCACTACTTGCGACAATATTTCCAAGGCGAGTACTTGGTCGCCCGCCGCATGTAATTCTTCGCCAAAATCCAGCATGGCTTCGGGATCCGCTTCCCCGCAAAGTTGCACGATATGTACCATTCGTTGCGCGGTTAGATACGCGGACGGGACTTGGACCTCGCTGACCGCGTCAGCGCAGAACTGCCGGAGTTCGTTGTCCGCGCTGCGCAGCGCGACATAGTAGAGTCCATTGACGCGCGGGATTACGTGAGTTTTCGGAATCCTCTCCAGCAGTTGCGTAATGTGCCCATCGGCATGACTTCCTGTGCGCAAGGCTTCCATCAAGGGACGAAGCAGGTCATCACCGAACCTGTCTCCGGCACCGTTCGTATCGGCTCGCTGGGCTCCCGGGCGATCGAGAAATTCCTGCCCGGCGGAACCATGGCCCTGCGCATTGTCCTCCGAGGTCGCTTCCCCATCGGACAGTACATACTGCAGGACTGCGCTCATTGGAAACATCGATTGCGGATCGATGAGCCGCAGTTCGACCTGTGCGTGGCGCAGGTGGACGCGAGACTGAGCGACGTTGCCTATTCTCGATTCAAGCAACGAACGCAGCAGCTCCAGGGTTCCGTTCGCGAAGGATACTTCGAAGGAATTTGCCAGTTCGAAGTCGTCGAGTTGCTTTCGTGCACGACCGAATTCGGCACGCTCAATCAGCGCTCTGATCTTGACGACCAAAATCGTCAATCGATAGTTGATCCTTGGCAGAAGTAGCTGGACTTCCGTATTGGTCGCGATTGATTCAAGATCCATCAGTCGCTCAAAGTCCCCGATCGAGTAGTTTTCCGTGGCTTCCTGAATTTGAAAAATGGCTTCCCGGTCCAGAGGCACTTCCCGGTCCAGAGGCAGTGGGGCTATCTCATGCGGACCGCCCGGAACGCTTCGAGTCCCGGAATCCGAATTCGCCGGTGGCTCGCCTTCGCATGGGACCCCTTCGCCACGAATCCAGCACAGCACCGCTTGTGCGATTTCCGCGAGCTGGGTAGCATCGTCGCCCGCCCCTCGTGCGGTGGCCTGCGCGGTGACTTCGGCGGCATGAAATCGCCGCTGGCCAAACAGCAATTGAATCTTCGCTTGTTGGCTTATGCGCGACGGCAATCCGTTGGCCTGCTCCAACAGGTATTCAGCTTCTTCAAAGGCATTGTCTTCAAGCGAATGGCGTATGGCCTCTTGCAGACGGGATGGATCTACGCTTTCGCCCTGAGCAATAGCCCACAGTGTGTAGCGTGGATCCGTAGTCCCGCCGGATTCGAGCAGCTCACGATAGCGTTCGAATAGTTCTCTGTTCTTACCCGGAGGGAAGCTACTGCGTATCGCCTCGGCGTAGAACCTGCTTCGTAGGCTAACTTTGCCGTTGTGCGTTTCGATGAGGGTTAAGTGATGCTGCTGAGTCACTTGGTGTAGACCCAGATGGCGTAATGCGGTTAGTGGAACTGTTCCGGCCATTGTCAGCAGTTCCAGCACTTCGCGAAGCTCTGCATCAAACCGCTGGGCCATCAGCCGGACTTCTTCGGCCGCGCGTGCGTCGCAGTTCAGCAAGGGGCGTGTGAGCACAACTACTCGGCCATCGTTTAACAAGGCCCCCTGTCTCTTGGCCATGAGGACGTATTCCTCAACTAACGCATGCAGGCCAGCGGTTTCGAAATGAATCATTTGCGCCGATCCATGACCCAACGAAGTCCCAAGAATATCGACACCAATGCGTTCAATTTCCTGCACGGTCATTGGCTCCAGCATAATTCGATGCAGCTGGGCCACGGAGATCAGCACCTCAGCGGCGACTGTGCCCTGTTGCACCTCGTTGCTCAGGACTAATAGCTTGACCAGTCTAGACCGGACTAGTTGGGATAGGACGAAGGCGCTGGCCGAGTCGATATATTGTCCTTCTTCAACAATGATCAGCACCCGGGTTGCGGAATCGTCGGAGTCGAGCATGCCTTGGACCGCGTTTAAGGACTCGCGGATGGCCCCAACGTCGTTTATTTCCTCCGTAATTCCGGGGAGCAATGGCGCTAAGGCGCCGTATGCGGTACCCAGCAAAGCGGCGCTGCAAATCAGGCGAATGGTATGGAATGGAAACTCCGCGAGATCGAGCAGGGTTCGAACCAATGTCGATTTTCCGCTGCCGGTTTCGCCCACCAGCAAAACTCCGGTGCAACCCTCGTCTGACAGGGCCTGAACCAGCTGTTCGTATTCCTTGGGTTGCCAATAGCCAGAAGCCTGTGCAAAGTCAGAGTATTTTTTCATTTCCCACCGACCCCAGCATGCAGCTTGAGGTCGGCACGTTTGCTGATTCCAAGCTTCGAATACACCTGGTAGAGGTGCCCCTCGACGGTTCGGACAGAAACGCTAGCCTGTTTGGCGATTTCCTGGTTGGATAATCCCATGGCCGCCGCCGACGCGACAACTTTCTCTCGCTCGGTTAGGACGGTGAGCGAGGCAAGGCTTGCGAAGGTGTCAGAACCCGCAGAGCTGGGCTGGATCTTGGCCAGGAAGCTGCCCGCGCTGCGAGCGAGCTGACGCATTTGTCCAGCATTCAACATCCCATAAACACCGGCCTCGGCGCCGAGGGCCAGGGAAACAAAACCGAGTTCAATAAGCCGCCCGAGTTGTGCTGTGATGGCCGTGGTGTCTGCGTTGTCAACGCCTAATGCCAACATGCGCAGGCTATTCGCCATTGGGTGTTCAAATCCGTGTTGCAAGGCCACAAGACGGGATGTCAGATGGAAGTCACCCTGGCAGATCTGCTGAGCCAGCAACAGCGAGGCCAGCAACTTTTCCCCCCGTGTTTCCGCCCACTGGGACAGTTCACTGACCATCCGCGAATGGACGCGGTTCGAAAGCAACTGTCCAACGCACATGTCAATGCCGATTCGACCGCAGCTATTTGTTGACGTATCCATCGCCGGGTTTGGAGCATCTGCGCTTTCGTTATCCGCCAGCGCGACGCCGTTGATCATTGCATCAACGAGACGCAGGTCGGCAATGGTTCCAGTTTGCGCTAGCTGGAGCCTGAGCGGTTGCCCAATGTCTCGTGCTTTTGCCTCATTGCCGGCAATGGCCAGCAGCAAGGCATGGGCCGTCTCGGCGAAGGTCAGCAGACGGTGATCATCAACGGCACCGTCCAGCACCATCTGGATAAGATTTCGGCACTGCCCCCAATCCCTCAGCGCCAGGCAGGCAGAAACTAATGCCCGCACTGTCCGTCCCATGCACCAACGGATCGTGTAACGCACGGCTTGATGGCTTTGAGCCTCGTGAACGACATCAGCCAAAATCGCACCGACCAATGCTCTGGCAGTGTCTTGGTCATTGACTCGAACCGAGTACAGTGCAATGAGCGCCAAGGCTAGATGCTGCTGACAGTGATCGAGGTCTTCCCACAGGCGCTTCCGGCCATTGGGTCGCAGCTCGATAATTACCTTTTCGGCTTCATGCATTCGGCTCTCTTCGAGCAGGAGCTCCAGCATGATTAGATGCTCGTTCCCTTGCTCCGCCTTGTGCTCGGTTGCCGGCTCCAGTTCTGGACGTACCGAGAATACTTCGAACGCCTCGGTCGTTTGACCCGTGCAATTAGGCGCTGCGTTCTGCGAATCCTGTCCGTTCTGGAACTTGATTGCATGCTCCGGAAGCAATCGCTCTCGCTGAGCCACTGCCTGCTGGCAAGGACCGTCCTCTGGCAGCTCCGTCGCATTAAAAGCTGGTAGTCCCTGCCAGCTAGCTATCGTGTGCGCAATAGCTGGATTTGGAATCGACCATTTTTTCCCCTGCCGATCCAGCAGCTCGCGAGAAACGAGGAAGTCCACCGCTTGGCTCGAAGTACCCGTCGATTCGGCAAGTTCCCCACGGATGGCAACGGAATCCAGAATCGCTCGCTGGTCCGAGGACAATTGTTGAATTCTCGACTGCACGTAATGCTCGGTGTGCAGCCCGATTGGTAAGGCACGCTGCTTTAAGGCTGCGAACCTGTCGGTCGATTCGAAGGCTTGAGCATTCTGGCAATCACTGACCACAGCGCGGAGGACCTCGGAGCTACCCGCACTGTAGCGCCATAAATGGAACGAAGTTAGGTAGGAGACGCCCAGACCCAGCATCAGCGATATTTCGGTTCGGGCTTCCTTTAAGGTCAAGCTGTCGAGGTGAATCATCTCGATGGTTCCCATGCGCACTAGAACCGCAAGGTCCTGAGGCATCTCGTCGATTACTTCTTGCAGGAGAATCAATCTAACGAGGCCGTTGCTCACGAGCTGGGACAAGACCGCGGTGGTCAAAGGATCAATCAGTCCAAGATGTTCGACGATCACCACAGCTTTGGGCGCACAGAGTTCAAAGTGACTCTTCAAATGCCCGAATACAGCCAACGGGGAGTTCAGTTGCGCATCGGGCAATCCTGTTAACAGGAATTGAATCGCGCCGTAGGATTTTTCGCTTCCGTAACGACTGCCCGAAACCCAGACTGGCGCGATCCCGGAGTCGGCATGTTCGAATGCCGCGCGGACCAATTCACGTTTTCCGGTGCCCTGCGCGCCGCGCAGGACGAAACCGCCCGGCGTTCGCTCCTGCACCATTCCCCGAAGACGATCCTGCACGTCAGCGCGAAAAAGATGTATTTGGGATTCTGACCGCCAGCAATCCTGCCGCAAGCCATCCCAATGATCAAGCCACATAGTGGATACAACAAATCCACCCATTTACCCTATCCCCCCAAAGATCTGGATAAACATCAGGTCTCCCCCAAAGAGACCATATAGATTATGGAAGTCATGCTACCCGTCTACGAGCATTTAAACGAGAGGAGTGCGCTGTCGCGGGGGTTAGCGACACTTTGTGTACGCGCATCGAGCAACCGTGAATGCCAATAGAAACCCGCTGTTCGAAACAACTTCGCAACTCGACCACGAGAAAAGAACTTGGTTGACGCGAGTAGCCCGCGTTCCTACGCGGAACGGGATTCAGCATGCGCCCAAGTCATGCCTTTGGCGCGAGGCCGGTCACCCGGGGTGCGTGCTCAAGTCAGTTTCAGGACACGAGCGATACGGCGTAGTGCGGTTTCCAACGCAGTTGGAAGCCGCAATAAAATCCAGGTCGCTGCTCTGCGGATCATCGTTGAACCGGTGGTGCCGTCATATTGGCGGATGTACGGTTTCATCTCCTCGATGAATTGGGGCACTCCGCCTTCCTGCAACGCGCGGACGTAGGCCGGCCCCGAAGCCAGGGCAATCTTTTCCCGATTAAGCATGCGCTGGGCGAAGACTGTTTCCATTTCGACGTCACTAGCTGGCGCTACCCGTTTGAAGGGAACCCATTGCCCGTTTCGAATACGATTGGCGAGCCGCACCGCTAGCCCAGGTCGCCTATGTCGTACCGCTCCAGCCTGTGACGCTGCCACAGTTTCAGCGTCCCATTCAATGACATCTAATGAACCATTTACTTCACCCTCGGAGAGGATCTCGGCCGCAAGATTCGACCTCGCGACGGCTACATTCGCTCCCCGCCAATCCGACATAAATGGAGGCAGCCAAGCATCACCGAGACTAATATCGGCTGTCTCCCCGGTGATGTCGTCGCAATAGTCGCAAGCTCCCAACTTGAAAATGCCGATTCCCCAATTAGCCATGGGTATTTGCTCAGCGCCACGAATCACTTCCGCCCCGTCAACGCGTGAGACCTTGGCGCTGTATCGGTTCGGAGGACGACCAGGCTCTTTGTGGCGATAGTCGATGTCGTTTACTTCCAGAGGGTCCATGTTGACCGAGCGGGCCAGGTAGTCCGAGTACAGGCTTGACTTCAGATGCCCGCAGAATAAGGAAGCGGCAAATACAACTCGTTGTCGAATGAGCTCATCTCGGTCCGCCAGCAAACGCACACTCTTGATGAAGCATGGAACACCGACAAGGGCATACCTTCCGGGGACTTCCCTGACCTCCGCGAGCACCTCCGCGAGGGTCTGCACATGGTACCGGGACTTTCGTCCGCCAAGGAGGTCCACAACAGTCCGTGAGATCGTATAGCGGGACAGCGGATTGGGCAGCCCCTCGAATGTGGAGGCCACATGAATGACCGCGTCAACGTCGCCTCGCAACAGTAATCTGCTCAACACCCAAGATGTCATGCCACCTGATGTTCCGAGGCTTCGGAAATCATCATCGGCTACGTGACCGGCTACAATTTTCCGGTGGTAGCCAGTCACGGCATGGTGTGATGCATCAGCGCCGCCAAACTGTTCTTCACCGATGGAATCTTCGTTTCGGGCGTCCGCTGAAAAAGGACAGACTGCACTGGCGTTCGTCAGGACTTGATCTCCCAGTTCCGACAGAGGAACACCGTTGCGGGCCACAGGCAGATAAGTACCCAACTCGGTTTTTCGCATCGCAAGCGCCCCCGGCTCTGCAACGGCACAAGCACCGCACCCCACGCATAAACCGGTAGACACAACAGTAGCGAGATCTTTAGCCATGGCTCCCCCAGCCGCTGAGCATATAGAATTGCTTGTCAGTCTAGAGGAGCCGGAGCGTCTTCACCAGCAAACGGCAAGAATGAAATCCAGACGAGCGCCGGTACCGCCCAGTTCAACCGAAACCCATCAAAAGCTGTTGCATCGAACCGAGCTGCGCTACGAATCCCATTGCGGTTCTCCGCGGTGAGGTGTACAGGACTCGTGGCTTTCCAAGATCTGCCCAGCATAGCGGTGAGCAGTGAATGCGGCTGATATGATCTGGTGCACAACCGGGATAGCCACCAACCGAACTTTGGCTAGCCACGTCAATATTCGCAGGGGGCGCGAAATGGCAACCATTGGGATTATGTCGATGCATAGAATTCTGAATTATGGTTCTTCATTACAGGCATATTCGCTTCGCAGGCTCTTGGCCGAGCTCGTACCGACAGCTGATCTCACTTTTCTCGACTACCGGCCAGGGACGCCGTTAGTCAACGAATCACAGTCCAACGGAAGACCTTCACATTTGGGCCGAATCTTTCGCAAGGTTCAGGAATACGGTTCTGATGACGCGTCGTGGACGGACAAACTGCGCTTCTTCGAACACAAAAGAACGTACGCAAAAAAGTACTTTCCGCTGATTGACTTGCCTGGTTCCCGCAATTACACGACGGATGTGGATTTGCAAGTCATCGGCAGTGATGAAGTATTCAACTGCGTGCAGTCAAACGCCAATGTTGGGTTCTCCAGAGACTTATTCGGTATCGATTCTGCAGGCCGAAGTCTCATTTCCTTCGCTGCTTCCTTCGGCAATACGACCTTGGAGAAAATCCGCATGCACCATGTGGATGAAGAACTTGCCGCTGCTTTCACCCGATTTGACCGCATTTCCGTACGAGATGAAAATTCGGCCCATATCGTTGAAAGTCTGACCGGTGAAAGGCCACCGATCCACCTTGACCCGACTCTCGTCTTCAATCTCTTGCCAATCTCCATGAGCCCGAGCGGCAAGCGAGTTGCTGAACCATATCTCCTGGTCTACGCCTACCCTGGCCGACTCGATGATATCGAGAACGCACGCATTAGGGCCTACGCGAAGAGGAAGGGCCTCAAAGTCATGTGCTTTGGCGGAGCCCAACCGTGTGGCGACACCTTCGTTGACTGCAGCCCTTTCGAATTGCTTGGCTACTTCAGCCAGGCATCAGCGGTGGTCACTGACACCTTCCACGGCACCATTTTCTCAGTGCTCACCGAGCGTCCATTCGCGACGATCACTCGGGCCAATCAGCGTCATGGATATGGAAATATGGAAAAGATTGGCTACCTTCTGGACGCGCTGGGTCTGCGAGAACGCGAATTGGCGCAGATCCAACAGCTTGAATCCGTCCTGGCGCAGAGCATCGACTACTCAAGCGTTCAGCGCGTCATCAAGGCCGAACGCCAGAAGGCGCGCGAATACCTCGCCGACGCCGTAGCTCCGCTACAAGAAACGAAACCTATTCGACGACCGCAATAGGCCGATAGCTCCGCCCAGCCTGGCTGGACAGGAAATGCAAAACGCTCGTGAATCGGGTTGGCAAGCAGCCAACGGGATCCACGAGCATCATGACGTCGTGCATAGCGCAGTAGCTCTGAGCGAGCTACGGAGCCATCCACGTAGTCATCTGAAGAGGAATCAGATATCCAGGAGAACAGCGAGCGCAATTAGTGGCCGGCAGTCTCAAATCGCTACCGTGCGCCGTCTTGGCGAAGTGCCCTTAGGCTCAAGGGCTTGACGGACGGAATCCCGGAGGAAGCCGCTTGCACCCAGGGCTGCGGTCAGCAGTTTAGCCTGGGTGCCAGCCTTCCCAATCAAAGATCAGCAATGACCGTGAATAAATAAGGGCTTCGTAGTTTCCGGCGCTTTCCCATACTAGAATCAAGTCTCGGGACCGAGGAGTCCCGAACTCGGTCCGACTTTTCATGGGGAAAAATTGAATAAACTCGTTCAGCGCACGCTTGCGGTCATCGCGGCAAGCTCGCTAGCATTCTCAGGTGCCACGGCGGCTATTGCCGCTCCGCAGCCGGCCGCGGCCTCGACCATCAGCATCACCGCTGCCAAGAAGGCACCCGCCGTTACGATCAAGAAAATCGGGACGAAGACCGTCAAGGGCTCGGCAAAGGCAACGATCAAGCCCAGCTATTCCAAAGCCAAGAACGTCAAGATCAAGTCCGCCCTCGTAAACGTGAGCAAAGGCAAGAAGCTGGTGGCCAAGAACAAGAAGTCGGTCAAGCTCGCTGCCGGCACTTACAAGGTCACCACCTCGGTGAAGTACCAGCTCAAGGGCAAGACTTCGACCGTCAAGAAAACTCAGACCTTGCTGGTCAAAAAGGCCTCCACCAAGAAGTCGGTGAGGATGAACGGGAAAACCAAGGATTGCCCCTCTGGCTACCCGGTGAAGGGCAACCGCACCGGCAGCAACAAAGAGTGGAAGTACCACCTCAAGGGCCAGCGCTTCTACAACATCACGAAGCCAGAAGAGTGCTTCCAGACCGCAGCCGATGCTCGGAAGGCCGGCTACCGGGCCTCGAAGATCTAGCAGCACGGTCCATCGCGACGTAATCGCATATATGACAACAACGAACCGGGCTCCTTCCTTGCGGAAGCAGCCCGGTTCGTTGTTGTTCAGTGGTGATTACGCGAGTAACCGCAAGCTTAGCGAGCTACGGAACCATCCACGTAGTCATCCGAAGAGGAATCGGAGATCCAGGAGAACAGCGAGCGCAGTTCGCGGCCGGTGGTCTCGATTGGGTGCTCTTCGCCCTTCTTGCGCAGTGCCTTGAATTCCGGGGCACCGGCCTTCTGGTCTTCCATGAAGCGGGTGGCGAAGGCGCCGGACTGGATATCGGCCAGCACAGCCTTCATGTTTTCCTTCACCTCTGAGGTGATCACGCGTGGGCCGGAGACGTAGTCGCCGTACTCGGCGGTGTCGGAGATCGACCAGCGCTGCTTGGCGATGCCGCCTTCCCACATCAGGTCGACGATCAGCTTCAGCTCGTGCAATACCTCGAAGTAGGCGATTTCTGGCTTGTAGCCAGCTTCGGTGAGAACTTCGAAGCCGTACTGAACCAGCTGCGAGGTGCCACCGCAAAGCACGGCCTGCTCGCCGAACAGGTCGGTTTCGGTCTCTTCGGTGAAGGTGGTCTCGATGACGCCGGCACGGGTGCCGCCGATGCCCGCTGCGTAGGACAGTGCCAGTTCCTTGGCGCCGCCGGTGAAGTTCTGCTCCACTGCGATCAGGTCGGGAATGCCGCGGCCTGCTTCGAATTCGCGGCGTACGGTGTGGCCCGGTGCCTTCGGAGCTACCAGCGCAACGTCAACGTTGGCTGGTGGCTGGATGAAGCCGAAACGGATGTTGAAGCCGTGGCCGAAGAACAAGGCGTTGCCCTCTTCGAGGTGCTCGGCGATCGACTCTGCGTAGACCTGGGCCTGGACCTGGTCCGGGGTCAGGATCATGATGACATCTGCCCACTTGGCAGCCTCGGCCACGGTGGCGACCTTCAGGCCTTCGGCCTCGACCTTGGCGCGGGACTTGGAGCCCTCGGCCAGGCCGACGGTGACGTCCACGCCGGAGTCGCGCAGGCTCAGTGCGTGTGCGTGGCCCTGGGAGCCGTAGCCAATGACGGCTACCTTGCGACCCTGGATGATTGAGAGGTCGGCGTCGTCTTCGTAGTACATATCAGCCACTGTGATTGCTCCTTAGGTTTTCTTCGAATAAGAAGTTTGTTATTGAAAGTTCTGTAATTTTGCTTGGTGCCGTTTAGGCGGAGAGGGTTTTCAGTGCCCTGTCCGACATCGACTTGGCGCCGCGTCCTACCGCTAGGGTACCGGCCTGGACAATCTCGCGGATGCCGAAGGGTTCGAGCACCGCCAGCAGCGCATCGATCTTGCCGGCATTGCCGGTGGCCTCGATGACCAGCGAGTCCTGAGCCACGTCGATGACGGAGGCGCGGAAGAGCTCGGCGGCCTGGGTAACCTGCAGGCGGGTTGCCGCATCTGCGCGTACCTTGACCATGATGTGGTCGCGCTGCACCGAGGTTTCCGGCAGCAGCTCGACGATCTTGATGACGTTTATCAGCTTGTTCAGCTGTTTGGTGACCTGCTCCAGGGAGTCCCCCTCGGCGTCGACCACCACGGTCATGCGGCTGATTCCCTCGATTTCGGTGGGACCCACCGCAAGCGAGTGAATGTTGAACGCACGGCGGGCGAAAAGGCTGGCGACTCGGGTGAGTACGCCGGGAACGTCTTCGACGAGTACCGACAACGTATGCTTTGCCATGTTCTAGTCCTCCTCTTCCCACTCTGGGGTCATGCCCTTGGCAAACTGGATCTGGTCATTGCTCACTCCGGAAGGCACCATTGGCCACACCATGGAGTCCGCGGAGACCACGAAGTCGATCACCACTGGTCGGTCATTGATTGCAAGTGCCTGCTGGATCGTGGCGTCGATGTCCTCGTCGCGTTCGCAACGCAGGCCCACGCAGCCATAGGCATCGGCAAGCTTCACGAAGTCCGGGACCCGCGCGGTGCCGTGGCCGGTGTTCAAATCGGTGTTGGAGTAGCGCGATTCGTAGAACAGCGTCTGCCACTGGCGGACCATGCCCAGCGAGGAGTTGTTGATGATGGCGACCTTGATGGGGATCTGGTTGATCACGCAGGTGGCCAACTCCTGGTTGGTCATCTGGAAGCAGCCGTCCCCGTCGATGGCCCACACCACGCGGTCCGGCTGGGCTACCTTGGCGCCCATGGCCGCGGGTACCGAGTAGCCCATGGTGCCCAAGCCGGCGGAGTTCAGCCACGAGCGCGGGCGCTCGTACTTCACGAACTGCGCCGCCCACATCTGGTGCTGTCCCACGCCCGCCACGTAGACGCCCTCGGGGCCGGTCAGGGCGCCGATGCGCTCGATCACGTTCTGCGGCGCGGAAAGCCCGTCATGGGTTTCGGTGTAGCCAATCGGGTAGGTTTCGCGCAGCCGGTTGAGCAGGCCCCACCAGCTGGTCAGATCCTGCGGCGGGTCCGCTTCGAAGCGCGTGGTGCACGCCTCCTGCAGCTGCGGGATGATTTCATCCAGCGAGCCGACGATCGGCACGTCCGCGGTGCGGTTCTTCGAGATTTCGGCCGGGTCGATATCCGCGTGGATCACCTTCGCGTTGGGCGCGAAGGAGGAGAGCACGCCGGTGACGCGGTCATCGAAGCGTGCGCCCAGGGTGATCAGCAGATCGGCCTGCTGCAATGCGGTCACGGCGGAGACCGCACCGTGCATGCCCGGCATGCCCACGTGCTGGGCATGCGAATCCGGGAAGGCGCCGCGCGCGGTGAGCGTGGTGACCACCGGGGCGTTGATGAACTCGGCGAAGGCCTTCAGTTCCTCATGCGCGTTGGCCTTGATCACGCCGCCGCCGACATAGAGCACCGGGCGGCTGGCGCCGGCGATCAGTTTCGCCGCTTCGCGCAGCTGCTTGTTGTGTCCCTTGGTGACCACGCGGTAGCCGGGCAGGTCCACCTTCGGCGGCCAGGAGAACGTCATGTCTCCCTGCTGGGCATCCTTGGTGATATCCACCAGCACCGGACCGGGGCGGCCGGTCTGCGCGAGGTAGAAGGCGCTTGCCATAACCCGTGGGATTTCTTCCGGGTCGGTCACCAGGAACGCATGCTTGGTAATCGGCATGGTGATGCCGACAATGTCGGCTTCCTGGAATGCGTCCGAGCCGATGAAGGCGCTGTGCACCTGGCCGGTGATTGCCACCATCGGCACCGAGTCCATATTGGCATCGGCTAGCGCGGTGACGAGGTTGGTTGCGCCCGGACCGGAGGTGGCGATGCACACGCCGACTTCTCCGGAAACCATGGCGTAGCCCTGTGCGGCATGGCCTGCACCCTGTTCGTGGCGGACCAAGATGTGATTAAGCTTGGTCGAATCCATCAGTGGATCATAGGTGGGAAGGATGGCCCCGCCTGGTAATCCGAAGACGTCCTTGACGCCCAGTTCTTCCAGTGAGCGGACGATGGCTTGTGACCCCGTCATCTTTGTGGCAGCGACGATAGTATTCGGACCCTGTACCGGGTTCGAAGCTTCCACGACGGAAGAGACAGCGGTGGCGGCATCCTTTGATCGATTAATTGATTTCGCAACCGAGGCCGGATTGGCTGGTGTTACGTTGCTCATCGGGATCCTTTCCTGATCTATCTCTTCGTTTGCGCATAAAAAACGCCCCGCGGCCGTCACTATTGACGAAAGGGGGCTGGCGCGTTACCGACGTTCTGTCCTGGCGGACAACGTTTCAGGCTTCGCGCCTGATAACTAGTAGAACCTCGGAGGTTGTTTGCATATCTCTAGTTTTCTCCACCGGGAGGTAAAGAGCAACTAGAAACCCCTTGTATCTCATTATACGAGATGGATGTCCATTGGTTGGACGCTTTGGCGTCCAACCAATGGATCACGCTAGCTTTTGGCTAGCCACAGTAGGCGCCGGTTGACGCCGAGTTGACCAGCTTCGCGTACTTGGCCAGCACACCGGTGGTGAACTTGGCAGGCAGCGGCTCCCAGCCGACCTTGCGGGCTTCCAGCTCGGCTGGCTCAACCAGCAGGTCGAAGCTGCGCGCCTCGATGTCCACGCGGATCTTGTCTCCGTCCTGGACGAAGGCGATGGGCCCGCCGTCCACGGCTTCGGGGGCCACGTGACCGATGCACAGCCCGGTGGTGCCCCCGGAGAAGCGGCCATCGGTGAGCAGCAATACGTCCTTGCCCAGGCCTGCACCCTTGATGGCGCCGGTGATGGCGAGCATCTCGCGCATTCCCGGTCCGCCTTTGGGGCCTTCGTAGCGGATGACCACTACGTCGCCGGCCTGGATCTTGCCCGCATCGAGCGCCTCGATGGCGCTCTGCTCGCGTTCGAAGACGCGCGCGGTGCCCTCGAAGACGTCCGCGTCGAAGCCAGCTGACTTCACCACCGCGCCTTCCGGGGCCAGCGAGCCGCGCAGCACGGTCACCCCGCCGGTCTTGTGGATCGGGTTGTCCATGGCGCGCAGGATCTTGCCATCTGGATCCGGTGGGGCAATGTGCTCGAGGTTCTCCGCCATGGTCTTGCCGGTGACGGTCAGGCAGTCACCGTGCAGCAAGCCGGCATCCAGCAGCGCCTTCATGACCACCGGCACCCCGCCGATGCGGTCCAGGTCGTTCATCACGTAGCGGCCGAACGGCTTCAGGTCTGCCAGGTGCGGCACCTTGTCGCCGATGCGGTTGAAGTCGCTCAGGCTCAGTTCGACCTCGGCTTCGCGGGCAATGGCCAGCAGGTGGAGCACCGCGTTGGTGGAGCCGCCGAAGGCCATGGTGACGGCGATGGCGTTCTCGAAGGCCTTCTTGGTCATGATGTCGCGGGCGCGGATGCCCTTGCGCAGCAGTTCCACCACCGCCTCGCCGGATTTGTGCGCGAACATGTCGCGGCGGCGGTCGGCCGAGGGCGGGGCCGCCGAGCCAGGCAGGGACATGCCCAGCGCCTCGCCGATGGAGGCCATGGTGTTCGCGGTGTACATGCCGCCGCAGGCGCCTTCGCCCGGGCAGATGGCCCGTTCGATGCGACCCAGGTCCTCTTCGCTCATCTTGCCGGCGGCGCAGGCGCCCACGGCTTCGAAGGCGTCGATGAGGGTGACGTCTTTTTCGGTGCCGTCCTCCAGCTTCACCCAGCCGGGCATGATCGAGCCGGCGTAGAGGAACACCGAGGAGAGGTTCAGCCGGGCGGCGGCCATCAGCATGCCGGGCAGCGACTTGTCGCAGCCGGCAAGGAGCACCGAACCGTCCAGGCGCTCGGCCATCATCACGGTCTCGACCGAGTCGGCGATGACTTCACGGGAGACCAGCGAGAAGTGCATGCCCTCGTGGCCCATGGAAATGCCGTCCGAAACGGAGATGGTGCCGAACTGCATCGGGAAGCCGCCACCGGAGTGGACGCCTTCCTTGGCGCCTTGCGCCAGGCGGTTCAGCGAGAGGTTGCACGGGGTGATTTCATTCCACGAGCTTGCGATGCCGATTTGCGGTTTGACGAAGTCGTCGTCTCCCATGCCGACCGCACGCAGCATGCCGCGCGCCGGTGCCGCATGGATACCATCGGTGACCACACGGGAACGTGGTTTGATGTCTGGGGTAGTCTCCTGGCTCATAAATCAAATTCTAGAAGTCAATATGACCAATTGGACAACCCATGACGCGACAATGACATATTTCGCTAAACGAGGAGACTGATCAAATTGTCCAGCATTATCGGTAGAGTGTGAGTTATGGACCCACGCCCAGACGAAAATCCTACCGACCACGTCAAGCGCCTCCTGCACGAGGCCTTTGATACGCAGATCCCTAACTTCGCCAGCTACAACCTGGTAGCAGGGACCGGCATTGCTGGCTCTGGTGGGCTCAAGGTCATTGGATATCGACGTCAGCCAGCCGAACTGGTCCTCGCCCCGGTCTCCTCGGCGGACCTGCGCGCTTCCGAAGCGGCAATCACGATCAACAACACCAACGTGAACCAGCTGGCCCTGCTCAGCGACGGCGGCTATGAGGTAGCCACCTCCACCGGACGGGTGTTCCGCTTCAGCATCCCCAGCCGCCCCAGCATCGACATCCATATCGATGACGCGGTGACGCTCGGCGCCCTGATCGACCAGGAAGTCGATGCGCGCGACTTCGCGGACTTCATGGACCACTTCATGAACACCATCGAGGGAACCGAGAGCTTCGTCTAACCACCGGCATTTTCACGACAGTTCACAGCGAAGCGCAGCGGCCCTCCGGCCGCTGCGCTTCGTCGTATCCGCCTTATGCTTCATCCCGCACGCTTAGTCCGAGTACACCGACATTTCCACGTCATCGGCGTGCAAGATACCCTCGCTAAATAAAGACAGTCCAAATGACAGACCGGTGAACCCTTCCGGTATCGCAGGAGCAACCCATACCGCTTCCTTGGCCGCATCGGTCGGTGCCAACCAGTCTGAAGCAGTCCAATATAGCCAGTCCCCCTGCGGATCGCGGAGGTACAACACAAATTGGGCTGTCGTCGTCGCGGAATAGGTCGCCTTCATTTCGTAGCGCTCCCCCGGGATGATTTGGGTAGCGCATTCGCCCAGATCCAGACGCTGCAGAAATTTGAAATCGCCGTCCCGATAGTTGGTGATTTCTAGCCTCACACCGTCTGAATCGTTGGTTGCCTTCGGCTCTACTCGAGCATGGCCATTATTTTTCCCATACCCGGCCGCTTGCCAGCATCGAGAGAAATCATCACCCCTAGGCTGCTCGCTAAAGCCTGAGTTGACCACCAAGTTGCCCTCGGTGTTAGCAGGTAGTTCTGGTTCATCTACGATCGGACGGATCGGACCGCCAACCACCTCATCCACCGTCCGAACGACGGTCCCGGTTTTTTGCTCTCGGTCCTTGAGCCAAGAAACGAATTGCGCAAAGTCTTCGGTCTGCACAGAAATTTCATTGCAGCTCGATGGGCACAAATGATGGAAGGTAATCTGGATCCACCCGCCCCCGTTTTCTTCCGCGTTCAGCACCAGATTCTGCATGTCCTCAACGGTCCAGTCAGCATCCACCATGGCCGGAGCCAAGGTATGCCAGATGTTCTTCGGATCAAAGGACTCGGCGTATCCGCAGCCTTCGCAACCGGTCACGGACTCTATCCCGCCTAATCCCCGTGCGCTGTTGTACCCGCAGTCCGCTACGGCCTGTTCGATGGCCGGGTTGGACCCGGCCTCGGGGAACGCAAAGCTAGTTACCTGGTATCCCCAATTGCTGAGGTTTTTACGATCCATACATATTTGGCGAACGGTTTCCACCGGTTCCAAGTCGCTCAAGTTGCGGTGCTGCACACCGTGTCCAGCGATCTCATGACCGGTGTTCGCCATGGCATCAAGTTGCGCTCGCGAAAAGTATCCCGGACTGTCGAGAACCGAGGAATTCACGTAAAAGGTACCTTCAAGCTCAATCTCGTCGAGTATTTTTACGGCTTCATGCTGGCTCGCATTCCCATCATCAAAAGTCAGTGACACAACCGTTTTGTCGCGGTCATAGTCACGTCGTTCAAGCTGTGGTGGCGATTGATGCACCGTATCTAACCGCGGCTCCGGAGGAGCCGGTGCTGGACCTTTGGCTTTCATGGTTGGTGAGCTAAACAGCACGTCGGCCGAAACGCATCCTGTGAGCAAAGCCCCCGCACTAAGAAATGCCACCAACATCTTCATCCCACGCTTTGACGCAGATTTCACGTACTCCCACTCATTTCAATTAAGTCTTGGTGTAGTTGCAAACTGAGTTCGGAATTGCCGAGGGTCCGTCCGCGTAGGGCAGGACGGACCCTCGGCAATTGCTTTCAGATGATCTAGACGGCGATTTTCAGCATTGCGCCGGGCCGTCCCATGAGCCGCTCGTTGAGTGCACCACGGGATTCCAAGTCCTTCGCGACGTGGTCGATAATCTGCTCGACGTTGGTGTGCGGAACGAACCCGATGAGCCGATTTGCCTTGGTATTATCTGGCACGCGGCGGCGCATGTCTTCGTACCCTGGGGCATATGCCTGGTCGTAAGGAATTAGTTCAATTGTGCTTTGGCCACCTACGCGCTGCAGAATCTGTTCTGCCAACGCGCCGATGGAAATTTCTTGGGAACCGCCGAGGTTGTAAGCCTGGCCGTAACTGCGCTCGTTTTCAATCAGGGCAACCAGCGCTGGCACCACATCGCCGACATAAGAGAAGCACCGGGTCTGCTTGCCGTCTCCGAACACGCTGAGCGGCTGTCCGGTCAGCGCCTGGCCAATAAGGTTTGGCACCACCATGCCGTAGCGACCGGTCTGGCGTGGACCAACGGTGTTGAATAGGCGCACAATTGAAACTGGAACTCCGTATTCGTTCCAGTAACCATGGGCGAAGGCCTCATCAATGCCCTTGGCGGCCGCGTAGGTCCACCGTGATTTCAACGCGTCGCCGAGAATTCTGTCGGAATCCTCGCTGAGCGCATCGGTTGAGTTCTTGCCGTAGACCTCCGAGGTGGAAGCTAGCAGCAGCTTCGCGCCGGCGGCTTTGACAGCGTCCAGCACGTTCTCGGTTCCATGGATATTTGTGCGCAGGCTCACCAATGGTTGCTCAACAATGAGTTGCACACCTACTGCAGCAGCCAGATGGAAGACCCTGTCAGCCCCTGCGATTGCGCTGCTTACAGCTTCTTTGTCTAGAACTGTCCCCTCGATAAAGTTGAACTTCGGGCTTTTGAAAGCCTCTGTGAGGTTATCCACTGTGCCCGTGGACAGATCGTCAAAAACTGTTACTTCGTCACCTGCGGCCAGCAGGTAGTCTGCCAAGTGGCTTCCAATGAATCCGGCTCCGCCGGTAATGACTGTGCGCATGTTTTCTCCTGATAATCATGGCAATGGATCCCTCGTACCCGTTCCGCCTCATGGATGCGATACGTGGAAATGAAAAGGTGTGTTGCTGTGCCTAGAGCAGGACCCGATGGGTAAGTTCCTCGGCGCGATAGGTGGCGTCGAGGACAGTGGTTTCCTTGTTGATCCAGGACAGGTCCGCCGCGGCGTGACGAGTGTGGAGCAGGACCAAGTCTGCGTTGAATTCGGCAGGCTTCGCGCAGCCGATAATCTGTTTGCCGTTCACAGTGACCGACTCTGGAAAATGGTGGTCATAGAAGGCCACGTCGGCTCCGGCTGCGATCAGCTTGTCGATGATCTGCAGCGCCGGCGATTCGCGCAAATCTGCCACATCAGGCTTGTAGGCAAGTCCGACTACGAGTACACGAGACCCCAAGAGCCCCTTTCCGGTATTCGACAGAACCTGGGCGCAACGAGCTACGGTCTGCGCCGGGCGTTGTTCAATTCCTTCCATGGCCGCGGCAATCACCGGCAGGCTCATGTTGTGGGCCCGAAGCTGCCACAACAGATAGTGCGGATCGCAGGGAATGCAATGCCCGCCCACACCGGGGCCCGGAGTAAACGGCATAAATCCAAATGGCTTGGTGGCGGCCGAATCAATAACTTCCTGAACTGGCAAGTCAAGCACCTGGCACGCCTGGGCAAATTCGTTGGCCATGGCAATATTTACTGCGCGGAAAGTGTTTTCCAGCAGTTTGGTCATCTCGGCGACTTCCATTCCGCTGGTGCGGTGCACGGTACCGGTGTAGCTAGCGAGTAGTTTCACTGCCGCTTCACGGCACCTAGAGGTGTATCCGCCAACGACACGAGGCACATCTTCAATGCTGAAATCGGAAACGCCCGGATTGATGCGTTCAGGGCTAAAAGCCACGCTGATATCGGCACCTGGTACCAGAGAACGCTTACGCAGCGGTTCAACGATCATTTCGCGGGTGCACCCGGCATAAGTCGTCGACGTCATGAGGATCAATTGTCCGGCGACTGCTTGTTGCACGACCATGCGGCTCGCACTGGCCAAAATCGAAAGGTCCGGTACATGATGCCCATCGACAGGAGTTGGCACGCAGACAATGACCGCCGCCGCCCGAGACAGATCCGTCGATTCTTGGCTCAGCGTCCACGAATCTGAGGCCAACGCACTGGCCAAACGCTGGTGATCCGTTGGCAGAAGATCAACTTCGCGCGCCTTGATGTCTCCAATACGCTTACCGCTGATGTCGAAGCCTAGTACCTTGGCACCCGAAACATGGTGCGCCAAGGCTGTCGGCAAGCCAACGTAGCCCATTCCCACGATCGCGACGTCATAGTCGAAGTCCCGGCCCGGCTGTGGACGGTTTCTCACTTTTACTGCCCACGGCTCGCCGCTGTCGAGTTGTTTTTGAGCCTGAAGACCGTCGGTAATCAATTGTGTGGTCATATGCTTCCCCCAAGAAGTTCTTCGATTGCCCCAAGGCAAGAATTGCTTGCCTTTTGTGATTGGACGGACCATTTCCATGGGTTGCAAGACTGTCTGTTCGCCCCCAAAAAGCTTTACGAACAGGTTCTTGTGCAGCCAAGACCCAGTGACCGCTGGTCCGCCCAAAACAACACTGGGCCACGGTCCAGGCTGCTGGCTACGTCCTGCGCGAACACTTGGGGTTAACCCCATGGGGTTGTTTAACTGTGGGGTTAACCCCACTGAGAATCATTGGCTGACCGAGAAGTAAGTGGTTAGCGTCGAGTGATGGAAAGTTCATTTGTTCCTTGGGGGAAACATGTTAATAATCATCATCGCCTTGGCAGTCACGGTCGTGGGGCTGACCACCATATTGTGGTCAACAGCCGGATTGCTTCGTCTAGTGACCGAGGTATCGCTGTATCCGAAAGAACCTGCCAGAGGACGTAAAAATCTGATAGCGGGGCGGGATTATCCTGACTATTCACAGGTAGCGGTGCTCATTGCCGCACACAATGAGGAACTGGTCATCGCCAAAACTCTGCAATCGGTACTCGCCCTGCTGCCGGCCACCCAAATCTTCGTCGCTTCTGATGGCTCAACGGATAAGACCGCCGGCATAGTCCGGTCCTTTGGAGCACAAGTAATCAGCCTGAATCCAAACCGTGGCAAGGCTGGCGCGTTGGCAGCTGCGGTAGAGCATTTCCAGCTGGACTCCGGATTCGAAGTTGTGATGCTGCTGGACGCAGATACCCAGCTTTCCCCCGATTACTTTTCAACCGGTCTTCCGCAATTCGCAGACCCGCAGGTCGTGGCAGTCGCAGGGCGGGCCCGAACGATCTTTGACCCGGCACCGGCAACCCTCATGGGCAAGGTGCTGGTGGCTTACCGTGAACGTCTCTACCAATTCGTGCAGGTGCTCGTGAAGTATGGCCAGGCGGCTAAGAAAGCCAACGTGGTCAACATTGTTCCTGGATTTGCGAGCATGTATCGGGCTCGAATACTCCCTGAAATCGATATTGCGGCAGAAGGGCTAACCATTGAAGATTTCAACATGACCTTCGAAGTCCACGCCAAGAAGTTGGGACGCGTGGCTTTCCATCCTGGTGCCGCCGTGGCTTACACCCAAGATCCAGATAATCTCGGCGATTACATCAATCAGGTGCGACGCTGGACGCTGGGCTATTGGCAGACTGTTCGACGCCATGGGCTACACATCGGCAAATTCTGGGCAGTTCAGGCGCTGTACATTGTTGAGTTGGTGAGCTGCTCGCTGTTCTTCTTGCTACTACTTCCCGCTTTGCTGGTCAGCGCCGCTGCTGAAGTAGCTTTGAACTTCTGGGCAGACCCGAACGGTGTGATCACCACGCTATCTGGAGTATTGCCCCCTTATGCACTCCTTCTGGGGCTTCTCATTCCTGAATTATTGCTGACGCTCTTTGCTGTGGTAATGACCCGTCGCATGTCTTACCTTTGGATGGCGCCGCTCTTCCCGTTTCTGCGCGTGGTGGATTCATACCTGTGCATTGCTACCTTGATTCGATCCTTGCGTTCGGGATCCACTGGCATCTGGAACAGCCCGACCCGGCGTTTCTTGCCCCCTGCCATATCCGATCAGGGGGAAACATTTTATGATGATGCCCGCTAGCCCGGGGCCTGCTCGCAGCAATCGGATCGACTTAACGTTTCAACCATGTGCATGCAAACCCGAGGATAATTTCTAATAAATTAAAGCGAGAAGGAAGGAAAATATTACGGACAAGTGAGCTATAGTTTTTGCGCAAATTGTTTTTAGGTCATATTCTTGAAATAGCTATAAAATCAAGTCGTTTGTGAATTGCCTACTGGGGAGTAGTGCATTCACTACCGCTACAACTCGCAAAGTTGATGGCGCAACAACTGTACTTTGGGGAGTACTATCCATGCTATTTCTGCCTCTGAGCACCATTTTTTCGACAACTTCTCAATCTGCGAGGGGTTGCCATGCGTAATCGCCAACAGCTTCTGGCCAAGCTTCGAAAGTTTACTCACGGATATCGCGATCGTGCGGCGATCATTTCCGGAGGGCCGGGATTGGGAAAGTCCTGGACTTTAGAGCAGATTGGGCAACAACTCAACGGTCAACCGCACCGGTTAATTCGATCGAGTAAGCATGAAACCTCATGGCCGTTGTCTGGACTTTTGTCGTTTCTTTGCGCCGTCCCGCTCAAACTATCGCCAAAAGTCACCGAGCTATTTCCCAACGCAGTAGATGCCCAGGTGGACTGCTACCAAATTGCTATGGCCCTGCACCAAGAGCTCGTTGAGAAGGTAGAACCCGAAATGGTTTTTCTCATTGACGATTTAGACTTAATGGATGCTGCCAGTCAGCGAATTATCGGTTTTCTCGCCAGTCGCATGCAGGGAAATCGCGTCAGCTTTATTACGACAATCAGCACGGATCGCGTTCCCGAGCCCTTCGAAGCCTTTCGGAGGTACAGCTTGGACAGAATGGATCCTACAACCCTGAAGCAGGTCGCCAAAGACCACTGCATCGTCGACCTTCAGGATTCCGTGGCCGAAGTGCTAGCACAATTCGCTCACGGTAATCCTGGAACCATTGTCGAACATGTCAAGTCGCTAACAGATGCGCAATTGGAGAACCACTGGCCACTGGCGATTCCCTATCGTCCAAGGCAAGAATCCAGCGCGACTATGAGTGACTTGCATGCGCAGTTTACTCCTGCGCAGATCAACGCGTTGCGTTATATTGCTATTGGTCCTCTGATCTCATATGCCAGCGCCTTGAAGCTGCCGGAGGTAACCAGCTTCGACCTCCGCGAACTAGTCACTGCCGGGATCGTCTCACTGCACGAGGATATGCTAAGCCTTCCGGATCTTTTGATGCGCAGCCGTTTGTTCTGGAGCGCCGATTGTCCGAACCGGATCCAACTGCATAAGCATGTCGCCGAGATATCTGAGACGCCGGCACTGAAGCTCTTTCACGAAAGCCACCTTGACGATTCGATGGCCCCGTCCGGAGAACTCATCATCGCCGCCATTGAGCTACTCAAACGAGGCAGAATCCACGCTGCCATCGAATTCGTTGAATGGGCGCTAGTCCGGCTCGAGGAAGAGAACCCTGTTCCCGAACTACTCGCCTACATCTTGCAGCTGCTGCGCAGCGGTCAACTTGGAATTGCACAGCGCTACACCCAATACACCTTGACGCTGGAAATGACTTCCAGTGAAAAGCTCAAACTAATGACCCTGGAGTTGGAACTGATGGCTCTTAAAGGAACCTTCATTCCGACATCAAGGATTTATAGCGCAGTTGATGAACATCAATGCGAACATCACGCATTGTGCGGAAACTTGCTGAGCATGAGTGCTCTCGCGCTTTGTTTGAACGGCCAATTGGAAGATGCCGGTGCGGATCTGCGCCGCGCCAAAGAGCTATTCACCAAAGCGGATTCAGACGGGACACCACGATTTTTGCAGGCGCGGATGGTGCACGACTCATACACCCAAAACTTTGATCCAATCCTGTCGGAATCGCAAGTGATCAGCCGCGCGAAGCCAGGCGAAGTGGATGAAATCACCTACTTGACTGTCGCATCGGCGCTCTCGGAGCTCGGTCAGCACGAGCAAGCGCGAGCCACCTTGGCACGACTATTAAGTGGTGCGCATGGCGTACCTTTATATAAATCTCTGGGCTTGCTCTACGACGCACAATTGGCAATCAAGGCCCACGATGTTCCCCGTGGTTTGAAAGCCGTTGAACGGTGGAATTCTTCGGCTAACGCAGGGTTGATGCGTCCGTTGCCTCGAATTATTAATGCTTGGTACTGGCTCATGAAGAACCGCGCGGACAAGGCGATGCCTATCCTTGATTCGCTTCGTCCTTACGCCCATGACGAGATCCCCTCGATTTACGCCAGCAGAGTCACCGAATTGGCGGGTCTCCATGCACTGATGAGCGGCAGATTCGACGAAGCCGCTACGCATTTCCAGCACACGCAACTCACGTACCGGAAGATAGTTAATACCCAGTATGTGGAAACCTGCGTGAACCTGATCGAGGCCCTAGCCTCGGCCAATCATCCCGAACAGGCCGCCAATGAATTTCGTGCAACGCAATCTCTGATGGCGTCGGTGAAGAGCCGCCAGGCGAAGTTGCTCCTGCGTCGTGCCCAAGCCATTGCCTTGCCCGGCGAAGTGGCCCTCTCACGCTTTCAATCGTTGCTGGAAACCTGGCAGCCTGGCGACAGTTTGTTGGAACTTGCAAGAATCCACCACTGCTATGGTGTGCGCTTGGACTTCATGGGCCGCCAAAGCCAAGCGGTGAAGCAGTTCATCGCGGCCAAGACAATTTACCGCAATATTGGTGCCCTAGGTTGGGCCGATAGCGTTGTAAAACTACTGTCAAAGGTAGACGACGCACCGACGTCCGAACCCGAGCTGGAGTTGCTGACTCATGAAGAAAACCAGTTGGTCTCGATGGTTCGCCAAGGCCTAACAAACAAGGGCATCGCTGATGAGTTGTTCATATCAGTCAGCGCGGTCGAAGCGAGGCTTACGCGGCTATTTCGAAAGACCGGGACGCGCAATCGGCAACAACTCTCTGCGCATTTCGCGCTGCGCATCGCCTAGGAGCATGTGTTTTGCCCCTGCGCCGGATGAATCCGGCTGGCGCAGGGGCATTGCACATTCGATGGCTAGCTACCGTTAGTGGCTAGCGATCCCCCAAGCCTATGCTTGGCTTCGCGCCAGCTCGTGCGGATACTGCGCGTGGCGCTTCTGGAACTCCAGGATGGCCGGATTCTTGACCACACCCTCCTGGATCTCGATGGCGCGCATGATCGTTTTGTTTTCTTTCCACTGCTCCGGTCCGCCCATGACCTCCTCGAGGAACGGAAGCAGCCCCAGGCTGATTTCCCAGCTGGCCGAATTCCACAGGTACGAGGGTGAATGATCCACCGCGTAGTAGTTGATATTCGGCCCCACCTTGAACATCGGCTCGGCAAAGGAAGTCGGTTTCGCCCACTCGAAACCCATGCCTTCATCGCAGGAAACATCAACGATGATGCTTCCGGGATAAAAGGCATCCAGCTGCTCGGTGCTCAGGTACATTAACGGGGCATTCGGATCCTGCAGGGTGCAATTGACCACGATGTCGCTCTCGGCGAGGAACGGAGCCAAGGGAACCTTACCTTCGTCGGTGATCACTTCGCTCAGATGCGGCCCGCTTTCGTGCTCGAACTGCACCATCGTCACCGCGTGGATCGGCGAGGCTACCGCCGCCACGGCGCGGGAGGTGAGCACCTGGATCTCGTTGATGCCATGGGCGCGCAGTGCGGTGACCGCCCCGCGAGCGGTAGCGCCGAAGCCGATGACCACCGCCGAGAGCCGGCGCCCGTAGTCTCCGGTGACCCCGCACAGCTGCATGGCGTGCAGCACCGAGGCGTAGCCGGCGATCTCGTTGTTCTTGTGGAAGACGTGCAGCCCGAAGCTTCCGTCGCTGCCCCAGTGGTTCATCGCTTCGAAGGCGATGAGCGTCAGTTTCTTGTCCACCGCCAGCTGCGTGAGCTTTTCGTCCTGGACACAGTGCGGCCAGCCCCACAGCGTTTGCCCCACACGCATTTCTTCGAGATCCGCGTGCTGCGGCTTGGGCAAGAGCAGAATGTCTGCGGATTGCATGATCTCGCTTCGGGTGGCGATTTTTCCGACCAGCGGGGCGAGTTGTTCGTCGTCGATGCCACAGGGTAGACCGTAGCCGGTCTCGACGATCATCCGCTTTCGGAAGTTCTCATCGATCCGTTCAAAGTGCAGCGGGTGGATCGGCAGACGCCGTTCGTCCGTCTTCTGCGAAGTTGCGATGACACCTAGTGAAAGGTCTTTTGTCGAATCCATGCGTCGTTTTCTCTTTCTATGTGGGACAGGCCACAACGGACCGCCCCATACAACCCACGGTACAGTGCCCTACCAAACGCCTGGCTTGCCTCGGTATCAACGCGCTGCCCGGGAATCGAGAAAACGAGCGGACTCAGGGAGTGGGGCGCGGCGAGAATTCGGCCAGCTGCCAGCCCATCCACGGGCTGAATGCCCACGGGGTGCCTTGCACGGCGACTTCCAGCTTGTCCGCCTCGACCCACTGGTAGTCCATGACCTCCTCCGGGTTGGGCGCCAGCTCGTTTTCCAGGGTGGCGATGAAGACCGGGCAGCGTTCATTCTCCACGATGCCGCTGGCATCCACCGCGCGGTAGGCGAACTCCGCCAGCACCACCCGCAGGTCGGCAATTTGCGCACCGAGCTCATGGGCCGCGTGCCGGCGCACCGCGTTTACCAGTTCCTCACCGGGCATCGGGTGGCCGCAGAAGGAGTTGGTCCAAACCCCGGGCCAGGTCAGCTTCGACAGGGCGCGGCGGGTCACCAGCAGCTGTCCTTGCGCGTTGAACAGGTAGCAGGAAAAGGCTTGGTGCAGCGGGGTGTTCTCCGTGTGCACTAGTTCCTTCGGGCACGAACCGATCGGTTCGCCATCCTCGGAAAGCAAGATGACGTCCATAGAATGTTGTACTTCCTTCTCTGCCTACTGGGCTACGCGAACATGGTGGTGTAAATAATCAGCATAGTGAGCAGGAAGCCGCAGAGGTAATTGATCCAGAGAAATCTCTTCCACGCAGCGTTCACCGCCCCGGAACTTGCATCGCTCACTGCCAGATGCGGCAGCACGTTGAGCACGTAGGGAACTGCCAGCAATGCCGCGCCGGCCGCAGGCCAGGACAAGCCCAGCAGCAGCACTGCCCCGGCCAGCAGATAGGCGAGCAGCACCAGGTACAGCGTGATCCGCGCGCCGAGCACCGTGGCAATCGAACCCAGCGCACCGGCCCGGTCCGGGATGATGTCCTGGATGGCGCCCAGGGCATGGCTTGCCATCCCCCAAAGCAAAAACGCGCCGAAGACGCACCACTGGGTGAGGGTCAATCCGCTGCCTGCCAGTACCCAGCCGTAGACCGCCGGGGACACAAAATGCACCGCGCTGGTCAGCGAGTCCAGGCCCGGGCGTTCCTTGAAGCGCAAGCGCGGTGCGCTGTAGGCCAGCACCGCGGCCACGCTGGCCGCCAGCACCGCGTTGGACAGTGCGGTGCCGCCAATAGCCAATGCCGCGATGAACGGAAGCGAAATGACCAGGCAGGCGGAGAGGATCCTGCGGTGCGTATCCTTGGACAGCAGCGCGCCCTCGACGCCGCCCTTGCGCGGATTGCGCAGGTCCGACTCGTAGTCGAAGACGTCGTTGACCCCGTACATCAGCAAGTTGTACGGGAACAGGAAGAAGATCGTTCCCACCACCAGCAGCCAATCGATGCGCTGCCCGGCGATCAGATAGGCGGCCGCAAACGGGTAGGCGGTATTCACCCAGGAGATGGGGCGGGAGGTGGCGAGGATTGCGCGGATCATTTACGGCTCCCCTGGTTTTTGTGCTGTGCTGTTGGTTTCCCGCCAAGCAGCCACCACAGGGCGGGCATCAGCAGTACCGCGCACAACGGGTAGAGGAAGTCTTCAAGCGGGGCGCGTCCAATGCGCACTCCCAGCAAGGTCTGCTCGCCGTAGTCGAACAGGCCGGCCGCGATCATCACGTTGTCGAAGATCGCGGTGAGCAACACCATGATCAGCAGTGCCAGCCCCAATTCCGGAAGCGCGGCGGCCGGCCTGATCCGCCGGTACAGCAGGGCACCGATCAGGGCGAGCGCGGCGAGGGCCGCAAACCAGAAGCCCAATTCAAGAAACATTTCCCGCTCCTTCCCCGCGTGGCCGCGCAGCGGCTTTCGGCTCGCGCAGCAGCGCAATCCCGTTGACCACGATCATTGTCGAATAGCACAGGAAGAACAGGAAAAACACCTCTTCGAGCGGAAGCTGCTCGGCCACCATGATCCCGGTCATCAGCGCCGAGTCCAGGTGCAGGAAGATGCCTTGGGCGATGGCGATCACGTCCCAGAGCAGGAAGAATGCAGTCCCCAGCACCAGGCTAGCCAGCGCGGCCAAGGGCTTGGCGAAGACAAAGAGCCTGAAGCGCGCATCGAGCAGCCCCATGCAAAAGATGAGCCCGAGCAAGATCAGCAGATAGGTCATTGGCCCGCTCCGCACAATCGCGCCCACTGCGCCTGGTCGATGGCGCCGGGCGTATCGATGCCGTTTACCGCCTTGGCGGCCAGCTCCCCGCTGATCAGGCACATCGGCACCCCGATCCCCGGGCGCACCGAACTGCCGGCGAAGTAGAGCCCGGCCACCTTGCTGCTCTGGTTGCCAGGGCGCAGCATCGCGCTTTGCCCCAAGGTGTGGGCCAGGCCGAGGGCGGAACCGCGGAAGGCGCCATATTGCGTGAGGAAGTCCGCCGGTCCGATGCTCTGGCGCACCACCACGCGCTCGCGCAGGTCCGGGATCCGTGCCCAGGCGGCCAGCTGGTCGATGGCCGCGTCCGCGACCTGCTCCACCCTGAGATCCCCTTGCCCATCGGCTCCCCCGCTGCCCCATTCGGGCAGCGCCGGCGCGGGAATGAGGATGAACAGATTCTCATGGCCTTCCGGGGCCACACCCGGGTCCGTGGCGCTGGGCTTGCAGACGTAGATGCTCGTCTGCTCGCCCAGTTCGCGGCCTTCGTGGATCCGGGCAAAATTATCATCCCAGTCGCGGGTGAACAGCAGGTTGTGGTGCTCCAGCTGCGGGAGCCGGCCGGAGATGCCCAGGCAGAGCAGCACCGCACTGGGGCCCGGGTCCTTGGACTTCCAGCTTTTCGCCGGGTGGCTGTGCAATTCCGGGTCCAGCAGCTCGCCCTCCAGGTGGTGCAGATCCGCGGCGCCGATGACGAAGTCCGCTTCGGTGCGCTGCACGTTGCCCTCCTCATCGACCCAGCGCACCGCTTCCACCGCGGGTCCGGGACGCTTCCCGGTTTCGATCTTCGTCGCCGTGGCGCCCAGGTGCACGGTGGCGCCCCGGGAGATGGACAGCTGGCCCATGGCGTCCGCGAGGCCTGCGAATCCGCCCATCGGGTATTTCACTCCGTCCACCAGATCCAGGTGGCTCATCAATTGGTACAGGGCCGGGGTGCGCCGCGGGCTGGAGCCGAGGAAAACGGCCGGGTAGCCGAGGATCTGGCGCAGCTGCCGGTTGCCGAACCGCTTGGCTATGTAGCTTTGCAGGTTGCTGGCCAGCAGCGGCGCGAGGCTCCGCGCATGGCGCGCGAGTCCAGGGTTGAGCAGTCCCTTCAAGGAGCGGAAGTCGTCATAGAGGAAATGCTTCAGTGCCAGCGCGTAGCTGGTGCCGGCCTGGGCCAGGTATTCATCCAGCGCCGCGCCGGATCCGGGCTCCAGCTCCTCGAAGAGTTCCCGGACCGCGTCGCCGGTGCCCACGTCCACCGGCGCGGCGCCGTCTTCGAAGAAGGTCCGGTAGCCCACCGGCAGCTCGCGCAGCTCCAGGTGCTCTTCCACGCGCGAGCCCATCAAGTTGAACCAGTGCTCGAAGACCTCGGGCATCAGGTACCACGAGGGACCGGTGTCGAAGCGGAACCCACCGCGTTGCAGGCGTCCGGAACGCCCGCCGAGGGTGGGGTGCTGCTCGAGCACGGTCACCTGGTGCCCGCTGGCGGCCAGCAGCCCGGCGCTGGCCAGCCCGGAGAACCCGGCGCCGATCACCACGACGCGGGAGGAAGAAGTGCTCATTTGCTGCTCCAAGAAATAGTGCCGAGCATGGTCCTGGCCGCGATCAGGGCCTTGCGCGGGGTCGAGACGGAGATCCGCTGGGTGAGCAGCTCGCTGGCCGCGGTGCGTTCGAGCTGCCGGTTCAGTTCGGCAAACAGATCGTGGGCCATGCGCACCGCGCGTGCCGCGCCGGGCGGAAGCAGCGCGATGCCGCGCTCGGCGACGGCAAGGTCGGCGTAGATCTCGGCCACCAGCGCGGATTTCTGCGCTTCGGAGAAACCCTGCGCCGGGTCGCCCGGGAAATAGCTGCGTCCCAGCTGCTGGCTGTCTGCGGCCAGATCGCGCAGGAAGTTCACCTTCTGGAAGGCCGCGCCCAGGCTCCGGGCGGCGGCGGTGGCCTCCGGGGTGTGGCTTCGCTGGCTTCCGGGCATGGCACGGAACACCTGCAGGCACATCAGCCCCACCACCTCGGCCGATCCGTAGATGTACTGCTCCAGGGATTCGGCGTCGTGCGCGCTGCGCAGCAAATCCGCGCGCATGGAGGCGAAGAACGGGCGGGTCAGCTCGGTGCCGATGCCGGCGGCCCGGGCGGTGGCGGAGAATGCGTGCACCAGCAGGTTGGTGCTGTACCCGCTGTCCAGGCCCTGCTCGGTTTCCGCTTCGAGCGCCTCCAGGGCGGCGGCGACCTGCCGGGCATCCAGCCCGGCTTCGCGGGCTACCCCGTCGACCACCTCGTCGGCCAGCCGGACCAGGGCGTAGATGTTGGCGATATGCCTAGCCGTGTCCCGGTCCAGCATTTTGCAGGCCAGCGAGAAGGAGGTCGAGTAGGAGCCGATCACCACGCGGGCGCTGCGCTGGGCGGTGTCCGCGTAGCGCTCCAGATCTGTGGGTTCCATGGCTCAGTTGCTCCGGGAGAGGATCAGGGCGGTGCATTCGTGCAGCATGCGTTGCGCGGCAGCAGGCAGGCGCAGGAAGGTGGCCGAACGGGTGGCGGAGGCGCAGAGCTCGTTGGCGAGTTTGCGGGCGAACTGCTCGGCTCCGGATTCTTCCAGGGCGTGGCGCAGGGTGGCCATATCGCTGTGCCCGGTCCGGTAGGAGGCCAGCAGCGAGCTGAAGCCCTCCTGTTCGCTGGCCAGCGAGATCAGAATGGTGCTCTTGGCTTCGCGCAGATCCGAGTCGTTGGGCTTTCCGGTGGCCTCCGGCTCCCCGAAGGTCCCCAGCACGTCGTCGATCACCTGGTAGGCGATGCCCAGCTGGCAGCCCACCGCGCCGAGCCGCGCGGCTTGCTGCGCGCTGGCTCCGGCGAGCAGGGCTCCGGCCTGCAGCGGAAGCTGGAAGGAATAGGCGGCGGTTTTGAGCTCTTCCATGCGCAAGACCTCCCCGGTGGTGGCCGGCTCTTCTAGCAGCGAGTAGAGCAGGTCTTCGAGCTCACCGGCCCCGGCCTGCGCGATGGCCTGGTGGAAGGCCTCCTCCACGGCTGCCTCGCAGTCCAGGCCGTGCCCGGCGCGGGCGGCCAGCTTGATCGCCTCCGCCAGCAGCAGGTCCCCGGCGATCACCGCGGCGCTGTTGCCGAGGTGCTCGGCATCGGCCGCGCACCGTCCGGCGGCCAGCGCCTGGTCGCGGTAGTGCGCCGACAGGGTCGGCCGGCCGCGGCGCATGTAGTCGCGGTCGATCACGTCGTCATGCATCAGCAGGGCGGTATGCAGCAGCTCGAAGGCGCAGGCCAGATCCTTCGCGCGGCCCGGGTCCGCCCCGGCGAACGCCTGGTATCCGAGGAACACCAGGGCCGGGCGGGTGAGTTTTCCGTGTTCCACGCTGCGCGCGATCGCCTCCCAGAGCTGCGCGGTGTGCGGGGAATAGGCGCCGGCCCGTGCCTTGGCCTGGTCCAGGATGGTTTCCAGATGCCGGCGGATTTCGGCCAGTGTCCGGGTGTCGGCAAAGCCGGGCAATCCGGGGTCCTTGCTCGAAGGTGCCGTGTGTGAGGTGGCGTGGATGGTCATGGCCCTTTGCTCCATAGGTGGGTTTCGGTGTCGGATTCCAACGCTTGGCAGGCCTCATGCAGGAAGCCAAGCACCGTGTGCTGTTGCTGCTCGTCCAGTTCCCGGAAGGCCCGGTAGATTCCGCGCAGGCTTCCCGCGGCTTGCTCCGGGAGGCCGGGAAAGTTCGCTCCCTGCAAGATCAGCTTCTTGCGCCGGTCCTGGGGATGGTCCTGGCGGCGAATGTAGCCATGGGCCTCGAGCCGGTCCAGCACGGAGGTGATTCCCGCCGTGGAGACCGAAAGCTTGGCACCAAGCTGTCCGGGACCGAGTTGCTTATCGACTCCCAGCGCGTTCAACGCCCGCAGATCCGTGTCGTTCAGGCCCAGTTCCCTGCGGTATTCGTCCTCGGCCGCCGCGTAGGCATGCTGGAATTGGCGCATGAGTCGCAGCACGCTAGAGGACCTGGGGTCCGCGGTGGTAGCCATGAAGAACTTCTCTCGCTAGGTTGATTATTAGCTTCGCTAGATACATCATGGTTTAAGTATCTTCATTTGTCGACTCCAGTTTCAAGATCTTTGGCCCACCAACCGCGAGGAGCGGATCATGAAAGAACCACAACACAGCGCATCGATGGCCCCTTGGCCTACGGTGATTCTGGAAATCGCGGCTCTGGGCGCGGCGATCACGGCGGCGTTCATCGGCAGCGGCGCCCTGGGCGGCACCTCCATCCAAGATGCTGCCGGCGGCTACCTCGGTGCCGATTCAACCTTGCTGGCCCCTTCCGGTCCGGCATTCTCCATCTGGAGCTTCATCTATCTGGGGCTTGCGGTGTTCGCCGTCTACCAGGCCTTGCCCGCGGGGCGGCGCTCGGAAACCCTGAGGGCACTGCGCCTGCCGGTGGCGGCCTCCGCGCTGCTGAACGCGGCCTGGATCGCGGTGGTGCAATTCGACCTGCTGGCGTTGAGCGTCGTGGTGATTTTTGCGCTGCTGCTGGTACTGATCTGGATCCTGGTCCGGCTGGTGCGCTTCTCCAGCAGCTCGCGGGCCGAGCATTGGATCATGTGGCTGACCTTCGGCGTCTATCTGGGCTGGGTGAACGTGGCAAGCATTGCCAATGTCTCGGCGCTGCTCTCCTCCTGGGGCGTGGGAGAAAACGCCGCATGGGCTCCGGTTGCGGCACTGGTTATGCTGGCGCTTGCCGTGATTATCGCGGTGGCGGTCTGCTGGTACTGCAGGGGAAAGCTCTACACGGCGCTGGCCATGGCTTGGGGCATTGCCTGGATTGGGCATAGCCGGCTCACCGGGTCCAATGAGTCCGAACTGGTCGGCTACTCGGCGCTGGCGGCCGCGGCCTTGCTGCTGCTCTGCGCGGCCGGAGTCGCCCTGCGCTTGCGCGGCCGAGAAGAATTGAGCCAGCCATGAGCACCATTGCGGTCACCGGCGCGACCGGATACATCGGCGGGCGGCTAGTCCCCTTGCTGCTCGAACGCGGGCACCGGGTGCGCGTGCTCACGCGCAGCGCCGACCGGCTGCGCGACGTCCCCTGGCGCGAGCAGGTAGAGGTTGTCTCCGGAACCCTGGAGGACGGCTCGGCGGTCGCACGGCTCTGCGCCGGAGCGGACGTGGTCTATTACCTGGTGCATTCGATGTCCAGCACCAAGAATTTCATGGCCGCCGAGGAACGGTGCGCGCACAGCATGCTGAAAGCGGCCACCGAGGCTTCGGTGGGACAGCTGGTCTACCTCTCCGGGCTGCATCCCGAGGGCGAACTCAGCGACCATCTGGCCTCCCGGGCCAAGGTGGGCCGGATCCTCGGATCCGGCCCGGTCCCCTTGCTCACCTTGCAGGCGGGCCTGGTGATCGGTTCGGGCTCCGCCAGCTTCGAAATGATCCGGCATTTGAGCGACGTGCTGCCGGTGATGCCCGCGCCGCGCTGGGTGCTGAACAAGGTCCAGCCCATCGCGGTGCGCGACGCCCTGCATTATCTGGCGCGCTGCGCGGAACTGCCGGCCGGCAGCTGGGGGACCTATGACATTGGCGGCCCGCTTGCCTACAGCTACGCCGAGCTGATGCGCAGCTACGCCGTCCAGGCGGGACTGCGCAAGCCGTGGGTGATACCGCTTCCGCTGCTGACGCCGCGGCTGGCCTCGCATTGGGTTAATCTGGTCACTCCGTTGCCGCATACCCTCGCCGGCGCGCTGGTTGATTCGCTGCAGCACGATTGCCTGGTGCGCAACCGGGCCATCGATGAGCTGATAGACCGCCCCGAAGGCGGGCTGACGGACTATCCACGCGCGGTCGCGCTGGCCCTGGAGAAAATCCGCACCGACTCGGTGGACACCAACTGGGCTACGGCGCACCCCGTTTCGGCCCCCGCGGATCCGCTGCCTTCGGACCCCGAGTGGGCCGGGCACCGGGTCTACGTCGATGAGCGAACCCAGGACAGCGCGGCAAGCGCCGCCGGGCTGTTCACGGTGCTTGGCCGCATTGGCGGAGAGTCCGGCTACTTCTCCTTCCCGCTGCTCTGGAAGGCCCGCGGGCTGCTGGACAAGCTAGCCGGAGGGGTGGGCCTGCGCCGCGGACGGCGGCAACGCGAAAAACTGGCGCTGGGAGACGTGGTGGACTGGTGGCGGGTCGAAGCCCTGGAACCGGGCCAGCTGCTGCGCCTGCGCGCCGAAATGCGCGTGCCCGGACGGGCCTGGCTGGAATTCCGGCTCAGCGACCAGGAGGCAGGAAAGGTGCGGCTGACCCAACGGGCCATCTTCTTCCCGCGCGGGCTCGCCGGACGGCTCTATTGGTGGTCCGTGTACCCGTTCCACGGCCTGATCTTCTCCTCGATGCTGCGCAGCATCATAACGCAGGCCGAAAACGAGAGCACCCCGGCCTAGGGAGCTACTGGCCGGACTCGGATGCTTCGGGCTCGACCCCGTAGAGGCTGTCCTGCAGGGCATCGGAGGTGCCGGCGAGGAAGCGGATCACCACATCGCGATCTTCGGCGCTCAACCCCAGGGCCACGTCGAATCGCTTGGCGTGGTGGCGCCCCAGCTGCTCGCGGGCGGCCAGATGCGTTTCTTCGCTGACTTCCACCTGCCAGGAGCGCCGATCGGTGGGGTGCGCCTTGCGCACCACATGCCCGCCGGCCACGAGCCGGTCGATCATCTTGGTCACCGAGGCGGTGGTGACCCCCAAATGGCGGGCGAGCAATCCTGGGGTCACCGCTTGCCCGGCATGCTTTGCGGAAATGAGCTGGCGAATGGCGCGCATATCCGTTTCGTTGAGCTTCATGAAGCTCTGCGCGCTATGCATGATGCGCCGCTCCACCGCACGCATCCGCCCCAGTTCGGCCATGATGCGCTCGATCTGGGCGAGGTCCTGTGCCGGGATGCCAGCGCGGGGTATGAGCGCTTGCTCCGGATCCGATTGCGCCAAGCTATACATCGTGGGCAGCTTTTCGCGCTCCACATTCCACCCCTTGAATAATCACCTTCAGCATTCCCGATCGCAGGATTGCTCTTCCAAAGCCTACTCCCCCGGCCCGCGGCAACGAGCAGGATCCGAGCCACGGCACCGCTCCGCGCGCCAGCGTCCACCTTGCAGAATGCACAAAACCTCCCGAACTTTGCTAGTTCGGGAGGTTTTGTGTGGTTGGTGCGAGTAGAGAGACTTGAACTCTCACGTCCGAAGACACTGGAACCTAAATCCAGCGCGTCTACCAATTCCGCCATACTCGCTCGCGCTACACCTGGCTCGAAGTCCGGTAACTCGACCTCAACTAGTCTAGCGGAATAATTCGCAGATATAAAATCGGCGAACCATGCTTCTACTTGGGATCAATCCCCAAGTCACGACGCAGCTTTGCTACGTGACCGGTGGCACGAACGTTGTACTGCGCCAGGGAAACCAGACCCTGCTCGTCGACCACAATGGTCGAGCGAATCAGCCCCTCGTAGGTGCGGCCATAATTCTTCTTTTCGCCCCAGGCGCCATAGGCTTCGGCGACCGCATGGTCCTCGTCGGCCAGCAGCGGGAAGTTGAGCTCTTCCTTGGCGGCGAACTTCGCCAGCTTGGTAACACCGTCCGGGGAGATTCCGAGAACCTCGTAGCCCAGACCCTTCAGGGACTGGATCGAGTCGCGGAAATCGCAGGCCTGCTTCGTGCAGCCAGGAGTGGACGCCGCCGGGTAGAAGTACACGATCGCTTTCTTGCCGCGGAAGCTGGACAAGGTCACTTCATTGCCCTCGGCATCGCGCAACGTGAAGTCTGGCGCCTGATCTCCCGCAGCCAAGCGAGTTGGCGTAGTGGCTTCATTGCTCATTCGTAGAACCCCTTTTCCGTGGATATACAAAAAATCCGACCTGATAGTTCAGGTCGGATCTCATTGTGCGCCCCTCGGGACTTGAACCCGAAACCTACTGATTAAGAGTCAGTTGCTCTGCCAATTGAGCTAGAGGCGCTTACTTCGCTCTGACTAGTCCGTTTCCGGTTCATGTCGTTGCGACGTAGATAATCATAGGCAGAAGGCACCCAAAAAGGAAAATCGACCAACCGCACCCCTGGATCAATAATAATGCCTAGTCAGTGGAGCTTTTGCGAATTCTGGCGAGCGGGATTTCCAAAAATTAACTAAAAGTTCGCCCGTGCAATGGATCACAACAGGGGGCGTCCTGCCATTCAGTTGCGGCTTTTCGGCGGCGCCAAGGGTTGCCGTCACGGGGCATTGACGGCACCCTCGATGGCTCACCGCGTGAGTTGATCCAGTTCTTCTTCGGTGATTTGCTGCTCGGGTTCGGCTCGGGACTCACTCTTCGCCAGCGGGAACACGCGGAACACCATGCCGCATACCGCGACGATCAAGGAGCCGAGCAGCACCGTAACCACTAGGTAGCTCCAGCCTTCGTTCGCGAGCAGTATCCCAATGGGGTTTCCCCCTGCCGGCGGATGGGTCACGCGCAGCAACGCCATGGCTGCGATGGACAAGCCCACCGCCAAAGCGATGCTCCACCACGCGGAGGGCAAGTAGGTTCGGACCAGCAATCCGCAGCATGCGGAGACCAGGTGGCCACCGACCAAGCTGACCGGTTGCGCCATGGGCGAGGAAGGCAGCAGAAAGACCAGGACGCAGGAAGAGCCGAAGGCTGCGATCAGAATCGGTGATCCAACGCTATTGCCCACCCAGGACAAGGCGGCGATGGCCAGGAAGCTGCCGAGCGATGCCCAGAGGACATGCCTCCAGGCCATCGCCGGCTGCAGGTGGCGGAGTATCGGGTGAGTCGAGTGCCTCATAAGCGGGCCTTTCAAGGTGAGAGACCCGTGCAGCGAGTGGGTCAGATCGCGGGCAGCACTGATCCAATCGCCGAGTCGAGGGCTCGGGAAATCGCGGAAACGGGTTTTTGAGCCAGTCGCACTACGGCCAAGGAAATTGCGACATGCGGCTCGGTGAGCGGTAGAACTCGAATATTTGCCTGCGGCGGATGCTTGGTGATGGCTGATTCGGGAATCACGGTGACCCACGGGCCTTGGGCGACGAGGTTGAGCAGAGCCTCAACGGAATCGACGTCAAAGCGCGGGCGCAATTCAATGCCATGCTCCGCAAATCGCAGATCCAGCTGCTGCCGGGCACGCATCGCCGGAGACAGCAAGGCCAACGGGACATCGCGGAGCATGGAGCCGGTCACGTACTTGGTTTCGGCCGGAAAAACTCCGTGGGGCGCCACCACCACATGGGAAATTTCGCTGATGGCCACGGCCAAGATATCCGGCCCATCGGCAGCGGAGGGCAGAATCACCCCGGCTTCGAGTTCAAAGCGGCGCAATTTTGCCATGATCTGCTCACTGCTCAATCCGGTGGAAAGCGTGGCCGTGACCGAATGCTGCTGCCGCCCCAGCTGGGACAGAACCGAAGCTGCCAGCGCACCGCCAGCAGGGATGGCTCCAACCCGAATGCGGGCGGTGAGGTTTCCGCGGGCCGCGGAGAGCTCGGTCAGCATCGAATGCTGATTCGCCACCATCTTCTGCGCCCAGATCAGCGCCTGCTGGCCTTCGGTGGTGAGTCCCTCGAAGTTCCTTCCGCGCGTCACGAGCGGAACGCCCAGCTCGGTTTCCAACTTCCGGATCGCTTCGGACAGCGCCGACGGGGAGACGAAGCAGGCCGCCGCAGCATGTCCAAAATGCTTCTCCCGGGCCAGCGCGACAAAGTACTCCAACTGGGTCAGAAGCATGGACTCCCACTTTCACATCATCGGCCTGCGCAGGCATTGGGGCCTGAGCGAATCTCCCGCAAAGTATCAAAGCCCTTGCCCGAATACACTAACCGAAGCTACCTCTGCTCGGCGGAGGAATGCGCGCCGGTCCCGGCGTAGTCCCCGCCCTGGACGATCAGGTATTCGGGGCGGATCTCGCGGCCCTCGAAGAAGCATTCCAGGATTTCCCGGGTCCCTGCGGCGTATTTGGCCTGGGCGGAGAGCGAGGTGCCCGAGGTGTGGGTGGTCATCGCGTTATGCGCCATGGTGCGCCAGGGATGATCCGCGGGAGCCGGCTGCGGGGCCCAGACGTCCCCCGCATATCCGGCGAGCCGGCCGGACTCCAGGGCCCGAACGATGGCATCGGCCTCGGCGATGGCCCCACGCGCCGGATTGACGATGTAGGAACCGCGCCGCATGGTGCCCAAGAGATCGTCGTTGAGCAAACCGGTGGTTTCATCGGTCAGCGGGGCGTGGACGGTGAGCACGTCAACATGCTTGACCAGCTCGTTAATGCTCTCGTGGAACTGCAGGTGGTACTTTTGCTCATACTCGGCCGGAAGGCGGAACCGGTCGTTGTAGTGCAGCTTCACGCCAAAGGGCGCCAGCCGCTCGATCACCGCGCGGCCGATGCGGCCGGCCGCGAAGATGCCTACGTCCATGCCCTCCAGATCATAGGAGCGCTCCACCGCGTCGGCGATATTCCATCCGCCGTCCGCGGAAATCTTGTGCTGGAGAACGAAATCCCGCACGAGCACCAGAACCTGCATGACCGTGTGCTCGGCCACCGAATGCGAGTTGCTGTAGGTGACCTCGGCAACGGTGATACCCAGATCGTTGGCCATGGTCAGGTCGACATGGTCACTGCCGATGCCTGCAGTCACGGCGATCTTCAGGTTCTTGGCCTTGGCCAGACGCTCCGCGGTGAGGTAGGCCGGCCAGAATGGCTGCGAAATGATGATGTCGGCATCGACCAGCTCGCGTTCGAAGACCGAATCTTCTCCGTCCTTGTCGCTGGTCACTACGAGTTCGTGCCCGTTGTCTTCCAGATACTTGCGCAGCCCCAGTTCGCCGGTGACCGAACCCAACAGGGCGCCGGGAGTGAAGTCGATGCCCTTTGGGTTTGGCAGGGTCTGCCCATTGGGATAGTCCGGCACCGCAGGAAGGGAATCGCGAGCATAATCGTCAGGGAAGTTTGGGAAACCTTTCACGGGATCGGGATAGAGAACGAGTACGACCTTAGCCATGACGCTGCTTTCTGTTTTTGCCTGTGAAGCGATGTTTTCGCTTCTATTTCAGGTTATTTCAGCAAATTGGCAACGTAAATGGCACGGCTCCGCATGGCCGTTCGGCACGGCCGAACAATGTTCCGGCCGAGCAGCTGCAGATCCGGCTCGCCGGGCGAAGGGCAACCCGAGGACAGGCACCACCAGCGGCCCTGGAGCTTCCAAGCCTCCGTGGAAGATGGCTAGACCGCTGAAGATCCAAGGTCCGCACCGATATTCTGCAAGCGGGGTCCAGGCAGCCTCTCAGCGGACGCGTTCAACCCATTTCAATTGAGCAATGACCTTTAATTTCTCTTGGCCGCACCAGCCCGCAGCAAGCTTTCCGGCGCATAGGGCACGCCCAACTGTTCGTTGCTCACGAGGTTCAACGCACAGAAGCATTCGGTGGTTAGGGGAATCCGGTGCAGTGCATCGGTGGGGCGAATAATTTGGGTAAGAGCAAAATTTATCCCGGGTACGCAAAAAGGCCGGACCGAAGTCCGACCTTTTTCACCGTGCGCCCCTCGGGACTTGAACCCGAAACCTACTGATTAAGAGTCAGTTGCTCTGCCAATTGAGCTAGAGGCGCCCGCTGCGATGTTCTAGAAGCTTTTTGTGCTTCGCGCTTTCGCAACGAGATAAAACTTTACCAGCTTTCGGCGAGAGTGCAAAACGAGAGGGACCCTTCGGCCGGTGACCTTCGTTACAGCAGATGACTTGGGGTTATTTCCATGGGCATCGCCTGCTTTATACAGTGATCCCATGATCACCCAACGCACGGTTTCCTTTCCCACCCAAGAACTTCTCGACGCTGTCGGCGAGTTGCCAAGCAATCTCAAGCCAGTTATTTGGGACTTGGTCAACGAGCCTTCCACGAACCTGGAGGAGATCGACATAACGATCTTCCCTTATATGGCCTCACCGCACAGCCTGCGCAATATCGATCGGGCAACAAACGTCAGCCACGTACAAACGCAGACCACCGGCTACGACGGACTGATTGACCTCGTTGGCGACCGAGCAAATATCACGACGGCCGCCGGCGTGCACGCCTCAGCCACCGCAGAGATGGCACTGGGGCTAGCCATCGCTTCGCTGCGCGGTTTCCCGCAGGCGGTACGCGACCAGAGCGAAGGGGCATGGAACCCCATGCAGTGGCCCGGCTTGGCCGACCGCACGGTGGGCCTTGTCGGAGTCGGCGGCATCGGCGAGGAAATCCGCAAACGCTTGGAGCCCTTCGAAGTGAACTTGTTGCGCTTCGGTTCCCGTGCCCGCACCGACGAGCACGGTGAGATTCTCTCCGTTGACCAGCTATCCGCCCATGCCGGTGAAATCGAGGTGCTGATTCTGATTGTTCCGCTCAACGACTCCACCCACCATCTGGTGGACGCCGAGTTGCTCGCCAAGCTTCCCGATGGTGCATTGATAGTCAACGTGGCCCGCGGTCCGGTGGTTGACACCGACGCGCTGGTCGCCGAGGTCGCCTCCGGGCGACTGTCGGTAGCCTCGGATGTTTTCGAACCAGAACCACTGCCGGCGGACCACCCGCTGTGGCAATGCCCGAACGCGTTGATCCTGCCGCATAACGGCGGAAATACCGCCGCCTTCTTCCCGCGGATGGTGCGCCTGCTCAAAAAGCAGCTCCCGGCATGGTCAAAAGGCGAACTTGGCGAGAACGCTGTGCACCAGATCACTAGTTAATGCTTTTTAGCTAACAATTTGATCCCACTTTGCGGCACCCCGAGAATTACTGGGGGTGCCGCTAGTGGCGTGCGCTATCTTTGATAAATACCCAGACCGTTTACCGCCGCGAAAGCTGCCGGTCCACCGCGGCTGGGAACCGAGAGCAATCAAGAGGAAGTCGAGCCACCACTGTGCCTTCGAAGCAACAACATCTCGTGACGCGACGCTTGCTGCTCACCGGATCGCTCGCTGCGACAACACTGGCGCTGGCTTCCTGCACTTCGAAGACCGGTGAAGGCGTAGCCTCCGCCAGTGCGTCGACAAGTGAACCTGCAATCCCGCGTACCCTGCGCCTGGCAGCTTCCGCTCCCCCGGTGTCGCTGGATCCCGCATTGGCCAATGACAACGAATCCTTCCGCATCACCCGCCAGGTCTACGAGACGCTGATCTCCATCGACGCGAATACCGGCAGCCCAATTGCCGGTCTCGCCGAAGCCTGGACCCAGAGCGAAGACGGCCTGCGCTATACCTTCACCCTGCGGCGCGGGGTGCGCTTCCACGACGGCAGCGAATTCAATGCCGCAGCCGTCGTGGCGAACTTCAACCGCTGGGTCAAGCTGCCCAAGGACCTGCAGCTGCGCTCCAGCCAAGGCTTCATGCACGTCTTCCACCACGAAAAAGACATTCCCAAGCTGCCTACCGAAGCGGAGCTGAAGCTCAAGCTGGACAAGGACAGCACGGCCACCGAGGAGCAGCAGGCGGCCGAGATCCAGCGCCTGGCCGAGCTGGAGAAACTCAAGGCCATTTACGCTCAGGACCTTTTCACCGGGAAATCCCTCGGCGGCAGCGCAAGCTATTTTGCCGGAGTCGAGGCCACCGAGCCATACGTTCTCACCTTGAAGCTGCGCCGACCCCGTGCCGGGCTCATCGAAGCGCTCACCCTGCCGGGGATGGCGATCGCCGCACCGGATTCGCTTACCGGAGGCCCGAAAAGCAACCCGAGCGAAGCGTTGCTCACCGCGCCTTCCGGCACCGGCCCCTACAAGTTCGTGTCCAACGACCAGGGCACCGTGAATCTGGAGCTCTTCGCCGACTATTGGGACAAAACGAAGCTCAGCAACAACCCGAACCATCCTGAAGCCGTGGTGGTTTCCCCGATCCCCTCCCCCTACAACCGCGAAAGCGCGCTGATGGCGGAGGAAATCGACGGTTTCGACATGGTTTCGGTCGACATCATGCGCACCTTGGTTCGCAATGCGAAAGTCGTCGTGCAGCGCGACCCGTTCTCGGTGTTGTATCTCGGATTGGACCACCGTAACGAATGGCTGGCCAAGCCCGAATTCCGCATGGCCATCACCCACGCGGTCAATCGTGGGCGACTAGCCGACAATCTCTTCCTCCAGGGATCCAAGTCCGCGCAGAGCATCCTGCCGCCGGCCTTCGGTGTCCCGGATCCGGAAGGTACGCTGAACCACAGTTCCGATAAGGCCAAGCAGCTGCTGGCGGACATCGAGTACAAGGGCGAAATCATCGAGTTCGCCTACCCGCTGCGGGTCTCGCGAAACTACCTTCCGCTGCCCGAGCGCACCTTCGCCCAACTGGCCGAAGATCTAGCGGCGGTAGGCATTCGGATCAAGCCACGCCCCATTGCGTGGACCGACGGATATGTGGATACGGTGCGTTCGACGGAATTCAACGGGATGCATCTCTTGGGCTTCTCCGGTGGATACCGTCTGGAGGATGACTTTATCTCCGGAATTCTCGACACCAAGGAGCATGAGTTCGGATACACCTCCAAGTTACTTGACTCACAGGTGCTGGTAGCTCGTTCCTTGCCCCCGGGAGAGGAACGCACCGCGGCCATGACCGCCATTTTGGCCACGCTGAACACCGATCTACCGCTGGTTCCACTGGTATTTCCGATTTCGGCGTTGGCCTTCAACCCGAATGTCACTTACTATCCTTCTTCGCCCATGCTCAATGAGAGCTATCTGGACGTGCAGATGACTAACTCACCCGCACTTTCCAGTTAAGGATTTTTAACCGGTGGTCTAGTAGGTCTAGTCTGTAGTAGAGCAAAGTATCACTGTCGATGGAGATCCTCGTGCCTTCTGAAACGTCAACCGAATCTTTTGACGTAGTACTAATCGGTGCCGGCATCATGAGTGCCACCCTTGGCACCATGATCAACCAGCTGGAACCAACCTGGTCTATTGGTCTTTTCGAAAACCTCGACAAGGCCGGAGAGGAATCATCCTCACCATGGAACAACGCAGGTACCGGTCACTCGGCACTGTGCGAACTGAACTACGCCCCGGCCAAGGCCGACGGAACCGTTGACCCAGCCAAGGCAATCGGCATCAACGAGCAGTTCCAGGTGTCCCGCCAGTTCTACTCGTGGGCAGTTGAGAACAAGCGCGTTGCAGACGCGGATTTCATCAACGCGCTGCCGCACATGTCCTTCGTCATTGGCGAGGACCACTCCAAGTACCTCAAGGCACGCTATGACGTCTTGAAGCCGAACGCGCTGTTCGGCGAAATGGAGCACACCACAGATCTAGACACCATCAACGAGTGGACTCCGCTGGTCGCCAAGGGACGTGACGCCGCGCAGAAGGTTGCCGCCTCTCGCGTGGCCTCGGGCACCGACGTTGATTTCGGCCGCCTGACCAAGGACCTGACCAACTCGCTGAGCGCCGCGGGCGCCTCGGTGAACTACGGCCACAAGGTCAAAACCCTCAAGCGCGATGGCGCCGGCTGGGAAATCACCGTCAAGGACAAGGCCAGCGGCGCAGTGAAGACCGTGAAGGCCAAGTTCGTCTTCGTCGGCGCAGGCGGCGGTGCCCTGTCGCTGCTTCAGAAGTCAGGCATCGATGAGATCAAGGGCTTCGGCGGCTTCCCGGTCTCCGGCCAGTTCCTGCGCTGCACCGATGAAACGGTCATCAACCAGCACCATGCAAAGGTCTATGGCCAGGCTTCGGTCGGCGCCCCACCAATGTCCGTGCCGCACCTGGACACCCGCTTCGTTGATGGCAAGCGTTCGCTGATGTTCGGCCCGTACGCCGGATTCTCGATGAACTTCCTGAAGTCCACCGGGCAAATGGATCTGCCGTTGTCGCTGCGCCCGCACAACATCATCCCGATGCTTGCCGTGGGCAAGGACAACATGTCGCTGACCACCTACCTGATCAAGGAGGTGCTCAAGTCGCGCGCCAAGAAGGACGAGGCCCTGGCCGAGTACTTCCCCGCGGCAGACGGCTCCCAGTGGGAGCTGATCACCGCCGGTCAGCGCGTCCAGGTCATCAAGAAGGACGCCAAGAAGGGCGGTGTCCTGCAGTTCGGCACCGAGGTCATCACCTCCTCGGACGGTTCGATCTCCGGTCTGCTCGGCGCCTCCCCTGGCGCCTCGACCGCGACGCCGATCATGGTTGGCCTGCTTTCGCGCTGCTTCCCGAAGCAGTTCGCCGGCTGGGAAGCGAAGCTGAAGGAAATGATCCCTTCCTACGGCACCAAGCTGAACGAGAACCCGGCGCTCTACGCCGAGGTCAAGGCGGCTACCGATAAGAGCCTGGAACTGATCTAGCCAGCTGCGGCACGGTCCGGTTTGTTTCCTGCCGCTTGGCGGCCCGGGAAGCAAGCCGGGCCTTTGTCATTTTGCTAACGCGGTGACCTCGATGGCCAGCGGGGATCGCAAGGTCTGCAACACCACGCAGTATTTTTCCGTCGCCTCGATCAGCTGCGCTACTTCTTGCTCGCTGGCCTCGGTTTGCAGCTCGAAGGACAACTTGATCGAGCTGAATCCCACTGCGGCTTCGGGGTCCAGCCCCAAGGTGCCGCGCACATCCAGCACACCGCTGGCGTGGACGCTGCCGGTAACGCTCAGCGAGCGGTTGATCGCGACCGCCGCCAGGGTGACCCCGGCGCAGGCCACCAGCGCCCGCAAGAGCAGATCCCCCGAACAGGCCAGCATCCCGTCCCCGCCGGTGGACGGGTGCAGACCAGCGCTCACCAGCGCCTGGCCGGTTTGCACCGAGCAGGAAAGCCCCTCTTCTCCGAGTGTTCCGGTGGCTTCCAATACGATGCTTCCGGCTTGAGGCTGCTCGCGGTACAGCTGCTTCAACGGCCGCTGCACGCTGCGTAAAGTGTCCCGATCCATGGTCTTCTTACCCGTCTGCGAAGTTCCGTGGGACTTTCCCATACACCGAGTATGCGCTCGAATCCCACCGTGGGACCCGAACAATTGGGAGATTCAGCACCTGCTGGTTGGCAACCGTTATTCGTTACGTCAGGATCGCCGTTCCGTGTCCTTCGAATCTTGATGGACCTTGGAGGAACTTCCCACCTTGTAATGATCTCCTACTAGCGTTCGTCCACAAATCATTAGGGCGAAAGTCCTATCCCGACATTGTTGCCAGGGCGAATTACAAAGTCCAGTTCCGCAGGGCCGATGATCTGGCACCCCCGAGGCAAAGGCTGAGCGCCATTGAAGATTTATTCACTGCCGTATGGACGGTTCTGGGAGCGCGGGAACAATCACCAAACCACAACGCAACGACGCTTAAAAACGAGTGAGTGCGAAATTCCATAAAATTCTCATCACAACCTACGCCCCCTTCCAATCTATCTACTCGCATATTTACATTTAGTTAGCGAACGGTGTCATAATGTAGACATGGCAACGATTAGTACTGCGCGAGATCTGGGGCGAGCAATCCGTGGCGCCCGAATCCAAAGCGGGTTGAGCCAGCAGGGGCTTGCAAACAAAACAGGGCTTTCCCGAAAGTTCATTTTTGATCTTGAATCCGGCAAAGAGACGGCTGAACTGGGCGCTTCGCTTAGAGTTGCCGATGCCTTGAACATCCGCTGGGCTGCCCCTCCTCTGACGCCTCAGACGATCCTCGAGGAGGCGGCCCGCGATATTGCCCGCGAGTTGTCCTCCGGTGACGGTGAATTCGCTCTACGAATTGCAATGGATTCATTAAAACAATTGAAAAAGTTGAAGCCGGAGCGCCTCAAGAAGCCCCGCCCCACCGGAAGCGAACGGTTTGATGCTTTGCTTGCAGCAGGCGCGCGAATTGCACTTGAAGGAGTTTCTGCACAAAAACCTCGGTGGGGTAAAAAACTACAGGATCCTTGGTTTCCAGGTGATGACACGCGGAGTATGAGCGACGCATTCAGGGAACTGACAATAAAGCGCACCCCGAAGACAATGGCAGATTTTAATATTTTCCTCAAAGATAATTCGCTGGAGATGGCGTGAGTAAAGACTTCACGGTCGATGAGATTCGCGAACTTCTTGGCGAGCTTGGGGCAAGGCTGTGTGCCAAAGGAATTACCCCGACGATCCGACTGGTCGGCGGGGCAGCCGTCGCATTCATGGGAAACGACCGTCGGGTGACCCAAGACATTGATGCCTCATATACACCCAAGCCGACGTTGAACGCGTCATTGAAGCAATGGCCCAGGAACGCAATCTTCCATCCGGGTGGCTGAACTCCAGCGCGACCGCTTTCATCCCCGCAGGAGCAAAATGGATCAGTATCAACCTTGGCGACGGGCTCAAGGCATATATCGCTTCGCCTGATACGCTGCTTGCCATGAAGCTGAGTTCAGCACGAGATCGGGATATGCTCGACATCAGCTTCTTGCTGGAAAAGCTGGGTATTCAAAACGTAGATGCGGCCACGGAATAGCCGCAGAGCTCTATGGAGACGATGACGTCGCATATTCTAGGACGAGCCGCGAAGATGCTCCTATCGTTGCCGAAGAAGCCATAAACCAGAAGCGAAAAAACGAACCTAACTAGGCGTTGGCCCTCCGCGGCGGCGACCTTCGTGGATCTACGAAGGTTGCGAAACTTTGAGGACCCCTCCAACGAGGATTCATATTCGCGACGTTCTGGCCTACCTCATGCCCCAAGGAAACGGCTCCAACGAAGCTCCTCCAAGTCGGGCTGACCATCCAAGGGCGCTTGGTGCGATCCCAGCCGAAACGGAGTTCCGTGGTGAACTTCGGCTACCCCATGCCACAGCCATCGGTGGCGCTCGCGGTAATGATGCGGCCCCCTGAGTAAAAAGCCGTTCTCGATGGCCAATGATCTACGTAGAGCCTCAATCTCAATTTCCCGGTTCTCCCCTACTCACGTCCGTCTAAGAGTGGTGGGCGCCGCAGCCAAAGTTCTCAGTCCGAAGACAACATCACACGCTCGTCGCACGTCAGCGAGACCCTGCGGAAGCAGTGCAAGATGCAACACATGCTGCAGGCCTTGTCCTGCGGCGGGACAACGTGGACAACGCGCCAAGCAGAGCCAGAGTTCTACAAGCGCATTTTCCTTCCATACGACGCTGGCACATGGTTCCTCAAGGCATGGCGCGGAGAACAGTAGACGCCCCAAAAACTAGCTGCCGCATCCGGCACCGCTGCTGCAGGCAACTCCGGGGTAATCCATTCGGATGATTTTTGCGTGCTTAACATCTCTCGGTGACTGTTGAGCAATGACAACCAACTAAAGTTGTGCTCAGCCCCTCCCACTGCGACACAGCTAGGACCACACACGCATGCAGCGCTTGGCCATCTTGTCTTTGAAGAACCGGGCGCTCATCGCGCTCATCACGATCTTCGCCGCCGTTTTCGGCGTGATCTCCATGGGATCGCTGAAGCAGGAACTGATCCCCGCACTGGAGTTCCCGCAGATCTCCGTGATGGCCACCCAGATGGGCGCCAGCCCCGAGGTGGTCGACGAACAGGTCGCAGCCCCGTTGGAAACCGCGCTGCAGGCGGTCGAGGGTCTGGAATCCTCCACCGCCACCTCGCAGACCGGATTCACCCGCATCGCGCTGACCTTCGAGTACGGCACCGATATGGACCGTGCCCGCGCGCAGGTGGAACGCGCGATCTCCAACGTGAAGACCCAGCTGCCCGAAGACGTGGAACCCACGGCGCTGGCCGGCTCCATTGCCGACCTTCCGGTGCTGATGCTCGCGGTCTCCTCGAACGAGTCCCTGGAAGCGCTGAACGATGATGTGGAACGCATCGCGCTGCCTAAGCTGCAGAAGATCGACGGGGTGCGTGAAGCCGCGGTCTCCGGCGGCGCTTCCCAGCACATCGCGGTGATCCCGGACGACGACAAGCTCAGCGCCGCCGGGCTGAGCATTGCCGACCTGAAGGACGGCATCGAGAACGCCGGCTCCCCCATGCCGGTGGGCAATATGGACGTCGACGGGCTGCAGCTTCCGGTGATCGCCGGATCCTCCCCAGATACCCTGGCTGCGATCGAAGACATTCCGCTGGTGACCGAGACCGGTCCGGTGCTGCTCAAGGATCTCGCCGAGGTCTCCGTGCAGGCCGATGAGGCCACCAGCGTCACGCGCACCAACGGGGATGAGACCCTGTCCATCCAGGTCACCAAGACCCCGGACGGGGATACCGTCGCGATCTCCCACGCGGTCACCGCGATGATCGCGGATCTGGAAGCCGAGCTCGGCCACAAGGCGACGATGACCACCATCTTCGACCAGGCACCCTTCATCGAGGACTCCATCAGCCACCTGGCGCTGGAAGGTGCCCTGGGCCTGGGCTTCGCCGTGATCATCATCCTGATCTTCCTGTTCTCCGTGCGCTCCACGCTGGTCACCGCGATCTCCATTCCGCTGTCCTTGATGGCCACCTTCATCGGCATGAACGTGTTCGGGTACACGCTGAATATGCTCACCCTGGGCGCGCTGACCATCTCCATTGGCCGCGTGGTGGATGACTCGATCGTGGTGATCGAGAACATCAAGCGCCACCTGGCCCACGGCGAATCCAAGGCCCAGTCCATCCTGCTGGCGGTCAGGGAGGTGGCCGGGGCGATTACCGCCGCGACGCTGACCACCGTGGCGGTGTTCCTGCCGATCGCCATGGTCGGCGGCATGGCCGGGGAGCTGTTCAGCCCCTTCGCGATGACCATGACCATCGCCCTGCTCGCCTCGCTGCTGGTCTCGCTGACCATCGTTCCGGTGCTCGCCTACTGGTTCCTGCCGCACCGCCCGGGGACCGGGGCAACCCGCACCGTCCACGTGGCCGAGGACAAGTCCTGGCTGCAGCGCGCCTACGTGCCGGTGCTCAACGGCACGCAGAAGCACCCGGTCATCACGCTGCTGGCCTCCGTGCTGATCCTGGCCGGCACCGTGATGATGACTCCGCTGCTGAACACCAACCTGCTCGGCTCCACCGGGGAGAACTCGATCTCCATCACCGCTAAGATGCCTTCGGGCACCGCGCTGGAGACCACCTTGGCCGAAGCCGAGAAGGTGGAAGCAAAACTGCAAGACATCGAGGGCCTGGAAGATGTGCAGATGACCGTGGGCACCGCCAGCGGCATGGCGGCGATGTTCGCCTCCGGCGCGGACACCGCAAGCTTCACCGCGATCACCGACCCCGATCGCGACCAGGAGGCGCTGAGCAATACGGTCCGCGAACAGATCCAGGGCCTGGAGTTGTCCGAGGATGTCACCCTGAGCTTCGGCTCCAATTCCTCGGCGATGATGTCCAGCGACGTCACCGTGGAGGTCAAGGCCCCGAATGAGGATATTCTGCGCGAGGCCACCGAGAAGCTGCGCGAAGCGCTGGCCGGTACCGAGCATGTCACCGGCATCGCGGACAACCTCTCGGCGGAACGCGAGCAGGTCTCCATCGATATCGACGCGGACAAGGCAGCCGAGGCGGGGCTGACCGAGGCGCAGCTTTCCGGCCTGGTCGCCTCCCAGGTCTCCGCCGTCCCGGCGGGCACCCTGCGCCTGGACTACACGGACATGACCGTGCAGATCGGCGAGCCCATGGATCTGAACGGGCTGAACAAGCTGCGCGAACTGCAGATCCCCACCGCCGCCGGCCTGGTGCAGCTGCAGGATTTGGCGACGGTGGAACGCACCAAGGTTGTCCAGCAGGTCACCACCTCCAATGGCGAGCGCATCTCCACCCTCACGCTGGCCCCGGCGGAGAACATGCTTGGCAAGGTCTCCACGGACGTCACCGAGCGCCTCGACTCGGTGGATTTGCCCGAGGGCGCCAGTGCCGAAATCGGCGGCGCGGCCACCGAGCAGGCCGAATCCTTCAACCAGCTCTACCTCGCCTTGCTGGCGGCCATCGCGATCGTCTACGTGATCATGGTGGCTACCTTCAAGTCGCTGATCCAGCCGCTGATCCTGCTGGTCTCCATTCCGTTCGCCGCCACCGGGGCCATCGGCCTGCTGCTGATCTCCGGCATCCCGCTGGGGCTGCCGTCCTTGATCGGCATGCTGATGCTGGTGGGCATCGTAGTCACCAACGCGATCGTGCTGATCGACCTGATCAACCAGTATCGGGCCGATACCCCCGAGCGGCCGGCGATGGCGCTGGATGAGGCCATCATGCAAGGTGCCCGCCAGCGTCTGCGCCCGATTCTGATGACCGCGCTGGCCACCATCTTCGCGCTGATCCCGATGGGTCTGGGACTCACCGGCCAGTCCGGGTTCATCTCGCAGCCGCTGGCCGTGGTGGTCATCGGCGGCCTGGTCTCCTCCACCTTGCTGACCCTGATCCTGGTACCGGTGCTCTACCGCCTGGTGGAGTCGCGCAAGGAGAAGCGCGAGCTGCGCCGTGCGGGACGCAAGCATTCCACGGAGCAGCACACGGGGGCTCAGGATCTTGCGCTGGCCATGAACGGGGCCACCGCGAAGATCACCCCGGGGGCCAAGCAGGTGCCGGTGCAGGCCAAGGACAACAAGCAGGCCAAGCCCGAGCCGAAGGTGGCGGACGCCAAGCCTGCGGATCCGGTTAATCCCAAGGCGATTCCGGGCCAGGTGGTCAACCCGCTGACCGGCCAGATCCCCGTCTCCCGCAAGGAGCGCCGGGCATTCGAGGAATTGATGAACAAGGCGGCCCAAGAGCCCAAGGACTAAGTTCTCCGGCGCCAAGCATTCGGGCCTGCAACCACATCTAGTGGTTGCAGGCCCGAATGCTTTTTTGGTTGTGCAGATGCGCTGTATTAGACCAGCGGCAGCTCGGTCAGGCAGGTGGCGTTTGTGCTGCCGGCGGTGGACACGGTGGTCTTCGCGGTTTTGCCTTCGTAGCTGAATTCCAGATCCAGATTAATTCCACGCGGAACCCAGAGTCCAAGGAATCCATTGTCGAAGGTTTTTACGCCCTTCTCCACCAGCACCTCGCCGGTGTCGGCGTCAGTTGCCTTCACCTGGACTTCCTTTCCCGCCAGCTCCCCCAGACACGTGGTCAGGCTATGGAAATGGCAGCTGTGGGTCTGGCTCACATAGGGTGCCGCCGAAAGGTAGTACTCATCTTCCGGCATCGGCAGACCCGCGGTGCGTCCCGACGCATCGGTGAGCACCAGCTGGGCCGGCTGCACCGAGGCGGTGAAGTCGCTGGGCCGCTGCGCCACCGGCATCCGGTCGAGCCGATCGATCGCCGCCCTGGCATCCAGCCCGGCCAGGCCAAGCTCCGCGAGGAACTCCCCGGTGTGCTCGGCCGCAACCACCGTAGGCTCGGGCTGCGCGACGGGCGGCGGTGCAGTGCTGCACCCGGTCAACGCGGCCAGCGCGAGCACCGCGCCGGCCGCCGCGGCCACAATCCCGGCGCGCGCACCTTTGCTGCCTTCAAATTTTTTGGGCACGGTCAATCCCAACCTTTCTGTCTTCAATCCCTGGCTACAGCGTTTCAAGCAGCTGCTTCATCTCGTTGATTTCCTCGGTCTGGGAATCGACGATCTGCTTGGACAGGTCGATGGCCGCCGGGTAGCTTCCTTCGTTGATCTCGGTCTCGGACATCACCACGGCACCTTCGTGATGCATGATCATCTGCTCAAGGAAGAGCCGGGCAGCTTCGGACCCCGTCGCGTCCGCTAAGGCCTTGATCTCATCCTCCGGAACCATTCCGTCGCCGTGGTCCATTCCCCCGTGGTCCATCCCCTCGGGCATGTTCCATTCGGCAAGCCAGCGGTCCATGCGTTCGATCTCCGGGCCTTGCGCCGCCTTGATCCGTTCGGCCAAGGCCACCACCTCGGCGGGAACCCCGGACTTGCCCAACAGGATGTCGGACATGTCGATCGCCTGTTCGTGGTGCATCTTCATGCCCGAGGCGAACGCCATATCGGCGTCGTTGGCCGATGGGGACTGCTCCATGGAATGCCCGGAATGCGATTCGGAAGCCGAGGCGCTCGGCGCCGGAGTGCTCGATGGTTCCCCTGCGCATCCGGCGAGGGCGAGCATTGCGCCCAGTGCGAGGGCGCTGGAAAAGAAGGTCTGCTTGTTCATGGGTGATTCTCCTGATGGGTTCGGAATGTGAGCGGCGCCTGCCTGCGGCGGCGCCGGAACTAGCTGGCGGCAGGTCAGTTGACCCGCCAAGCTCTCACGTTCTGCAAATCCCCAAGGCCGTCAGATCGGGTTTGCGCGGCGCGACCCCACGAAGCTTCGAAGCCGCGCACAAGGTCCGCAGGAACACCGTCCGGGCCACGGCTACGGTATGCGGTGGCCGCAAGAACAGCAGCATGACCAGCAGCGCCAATACGCAACCCGCGGCGGCCATCTCATGGCCCAGCGGGCAGTCGGCGCAGCCCTGCTCGGAGGGATGGCCCGGATCGGCTAGCGGAGCGTGGTGCATGGGCAGGGCTTCTGCCGAATGCGCCTGCGCCTGCGGGGCCGAGGAATCAGCCGAGAGTCCATGATTCATCACGTGCATCGAGAACAAACCGAAAAGCACCGCGCTAATCAGCAACAGCGAGCGAACGATCGCCAGGCGGGGGTAGCTGCGCCCGCCGGCATTCGCCAGATGCTTGCCGATGTTCATGAATCCCAGCTTAGCGATGCCAGCCTAACCGCGCGAAACGCGACCGGATCAAGCTACAGGGCTGGAGCTCTCCCGATGCTTCCAGCTAGCTAAGCACCCCGAATCCATAACCAATTCAGCGCCATCGCCAAGAGCCCGATCGGTAGCCCGCGCGGCATCAATCCCTAGGGATCAAGACTTTAAGTTGCGCGCAATTGAATTGCGTGCAATCATTATTTCATGGCAATAGTTGACGAAATGGTTTGCTTCTCCCTCTACTCGGCGAGCCGGGCAACCACCCGGGCGTACGCCGAACTGCTCGCCCCATGGCAGCTGACCTACACCCAGTACCTGGTGCTCGTTGCGCTGTGGTCCGAAGGCGATAAGCCGGTGCGGGAAATCGGCGAGATGCTCCAGCTGGACTCCGGGACCCTGTCCCCGCTGTTGCGCCGGCTGGAACAGAAGGAATTCATCAAACGCCGGCGCGACGAGGAAGATAGCCGCGTCGTCAACGTCAGCCTGACCCCCACCGGAACATCCCTGCGCAAAGAACTGGCACATATTCCGGCGCAGATTGCCTGCGGCACCGGACTCCCGGATCTCCAGAGCGCGCAGGCACTGCTGGCAGCCCTGCACCGCATCACCGCATCCATGCAGGAAATAACCTCACCGGACAACTAGTCCGGGAAACACGCTACAAACTTTCACCACCTCCGAAAGGCAGTTCCATGGAAACCCTATACACCGCAGAATCGCTGTCCACCGGCCAAGGACGCGAGGGCCGAGTGCAGACCCACGACGGCACTCTCGACGTGAACCTCACTCCCCCAGTAGCGCTGGGCGGTTCGGGCACCGGAACTAACCCGGAACAGCTGTTCGCCGCGGGATATGCCGCATGCTTCCACTCGGCGTTGAACGTGGTGGCACGCGGCCGCAAGGTCAAGATCGAGAACTCCAGCGTCGGCGGGCGAGTCCACCTGCACCGCGATGGAGAGAGCGGATTTAAGCTTTCGGTCGAATTGGAAGTGGTCATTCCCGATATGGAGCATGCCCAGGCCCAGGAACTGGCCGACGCGGCCCATCAGGTCTGCCCCTACTCCAACGCCACCCGCGGCAACATCGACGTAACGGTGACCGTCAGCGATGACTAAGTCGCCGGAGGCGAAGCCGCTGGGGTTCGCCCGGCACGGCGCGCGCATCGGGCTCGGAGCATTCCTTGGCTTCGCCGGGGTGAGCCACCTGACCTTTGCCCGCGAGGAATTCCGCTCCCAGGTCCCGGGCTTTGTCCCCTTGGATCCGGACCTGACGGTGATCCTCTCCGGCGTGGCCGAAATCGGGCTGGGGCTATCCTTGCTGGCGCTGGTCAGGAAGCGGGTGGCCGTCGGCTGGATTGCCGCGTTCTTCTTCGTCGCGGTGTTCCCCGGCAATTTCGCCCAATGGCAGGAGGGACGCGACGCGTTCGGACTGGATACCGACGGGAAACGGCTCACCCGGCTCTTCTTCCAACCGGTGCTGATAGCGCTTGCGCTCTGGAGCACCGCCGCATGGCGCGACCGGTCGCAGCTCCGGTCCAAGGCATAGCTACAGTTGCCATGACGCAAAGCGAGGTATCCGGCTAAAGGCCGGATACCTCGCTTTGCGCTGCCTGCGCAGCTGCGTTGGCAGGTTCCCAAGTGCCGACCGCGGCTAGGCGTCACGCCGTTTCAGCGCAATATATCCGGCTCCGAGCAGGACCACGGCCCAGCCGATCAGCACCAGCAGGGCCGCCGGCGGCCCATAGGGCTCGGTGGCACCGGTGGCCATGAACGTCGCGGCGTTTGTCGGCAGGTACTGGACCAGCGTCTGCACCCACTCGAACGGAATCAGCTGCAGGATCTGCGGGAGCCCGATCACCAGCATGATCGCCGAGACAATCGCTCCCGCCGAGTTCCGGCAGAGCAGCCCGAGGCCGAGCACCATCAAGCTCAGCAGCGCCAGATAAGCACCGGCGCCGAGGCAGGCCGAGACCAGGTCGGAGAAGGTGAAGGCGCCGTACTGCCCTGCGCTCAGCGCTGCCGGAATGGTTCCCAAGCCGATCATGCAGACCCCGGCAACCAAGCCGAGCCCGGCCAGCAGCAGCGCCTTGGCGCCGAGCATGACCGAGCGGCGCGGCACCGACTGCAAGGTGGTGTAGATGCTCCCGCTGGAGTACTCGTTGGTGATGTGCAAGGCGGCCACCGCGGCAAAGAACAGCTGGCTGAATTGCAGGGTCGCAAACACCAGCAGCGGCGCCGGCATCGCGGTGTCGAAGCCATTGTCCCCGCTGGCTTTCGCGCTGGCCCCTAGCAGCCAGCCCAACGCGATGGTCACCAGTATTCCCGAGGCATAGAGCCCGACCAGGGCACGCAGCCCGAAGAATTTGGTGGCCTCGGCGCCGGTTGCCCGCAACAGCGGTCCGGCAAAGTCACCGGTCCTGGATTCACCGATCTGCAGCGTGCTCATTTGCTTCCCACTCTCCCTGCTAGTTCGGTGGAGTATTCCACCGTGTCGTGAGTCAGTTGGTTGTAGGCGTTTTCCAGAGACCCGTGGGCAACGCTGAGTTCATGCAGCTCGATGCCACCGGCAAAGGCCGAGGCGCCGATAGCTTCCAGCGGCAATCCGATCACTTCCAGACGGTCTCCGGCGGTGGCATTCACCTCGACACCGGGTTGCAGCAGCAACCCGGCGAGCGCGGCGGCCTGCGGCGTGCGCACCGTGATGACCGGTTCGGTGAATTGCTTGATCAGGTCCTGGGTAGGTGCTTGGGTGATCAGCGCCCCGCGTCCGATCAGGATCAGCTGGTCCGCGACCTGCTGCACCTCGCTCATCAGGTGGCTGGAGACGAAGATGGTTCCGCCGCGCTCGGCCCGGGTGCGCATCAGCTGCCGGATCCAGGAGATGCCTTCGGCATCCAGTCCGTTCATTGGCTCGTCCAGGATCAGGATTTGCGGGTCGCCCAGCAGGGCGGCGGCGATTCCCAGCCGCTGGCGCATGCCGAGGGAGAACCCGCCGATCCGTTTGCCGGCCACCGGCTGCAAGCCGACTTCGGTCAGCACCGCGTCCACGCGGTCTACCGGGATCCGATTGCTTTGCGCCAGGGCCTTGAGGAAGGTGCGCGGGCTATGCCCCGGGTGCCCCGCCGTGCCGGAAATGTGCGCACCGACCGTATGCAGCGGGTAGCGCAGCTGTGCGTAGGGAACGGAGTTGAGCAGTGCCTGCCCGCTGCTTGGTGCGTCCAGTCCGAGGATCATGCGCATGGTAGTCGATTTGCCGGCCCCGTTGGGGCCGAGGAATCCGGTCACTTGCCCGGGTTCTATGGTTGCGGTCAGCGCATTGACTGCGCGGGTGGCGCCGAAGTCCTTGCTCAATGCTTCGAGTGCGATCATGGTGTGCTCCTTGGGTTCTGCTCTCCACCCTAGGATTCGCCCCTGCCGCCGCGCACCGGCTGGAGGTCTGCATTCCCTTGGCACCGAACCCCTACCTTGGTCGGTGTCTGCCCGGGGCGGTTCTGCGTAGCATGTTGTTCATGACTACCTCGTGGAAGCAGCTGGTTCTGCTGTTGCTGCTGGCTCTCTGCGCCTATTTGGTCCCCATCTCCACGAACGGGGCCTGGGTTGTGCTCGCTCCCCTGGCCGCGGCCTGTAGCTACCTGGCCGGACGGCATGTTTCCTCCCTGGCCCATGGATTGCTGGCCCTTGGGGCGGGGACGCTGGCCGCCGGGGTGACGCTGGCACTGTCCTCGCACCTGAGCCTGTTGACCTTTGCGCTGAATATCCTCACCGGCTTGGTGCTCTTTGCGCTGCTGCCCTGGTGGGCCGGCCGGGCGCGGCGCAATGCGGTGCTGTTCCGCAGCCAGGAGCGCCGGCATGTGGTGGTGCAAGCCGAGCTGCGCGAACGGGCGCGCATCGCCGAAGCCATGCATGATCAGCTGGGCCACGATCTGGCGCTGCTGGCGCTGTCCTCCAGCGGGCTGCAGGTGTCCCTGGAAAAGGGCACGCCGGCCTATGTCCAGGCGGCGCGGATCCGCGAGCAGGCCGATGAGTCCATCGAGCATCTGCACCAGATCATCGGGGTGCTGCACGAGGACGGCGAGCAAGCGCCGCTGGGTCCGGCAGGTTCATCGCTGGAGCAGCTGGTCGAGCAAGCCCGGGCCAAGGGCATGAAGATCAACTTCACCCGGCATGGCCCACCACCGCAGGCCCCCGGATCCCTCCGGTGGGCCGCCGTGCTGCGCCAAGTGGCCCAGGAGGCGTTGACCAATGCGGCGAAGTACGCGCCGCACGCCGAGGTGGAGCTGGAACTCGATACGCGCTCGGAGCAGGCGGTGCTGAGAATTTCCAACCAGCTCGTTGGCCCCGTCCCGCCGGTCCGGCCCGGGGCCACCGGGATCGCTTCGCTGCGCGGCGCCCTCGAAGCCGCCGGCGGTTCGCTGGCGGTGCACCGCACGAGGGAGCGCTTCGAACTGCGCGCCTGCATTGCCCAGGCATCCTCGCCTTCGGCGTCTGCCGGGGTGCACTCTCCGGTGAAGCGCACCAGCACCTCGATGCTGGTGCTGTTGCCGATCCTCGCCGTCACGGTGATTTCCGCGGCCCTGCTGCTGTTGCAGCATGCCACCTACCAAGCCACGGCCCTGCACCCGTCGGAGTACCAGAAGCTCAAAGTGGGCATGGACTCGGGCGAGGTAGCTTCGCTGGTCCGCGCCCCGGGCCTGGATGAACCGCTTCCCGTGATCGACGAACCGGCGCCGCCGGAGAATGCGCAGTGCCGCTACTATGCGGCGCGGACCGGCCTGCTGGATCTGGGCAGCGAGATGTTCCGCCTGTGCTTCACCGATGACGTATTGGTCTCCACCGACCACCTCTACCCCGCCGGCTAGCCAAAGGAGCTGCAGATGAGCATGGATACCCCAGTCAGCGTCCTGCTGGTGGATGACGACGCCCTGATCCGCGCCGGGCTGCGCGCGATCCTGTCCAGCGACCCAGGCATCTCGATTATCGGCGAAGCGGAGAACGGGGTGCGCGCCATCGAATTGGCCGAACGCCTGGCGCCGTCGGTAATCCTCATGGATATCCGCATGCCGCAGCTCGATGGGCTGGGCGCCATGGAAGCGATCCTGGCCCACGCCCCGGAGGCCAAGGTGCTGATCCTGACCACCTTCGGCGAGGAAGACTACATCGACCGGGCCATGTCCGGCGGAGCCTGCGGATTCATGCTCAAAAGCTCGGGGCCCGAGGAACTGCTCGGAGCCATCCATGCGGTGGCCGAGGGCGCCGCGGCGCTGTCCCCGCGCATTGCCCGGCGGGTGATCGACAAGGTGCGCGGCATCGATACCGCCTCGCTGGCCCGCGCCCGGTCTCTGGTCCAAGGGCTGACCGTGCGCGAACGCGAGGTGCTGGCGTTGGTGGGAGCGAGCCTGACCAACGCGGAGATCGCCGCCCGGCTGGTCCTCACCGAGGCGACGGTCAAGGGGCATATGACCGCGATCCTGCTTAAGCTCGGTGCGCGCAACCGCGTGGATGCCGCCCTGATCGCCTATCGCGCGGGTGTTGTCCACCCGTAGCGGCTCACGACATGTTTCGCAGGCTGCCGGCAGGGGCGGAGAATGTTGAACGCACCGCTCATCCCAAAAGGTGGCTTTTCACGACGCAGCAGCCCGTTGATCTCATCGCAGCATGCGGCCTTCTCGACACGTTCATCGAAACTGAGTTCGTCGAGGTTGCGGCAGGGATTTAAACGCCATCAGATGATATGGCAACAATGGTCGACCTGTATTCAAGCATGCCGAAGAGGAGCTATTCGGATTCAGGCCATTGGTCGTTCATCCGTTCTGGAAGACCAGGGATGAAGGCCAGCCGGCTTTCCCAGAACTGCTCGGGTTTCGTGCCAGTTATCCCTATACCGTCCGTCCGCATTATCGGGATTCCCTTGACAAACCAAGTGGATTCCCAGCGAGGCTGAACCACCCCGCGAAACGCCTTCGCTGTTGGCACTTTCAGCTGGTCCGAGGATCCCTAGCTGACATCGGCGGAAGTTCGGCCGGAGAAAACTCGTAGGACGTCATGGATAGATCATTCCTGCAACCCAGCGCGCCGAGCGGCGACCGGTGGAAGCTGCCCGTCCATCCAGTACTGCTGCTACTTAGGGCGGGACCGGTAGTGTCCTGGGACGTACCTGCCTGCGCGGTGGTGGGCTTTGATCCACACCTGTCCGGTTTTCGGCTGGCCGGAATCTCCGGGTTCTCCAGCCGCTTCCCCGAGGCTGATGGCAGTGGGTGGCGAAATGTCTTTGAGGCCCGCGACTCGGTTGCGGTTCGAGCCCTCGAAGGCGCGGTGCATTGATTCGGCCGCGTCGGCTTCGGCACCGAGCCTGATCGCCTCCTCGGCCCAATGGGAGACAGCTTCATTGATCCGGCGCAGACGCGTGACGGCCTCGGTACGGGTGAGCCGGAACGAGTCAAGGTGGCCCAGCAGTTCGAGTACGTTCCGGTCGAATGTATCCCCACCCGGCACGAGAGGAGTGTCGGAGGTGCCTGTCCGCATGGGATTCACGTCGAACGACGGCGATAACCTCCAGCCCCTGCCAATCTTGAGCAGGCCGTGATTTCGCATGTGGTCATCGATATTGTTGACCATAGCGCCGAACGCTGCTCGGCTGAACATCTCCTTGGAATCTGCCACGGGATTGGATGAGACCATCGAAATTTCACGGGCAAGCTTGACATAGCTTGGGTGCTCGCCGTCGTTTAGCTGGAGGGCCGTGCGTGCACTCATGTATGGTATGCGCTCATCGCCCGTCCTGTCGAAACGCTTGGTGAGGAAGATCTGGTGGTATTCATCCAGCCTCATCAGCCGGGAAGGTTGGACTTCGATTCCAGCTCGCTGCTGCAGGCGTATCGCTACCATTTCCCAGAGCTGGACATTGCCCAGGTCCGAGGTCTTTGGGAATTTGGCGAGCAACATCGACCCATCCGCGTCGCGAACCCAAGCTTTTGGCTGAACACCTCCAGGAGATGATCCAGCCCCGATGAGCAAGCTGTTTTGCTCGTCTATGTACCCGGTCTCCTCATAAGCGCGTGACTGTTCGGCAAGCTCTGGCAGGTCGCGAACACCCGCCCATTGTCCCCAGCTGGAGAGGAATTTTCCGTTTTCCCGGAACCGCAGTGCGCCTTGCCTCGTCTGGTCGTTGACCATGAAGAGCCGGGATATCTGCGTATTCCTCGGTGCTGGTACGCCAGTTGCCTTGGAATGCAGCCGTGCCTCCTCATGGAGGAGTCCCTGACCCCATGCATCCGGTGCAGCATCCATGAACGAGCCGAACATCTCCCGTCCAAAGGTGGAGCGCTGCGGCCCCTTTATCAACGGAAGTTCGGGCGAGATAGCGAAGGAGCAGTCAGAGGCAAGCCAGGAGTCGGAGTACGTGAAGGCTATATGCTCCAGTGGTGAGAGGGCATCGGACTCGATCGTCAAAGTGCCCGTTGCAGTCTCGCCAGTCAGTACCTCGACACGCCTGATTTTTATGCGGTTCCGCGGGCTCATGAACTCCCCCTTGGTGCACGCTGGCGACTAAGCAGTCGTGATCTGGCACGACCCAAGTCGGTGTTGAGTGGCTCGACAGCATCATTTATACGGTCGACAATGCCGAGAACCTTGGCGACTACAAGGAAGGTTTCGAGTTTTGCTCCTGCGCCTTGTTCTAGTTTGATCAGCGTGCTCCTGGAGATGCCGGCCCGCTCGGCAACCAGTTCTTGAGTCAACCCAAGAATAATGCGCCATTCCTGCAGGCTTGCACCGAGCTTTTGAGCCTCAAGCATTTAAGCTCCTAATGTAGCTACTTATAAACATTATCGCATACAGTGAGTGTAAATAGCTACATTGCGATGCCTAGAATTCACCTCATAACCAACTAACGAATGAGGGTCGGCCCAAGCTTCAGCCGACGGCCCCGATGGCACGCAACGATGCAATGGGCAAGTTGGCCACTACTGCGGTCCAATAATGCGGACTGCAGATCCCCGGGTCAACACGCCACCCACCACCGCAACCCGCACTCGCCGGCAACTACCAAGCATTCAATCCGCATAGGGTGGCACTGCTTCGAATGCGCAATTTTCCGAACTCTCGCACAGGCGCGTGTCCGACGCCATACTCCACCTCAGGGAATATTTGACGCATCAACTTGTTATTACATGCATACGCATATAAATTAGAGGTAAGCACACAGCGTATCTCGACAGCTTAGGAGCGGACATGCAGTTCGGAGTCTTTTCAGTCAGCGACATCACCCGCGACCCGACCACCGGCAAGATGCCTACCGAAAAAGAGCGCATCGACGCTTCGGTAGCCATCGCCAAGAAGGTCGAAGAGATCGGCATGGATGTCTTCGCCATCGGCGAGCACCACAACCGCCCATTCTTCTCCTCCTCGCCCACCACCACGCTGGCCTACATCGCCGCGCAGACCGAACGCATCATCCTCTCCACGGCGACCACGCTGATCACCACGAACGACCCGGTGAAGATCGCCGAGGACTTCGCGATGCTGCAGAACCTGTCCAACGGACGCGTGGATCTGGTCCTGGGCCGCGGCAACACCGGTCCGGTCTACCCATGGTTCGGCAAGAACATGCAGGACTCGGTGAACCTCACCGTGGAGAACTACAACCTGCTGCGCCGACTCTGGGACGAAGACGTGGTGAACTGGGAAGGCAAGTTCCGCACCCCGCTGCAGAATTTCACCTCCACCCCGCGCCCGCTGGACGACGTGGCGCCGTTCGTCTGGCACGGCTCGATCCGCACCCCGCAGGTGGCAGAGATCGCCGCCTACTACGGGGACGGCTTCTTCGCCAACAACATCTTCTGGCCCAAGGAGCACTACAAGCAACTGATCGACCTCTACCGTGAGCGCTACGAGCACTACGGCCACGGCAAGGCGCACCAGGCGGTCGTGGGCTTGGGCGGCCAGTTCTACATGGCCAAGGATTCCCAGCAGGCGGTCAAGGAATTCCGTCCGTACTTCGACAACGCCCCGGTCTACGGACACGGCCCATCCATGGAGGACTTCACCGCGCAGACCCCGCTCACCGTCGGCTCCCCGCAGCAGGTATTGGAGAAGACCCTGAGCTTCCAGGAGTACTTCGGCGACTACCAGCGCCAGCTGTTCCTCATCGACCATGCCGGGTTGCCGCTGAAGACCGTGCTGAACCAGCTGGATATGTTCGGCGAGTACGTATTGCCGGAGCTGAAAAAGGAAATGGCATCGCGGGCGGCCCCGGATATCGCCGATGCCCCAACCCACGTGGGTCGCGTGGCTGCCCGCAAGGCTAAACTGGAAGCCGAGCAAGCCAACGCCCCGAAGGAGCCAGAAGTCAGTGACCGGGACCAGTAGCACCCAGGCCTCGTTGAAGGTCACCACCGACGCGTGGGAGGCGCTGTTCCGGGCGCAGGTCGCGGTGATGCGCCAGATCACCGCGATGCCCGAATTCGCCAAGCTCTCCATCCGGGAGTACGACGTGTTGTTCAACCTGCGCCACGCACCGGAGAACGAGACTCGCTTGGTGGATTTGAATAAGCACCTGCTGATCTCCCAGCCCAGCCTGAGCCGGATGATCACTCGCCTCGAAGAGCGCGGGCTGGTCTCCCGGTGCACCGATCCCACCGATCAGCGGGCGAGCCGGATCAGGCTCACCGAAGCGGGCCTGGCCACGCAGCGGGACATCGGCCGGGCTCACGTCAAGCAGCTGCATCGGCTGATGGGCGAGGCAATGAGCGAAGAAGAATTCATCGAGCTCCAGCGGTTGAGCACCAAGCTGCGCAACGCGGTGGAGTAGGGACTGCAAGTTCATGCCAAAAGGGCTACCAGTTAAGTACTGGTAGCCCTTTGGCGTATCCACTCAGCTTAGGTCCCCAGCGCTAATGACGTGCTGAGAATTATCCCGGCATTCGTCGAGAAATGAATTCCCGGCGACGATTTGCCCAATCGGAACAACTTCCCCTGTACATGCAGGCCTGATCCGGTATCGTCTGTGGCAGCAACCAACCGACGTGCAGGAGTTCTCGTGAACATCGCAACGCACCTTCTGATCCACCGCTATCTTCCGGGCAGCGGCCCGCAACCGCCGAGCGAAGAGTTCGATGCGGAAATGCTCCAGTGGGAATCGCTGGATGCCCAATTGCGCTCCGAAGACATCCTGATCTCGGCCTATGCTCTCCAGGACCGCGGCTCGGTGTGCTCGCAGGAAACCAACGCCGAGTTGGACACTGAAGCGGAGATCGTCTTCGCCGTGCACGCGATCAAGGTCTCCGATGAAGCGCAGGCTCAGGAAATTGCCCGGCGCATGCCGCATCTGCCCTATGGGAGCGTGGAGATCCGGCCCCTGATGGAGTAGCCATAATTACTTGTAGAAGCCCTCACGCAGATTAATTCCATGCTCCAGCCAGATCTTCATCGCGCAGAGCATCCCGGTCCAGCCCTCGCAATTGCCGAAGGCCCCGGTGAGCCCCTGCGGCGAGGAGAGCCATCCCGACTCGGTGATCTTCACCTTGGTTCGCGCAGCATCGTCGATCGCCTCGAATTCGAAGGTGACGGTGTTCATTCCGTCGTCCGCGGCGACACCCTCGCCCGCCCATTTCAACACGATGAGCTCGTCCGGAATGGCTTCGAGCACCTGCACCGGGAAGCGGCCCGGGAAATCGTGGAAATCCCAGCTGACTTCGGCGCCGGTTTCCAAGCGTCCCTGCGCTCCCCCGGTAGTGAAGTAGGCGGATAGTTTTTCCGGATCCGCCACGGCTTCGTAGACCTCGTGGCACGAGGTGGAGATGCGGCCGGTGACGTCGAAGGACAGCGGTTCGGACGGCAGATTAGTTTCCATACTGCATCCTTACCCGGCAGCCCTCCGCACGTCAACGGTTGCGGTTAAGTCCGCTCAACCAGTTCGGCGAATCCATGCTGGGTTCCGGTGGCTATCCCGAAGCTCACCGGCACAGGAGCCGAGCAGCAGGAGTCCTCCTGCGCAGGCGCTTGGGCCGATTCTGCGGAACAGCTGCTCGCTCCGGCGGCGGAGGCTGCCGGCACCTCGCAGGAGTTGCCGGTGTCGGTGGAGCACACTCCGGTTTCCGGCAAATCCAGTTCCACCTGATCCGCCGCGGTGCGGTCTCCGGACAGGGCGGCGGCCAGCGAGCGAACCTGCTCGTATCCGGTAGCCAACAGGAACGTCGGGGCGCGGCCGTAGCTCTTCATGCCGGCAATGTAGAAGTTCTTCTCCGGGTGCCCCAGTACTCGTTCGCCGTGGGCCGAGACGGTGCCGCAGCTATGGAACTCGGGATCGATCAGCGGGCCCAGTTCACGCGGTGCTTCCACCGCGAGGTCCAGATCCAGGCGCAGCTCGGAAAGCATGCTCAGGTCGGGGCGGAAGCCGGTGGCAGGCACCACGAAGTCAACCTCGAGCTCGCGCCCATCGGCGAGCGACACCTGCAAGCTTTCTGCCGAGTGCAGCTCGCGCACCGAGACGTGTTCGAGCAAGGTCACCTGTCCGGTCTCCACCTGGCGTCGCAGGCTTGTGCCCAGCTGGCCACGAGCCGGCAGTTCATCGGCGGATCCGCCGCCGTAGAGGCGAACCGGGTTAGCCTGCCCACGCAGTCCCCAGAGAAGTTGGGTTTCCGGATTCTGCTGCTTCAGCCGTCCCAAGAGGATCAAGGTGTTGGCGGCCGAGTGCCCGGCTCCGAGCACCAGCACCCTCTTGCCTGCAAAACGCTGCGCATCGGCGCCCAAGGGATCCGGCAAGGGCGAGGTGATGAGACCTTCGCTTCTCGCCGTTTCTTCACCGAACGCGCTGAGTCCGGAGCGGCCAATCGGGTTGGGAGTTTCCCAGGTTCCGGAGGCATCGATGACCGCACGCGCCGTCAGCTCGGTTGCGCCGTCCGCGGTTTCGACCCGGACCAGGAACAACGATTCGTCGCGCGCGGCCGAACGTCCCTTGTCCAGCCCGCCGCCCTCGGCACTCACCCGGCTGACCGAGCTGACGCGCTGCCCGTAGCCGATGGCTTCGCGCAGCTGCGGGTGGGCGGCCAATGGCTCAAGGTATTCGGAGACCAGCTCTTCACCGGTGGGCAGGCGCTTGGGATTCGGCGCCTCCCAGTCGCCAGCGTAGTGCTCGGTCGGGGTTTCGAGCAGCCGGCGGCTGGCCTCGTCGATGTTGTAGCGCCAGGTGGAGAACAGCTTGATATGCCCCCACTGCTTGATGGCGGCTCCGGCGCTTGCTCCGGCTTCCAGGACGCGAACCGCCTGTCCGCGTTCGAGCAGGTGCGCTGCGGCCGCCAAGCCGATGGGGCCGGCGCCGATGACGACGACGGGGAACTGGGATTCCATGGTGCTCCTTCGCTACAAACTCTAGGCTTTGTTTTCGAGCAATTCGGTGATGAGGTTTTCGATGCGTGCGCGAATCTCGTCGCGGATCGGGCGCACCCCATCGATGCCTTGCCCGGCCGGGTCCTCAAGCACCCAGTCTTCGTAGCGCTTGCCCGGGAAGACCGGGCAGGTGTCTCCGCAGCCCATGGTGATGACCACGTCGGATTCCTTGACCGCTTCGGTGGTCAGCACCTTCGGCACCTCGGCGGACATGTCGATGCCCACCTCGGTCATCGCGGCCACGGCGGAAGGGTTGATTTCCGCGGCCGGAGCCGAGCCGGCCGAGCGGACCTCGATGCGACCATCCGAGAGGTTGGACAGGAATGCTGCCGCCATCTGCGAGCGGCCGGCGTTGTGCACGCAGACGAACAGGACCGATGGCTTCTTTAGAGAAGTAGACAAGATCTTAGCCTTTGCTTGGTGCCGAGTTGGCGAGGACTTGGGTGGGGAAGAATTTGCGCGACCAAAGCGCCACGTAGACCAGGGCGACCAGGATTGGCACCTCGATCAGCGGTCCGACGACGCCGGCAAGCGCCTGGCCGCTGGTGACGCCGAAGGTGGCGATGGCCACCGCGATGGCCAGTTCGAAGTTGTTGCCGGCCGCGGTGAAGGACAAGGTGGTGGTGCGCGCGTATCCGAGCTTCAGCGCCCAACCGACCAGCATGCTGGCCCCGAAGACCACCACGAAGTAGGTCAGCAGCGGCACGGCCATGCGGGCCACATCCCACGGACGGGAAATGATGGTGTCCCCCTGCAGCGCGAAGAGCAGCACAATGGTGAACAGCAAGCCATAGAGCGCCAACGGGCCGATCTTCGGCAGGAAGCGCGACTCGTACCATTCGCGCCCCTTGGCCCTTTCGCCCAGCGTGCGGGTGAGGAATCCGGCGAGCAGCGGGATGCCGAGGAAGACCAGCACCGAGAGCGTAATGGCCCAGACGGAGAATTGCGCGCTCGTGGTTTCCAGTCCCAGCCAGCCCGGCAGCACCTGCAGGTAGAACCAGCCGAGCACGCCGAAGGCGAATACCTGGAATACCGAGTTGATCGCCACCAGCACCGCGGCCGCTTCGCTGTCGCCGCAGGCCAGGTCGTTCCAGATCAGCACCATGGCAATGCAGCGCGCCAGACCGACGATAATCAGGCCGGTGCGGTATTCGGGCAAATCGGGCAGGAATACCCAGGCCAGCACGAACATGAATGCCGGGGCAAGGATCCAGTTGATCAGCAGCGAGGTAATCATCAGCTTCTTGTCGCCGATCACCCGATGCGTCTGGTCATAGCGCACCTTAGCCAAAACCGGATACATCATCACCAGCAAACCGATGGCGATAGGCAGTGAAACCCCGGCAACTTGCAGGGAGTCCAACGCCTCGCCCAGCCCGGGAATCACGCGCCCCAAGGCAAGGCCAAGGACCATCGCGGCGAGGATCCAGACGGCTAGATAGCGATCAAGGGTCGACATTTTTGCTGCCACCTTGGCGGTGTCAACGGGCGCTACAGATTGACTCACGAGTACATCCAAATCATAGACATCGAAGAATATCGATATACCTAGTATGATGAGATGCATCGAAGGTTGTCAATATGATCGATCTGCCCGTAGCCGTTCAGGAAGAAACACAAGGATGCCACAAAACGTCGTACTCGAAACCAACCGCACCGACCTTTCCCAGGGCCCCGGATGCTGCGTGCCCGAGAGCGGCCAACCGTCGCTGAACGCTTCCGATGCCGAGCTCTTGGCCGCGCGCTTCAAGGCGCTGGCCGATCCAAACCGGCTGCGCATCCTGTCCATCATTTCCTCCAGCGCCGAGGCCGAAACCTGCGTCTGCGACTTCTCCGAACCGCTGGGACTCAAGCAGCCCACGGTCTCCCACCATCTGAAGATCCTGGTGGACGCGGGCCTCTTGCACCGTGAGAAACGCGGAGTCTGGGCCTACTACTCCGTGGTGCCCGGAGCCCTGGGCGAACTAGCCCGGACCCTGGAACTCAAGAGTTAGCTCAACACCCAAACGGGGAGGCGTACCGATACTGTCCGGCGGGCAGGCTTCGCTCGTCAAAAACGCGAACCATGAAGTTATCTCCCCACGAACGCTGCGTGGGAATAATGCCGCGGGCGATGGCCGGCTCGTAGCCGAAGCGCTGGTAGTACTTCGTCGCGCCCAGCAACACGATCCCGGAAATGCGTTCATTTTCCGCGCGGTCCGAGATGGCCTGCATCAGCGCGGTCCCGGCGCCCATATTCTGGTATTCGGGTGCTACCGCAAGGGGCCCAAGGCCCAGCAGGCTGTGTTTCCCATCGACCGTACCCCAGGTGGCAATCACATGCGCTATCACCGTTTTGTCGTTCGTCGCCACCAGCGAAAAGGTCGGCGAATAGGCGTTGCAATCAAAAAGCCGTTGCACTAATCCGACCTCGATCGGCTCGACCAGATGGTCGTCCTTGCTGAAGGCCGCATGCGTCACAGCGTAGATTCCCGCCCTGTCATCGAAGACTTCTTGCCTGATCTGCATGATGGATAACTTACCAAAATTGTGGGTCCGATGAAGACTCGATAGTTCACAGGATCTCACGCTCACGTGGCCTCAGGGCGATTAAATCCATGCCCTATAGGTGAATTCCCATTCTTCACCCGCCGAAATAAACAACAATCGGCAGATGAACTTTGCGCAATAAGTCGCTTGAACCCTTGCCCACACATGGTCAAGGATGGTCGAATGAATCATTATCACTCGGACAACGGAGCGACACGAGATGCCCAAATATTCTCGCACCAAGCTTTTAATGGCTCTTTCCGTCAGCACGGTCCTCGCGCTCGGAGTACTGCCCGGACCGGCCATGGCCGCCGGCCAACCAAGCGCGGTACAGTCCGCGGTGAACCCCGCCTCGTTTCCCGTGGCCGCAGCCAGGAAGCTAGACCGGAATCCAAGCCACCTCGATGTCTTCGTCAATAAGAGCTACCCGCTGAAGCCAGCGAAGTACGTACCGAAGACCAGTAAGGTGCAGGGCACCGGCATCCGGCTGCACCCGGAGGCGGCCAAGTCCTACAACAAGATGGTCAAGGACGCCAAGAAGTCCGGGGTCCGCATCAAGCTGATCAGCGGCTACCGCTCCTATGACCGCCAAGCGCAGCTGTTCAACCAATACACCAGGATGTGTGGCAAGAAGTATGCCGAACGCATCTCCGCTAGGCCCGGCGCCAGCGAGCACCAGACCGGACTAGCCGCAGACGTAGGAAACAGCAATGGCGCCTGCGCCTTGCAGTCCTGCTTCGAAAACACTCCCGTCGGCAAATGGACAAAGAAGAACGCCCACAAGTATGGCTTCATTCTGCGCTACCCCAAAGGCCAGGAGTCGGTCACCGGATACGCGTACGAGCCATGGCACTTCCGCTATGTCGGCACCTCGCTGGCCAAGTCCTACACAAATTCGGGCGCCAAAACCTTCGAGCACTTCCACGGCGTGGCCGCCACCAAGAAGAGCCCTCCCAAGTCCGGGAAGGGCACCGCGCGAACTACCGCGAACCTGAATATGCGCACCGGAGTGGGGACCGGCAATCGAGTTGTCCTCACGATCCCGCGAGGCAAGACCATCAAGCTCACCGGCTCCAAGAAATCCGGCTGGTACCAGGTCAGCTACAAGTCCAAGAGCGGCTGGGTCTCCGGGACCTACCTGAGCAACGTGTCGATGCCGAAGACCTCGAAGCCCAAGACCGAAACCAAGAAGAAACCGGCGCCGAAGAAGAATACCGGTTCGACGAAGAAGACCACCGCAAACCTGAACATGCGCACCGGCGCCGGCACGGGCAACCGCGTCATCCTCACGATCCCGAAGGGCAAGCGCGTCAAGGCCACGGGCAAGAGCACCTCCGGCTGGCTGCAGGTGACCTACAAGTCGAAGACTGGCTGGGTCTCCGGGACGTACTTGGCCAATACCTCCGCGCCGAAGAAGTCCAAGCCGAAGAGCGAAAGCACGCCAAAGAAGAAGTCCAGCACCAAGCAGACGACGGCGAACTTGAATATGCGTACCGGCAGCAGCACCAAGAAAAAGATCATCCTGACCATCCCGAAGGGCAAAAAGGTCGAAGTCACCGGGTCGAAGAAGTCCGGTTGGTACCCGGTGAAGTACAAGTCGAAGACGGGCTGGGTCTCGGGAACTTACCTCAAGTAGTATCCACAGTCTCCAAGGTGGATCTGCGGCGTACTCGAGTGCTCAGGCTTCCTCCGGAGCATGCGAGCAGCCAAGACACTCAAGCAAGGCCGCGAGCGGAGCCGGGATGTCCTCCAGCGGCACCGCCTGCGCCAGCAGCCGCGCGTAGCGCACCTTGTTGCCGCTGCGCCCGCCGAAGAATCTGGCCAGCTGCCGTTCCACGGGCTGGTTCCGCTGGTAGGGCTGGGCCTGCAAGCGGCGGAAGGACCCCAGCTCTCCCTGCCCGGCGATCACCGATTCGACGCCCAGCGGTCCGAGCGCCCGGATGAATTCGTCTTCCAGATCGGGGTCGCAGACGAACACCGTTGCCAGTACGCGTTCGAAGTCGCGCCGCTCGGCGGCGTCCACCAAGCCGAACAACTGCGCGCCTGCCAGTTGCTGGGCGGCACGGCGGGCGCCCTTGGATCCGCCCACCGGCAGCACCCGCGGGACGGGCATCTGCAGCCTTGCGGCCAGCGTCCGCACCGCTACCGCGTCGCTTTCCCCCTCGACCAGCACGATCCTCATGAAGTCATGGAATCATAGCGGAGCTTCCGCTTCCAGTCCCATGCCCCGCATTTCGGTACGAAGGCAAGCATCAGGGGGGCCATTCAGCGGGTCACGAAAGCCCAGTGCAGGCAGTGCATCGTCACCATGAGATTTTCGGCCAACTCCGTTTGTTCCTCTGGGACCCGGGCCCACCGGCGGCAGTAAACAAAAGTGGTGGTGTCCCCGCGGCGTTTGCCGTGGGGACACCACCACTTGGGAGCCAGCAACATTCGCCGTTCAGCCGCGGAAGTCCAGCAGCACCTTTCCCGATTCCTCACTGTTCAGCGCCGTCTTCAGCGCACCGTGGAGGTCCCGGGCCGCGAAGGTGTGAGTCACGATCCCATCCACGTCCAGCGAGCCATCTGCCAGCGCCGCCAGCACTCGGTCCATCTCGTCATTGAAGCGGAAGGCTCCGCGCAGATCCAGCTCGCGTGCGATGGCATGCGCCATGGGCACCGCGACCTCGCCCTGGCGTTGCAGGCCCACCATGATGACCGTGCCGCCGCGCAGTGCCGCGCTGATGGCCGAGGCCAACCCAGGCACCGAACCGGAGGCCTCGATGACCACGTCGGCGCCAAGCGCCGCGATCTGCTGCGCGTCCGTCGCGTCAATGGTTTCGTCGGCGCCAAGCTGCTCCGCGCGATCCCGCGGGGCCTGCGCCAAATCGCTGAGCACAATCCGCGACGCGCCCAGGGCCTTGGCCGCGGCCACGCAGAGCAGGCCGATTGGCCCGCCGCCAATGACCGCTACGCTCCGGCCATCCACCGAGCCCGCGCGCTGCACCGCATGCCAGGCCACCGAGGCAGGCTCGGCCAGAGCCGCAGTGCGCAGTTCCAGACCTGCTGGCAGCACCCGCAGCATCCGCGAGGGCAGAGCCACCCGCCGGGCGAAGGCGCCCTGGGTATGCGGCAGGCGGGCCGCCGAGCCCAGGTAGGTGGCACCGGGCGCCAGATGCGGCTTGTCCTGTGGCCAGCGGGTCTCTCCGTCGGCATGGGCGGTGCCCGGGTGCACTGCCACGTTCGTGCCTGCCGGAGGCGAGGAGCCATCGGCAGCGGCGGTATGCACCGTGCCCACCACCTCGTGGCCCAGCACCATCGGCTCGCGCAGGATCGAGGCGCCTGCCGCACCGTGCTTCCAGTAATGCAGATCCGAGCCGCAGATCCCGCCGTAGGCGATCTCCACTACCGCTTCATCTGCTGCCGGAACCGGCTCTGGAAGGATTTCCAGGCGCACATCATCTGCAGCGTGCGCTACCACCGCCAGGTTTTCGGGACTAGACAACGGAAGTCATCCCGCCGTCGACGTAGAGCACCTGGCCGTTGACAAAGGTGGCCGCGTCCGAAGCCAGGAAGACCAGCGGCCCGACCAGCTCCTGGATCTGCCCCCAGCGTCCGGCCGGGGTGCGCTGGGCCACCCAGGCGGAGAATTCCGCGTCCGCCACCAGGCCGGCGGTCAGCTCGGTGCTGAAATAGCCCGGAGCCAGGGCGTTGGCGGTGATGCCGTGCGGGGCCAGTTCGGCGCACAACCCGCGGGTGAGCATCACAATCCCGCCCTTAGTTGCCGCATAGGGCGTGATTCCGGGACGGGCCAGCTGGGATTGGACCGAACCGATGTTGATGATGCGTCCGCTCCCGCGCTTGGCCATCGAGGATGCCACCGCGCGGGACATGAGGAAGGCACTGGTCAGGTTCGTCTCGATCAGGGTGTGCCAATCCTTGAGCGAGAATTCGGTGATTGGTGCGCGCAGCTGCATGCCGGCGTTGTTGACCAGGATGTCCAGCACTCCATGCTCGGCCGCCAGCGCAGCCAGCGCGGTTTCCACCGCAGCCTCGTCGGTGACGTCGAAGACCGTGGTGTGCACCGGCCGCCCGGTTCCGGCGGCGATCTGCGTGGCGGTGGCCCGTACCGCACCCTCGTTCCGCCCGTGCACGATCACGGTGGCTCCGGCCGCGGAAAGCCCTGCGGCCAGCGCACGGCCGATGCCGCGCGAGCTTCCGGTCACCAGGGCGAGCTTTCCGCCCAGGTCGAAGCCCTGCTCCGCCGCCGGGCTCAATGCTTCTCTCCCGCGGAGACCGTGCGTTCTGCGGTGAAGGAGGTGTGCGCGGTGACCACAGAGGCTCCCGCACCTTGGCTCCCGGCCAGCCAGACGTCGTCTCCGGCTTCCACCGAGGAAATCTTGACCGCGTCATCGGTGCGGGTCAGGTCCCGGCGCAGGGTTTCGGGTACCAGGAAGGTGGAGGCAACGGTGATTGCGGCCAGTGCAGCCATGTAGAGGCCGAGCACCAGCCAGTTCGCGTCGGTGATGGCGATCAGGTACGCGCCGAGCACACCGGCCAGGCCGCCGGCCAGCACCGCGGAAAGCTCGCGGGCCATGGCCACACCCAGGTAGCGGTGGCGGCTGCCGAAGAGTTCGGGCAGCATGGCGCACTGCGGGCCGAGCATGGTGCACACGGCCACCCCGATACCCACTGCGATCACGGCGATGGCCAGTGCATGGTTGCCCAGCGTCAGGGCCCACCAGGCCGGGATGGAATAGGCCAGCATGAAGACGGCACCGAAACGGTAGATGATCCGCCGCCCATAGCGGTCCGAAAGGGCCCCGGCGAAGGGAACGGTGAACACTCCGATTAGCGAACCGATGGTCACGCCCCAGGTCAGCAAGCCCTTGTCGGCTTCCGGTCCGACAACGGTGACGAAGAAGCTCAGCGCTAGCCCCTGGAACATGTAGGATCCGCCGTTCTCCCCCATGCGCAGGCCGATGCCCACCAGCACGCCGGGCAGCCCGTTGCGGAATAGTTCCCGCAGCGGGTGCTCGGAAACCTGGTCCCGCTTCTCCATCTCCACGAAGGTCGGCGTCTCCTCGAGCTTGGCGCGGATGAGTACCGCCAGGATGATCAAGGCAAAGGACGCGAGGAAAGGCACACGCCAACCCCAAGTCATCAGGGCTTCCTCGGGCAGCATGGTCAGCAGCGAGAAGACCACCGCGGCCAGCAGGGTACCGGCCTGGATTCCGATGAATGGCAGCGCGGAGAAGAATCCTCGGCGCGCCGGCGGAGCATATTCGGCCATCAATACGGTAGCTCCGGCCTGTTCGGCGCCGGCTCCGAAGCCCTGGAGCAGGCGCAGCAGCACCAGCAGGGCCGGCGCCCACATCCCGGCAGTTTCGTAGGTGGGCAGCACGCCGATCAGCGTGGAGGCCCCGCCCATGAGCATGATCGTAATGATCAGCACGAGCTTGCGCCCCAGACGATCGCCGAGCATTCCGAAGAACAGGCCGCCGAAGGGGCGGGCGACAAATCCGACGCCGAAGGTCGCGAAGGCCGCCACCGTGGCCATGGCGGGATCTGCCTGCGGGAAGAACAGCACGTTGAAGATCAGTGCGGTGGCCAGTCCGTAGAGCGCGAAGTCGAAATACTCCAGGGCGCTGCCGATGCTGGCTGCGAGCGTGGCCCGCTGCAGGTTCTTGGCGTAGTTCGGATCCGCGGCGGGTCCGTCCGACCCGGTGGGTGTGGCTGGTGTGGTGTTCATGGAGGTCTCCTTCGACGAGTGAGTCGCATCACTTCTTCCTGTGCATCGAAGATATCAGCATAGCGAACGTCGTACAACCCATTGAACGACGTTTTTGCGATCCGAGCCGCCGAACGGTCAAAAAAGAGCAACCCCGCCGCCCCTAAAAGGGGCAACAGGGTTGCTCTTTGACGGCAATGCGGACATTCCCGCGTAGTTAGCTCAGTCGCGTGCGGTGCGTGCTCGCCAAGGGTTCTCCAGCCGCGCGGCGACCTCGCGAAGCGCGGTTCCAATGGCGGCGATGCGCACCTGATCAGCTTGGTCGGATGGTATCGCAGCCCCTAGGGCCAGCGGCGGATCCCCGGGCGACCAAGCCGGCAGCGGCACGGCAACTCCGAGCACGCCAACGGTGGAATGCCCCTCGTCCACGGCGTAGCCGCGCTGGCGAGCCACCTCCAGTCGACCCTGCAGCTCGTCGAGGTTCAATTCCAATCCGTCTACCCCGCTGCGCAGCGGCAAGACCGGTGCGAGCAGCTGCTCCAGCTCCAGGGCATCTAGCGAAAGCAGCAGGGCGTTGCCGGCGGCACTGAATACGGCGGGAAGGCGCGATCCGAGCGGCGTGCCGAACCGGTAGGGGGCGCGACCCTCATGGCGGGCGAGGTACAGCGCATCGGCGCCGTCCAGCATGGCGATCTGCACTACCTCGCCGCGCAAGGTTGGCGAGGAGGAGATCAGGCCGAAGAATTCACGCACCTGGTTGAATTGCAGCGAATAGGCGCCTCCGAGTTCGGCGGTGCGGCGGCCCAGCCCGAAGCCTTCGCTGGTGCGCCGGATCATATCGCCATCTTCCAAGGCCTGGCAGAGATTGGCGCAGGACGATTTGGCGATGCCCAGAGTGCGGGCCAATTCGCTCAGCGACAACGCCCGCCCATCAGACTCGGCCAGAAGTCCCAGAATGCCCAGTGCACGGCTGACCGCGGGCGCGGGGTCACGCGTGGCACGTTCAGCTGCTTCGCTTTCCGCCTCATTTACGCTTGTCATCAGTAGAACTCTACGGTATCCACCCGATTGCGCAACAGCTTTCCCTCCAGCAGGCACGTCGCGTTTTGCGCGAACAGGCGGGCGATCCGACTAGTCTCCTGATCGCTGAGCGCAGCCGTATGCGGGCTAATGAGCACGCTGGGATGATCCCAGAGTGCGCTGGTGGCCACCAGCGGTTCGTGGGCCACCACGTCCAACGCGGCGAAGCCGATCCGCCCGTCGTCCAAAGCGGGGATCAGGGCCGCTTCGTCCACCACGGTGCCCCGTCCCACGTTCACCAGAATTGTTCCCTGCCGCACCGCGGCAAAGACCTCGGAGCCAAGTAGTCCCTCGGTGCTTGCGGTCCCCGGCAGGGTGGCCACAATGGCATCCACCTTGCCCGCGGCCTGCGCCAGCTGGGACGGGTCGATCAGCCGGTCCACCCCGGGCACCGCCTTCCCGCTGCGCGAGGTTCCCCAGACGGTGGAGCCGCAGGCCTTGAAGCGCTCGGCCACCGTGGCACCGATGCCGCCGAGGCCCACCACTAGAACAGTCATCTCGTCCAGGTGGCGCATGCGCCAGCGTTGGGCCGGCCACAGCTTTTGCGCCTGGTCTGCCTGAAGCTTGCGCAGGTTCTTGGCCCCGGCCAGCACCCCGAAGAGCGCGAACTCGGCCAAAGTGGAACCATGCACCCCGGCGCTCGTGGTGAAGGCTACGCGCTCCAGCTCTGCGGCAGTCAGCCCGGCGGCCTTGACCTGCGCGCCTCCCCCGGCGGCCGTGGTGTGCACCCAGCGCAGATCCCCGTTGGCGCGCACCGTCTCGCTCAGCAGGGCCGGGTTGACATCGGGGATTCCGAACAGCGCGTCCACCGAGTTCAGCATGCGGGTGTAGCGCTCGTTCTGCGCTGGTGTCCGGGTGAAATCCGGGTCGCCTTCCCAGTCGCCGTTCCAGCGATGCGGACGATAGAGCCCAGGTTCGTGGACCAGGTCGAGCCGGGGCTCAATTTCGCTGATCAATTCGAGGTCTGCGTCCGGCAAATCTATGGCGATGCCCACCCGCAGCTTCTGTTTCATTGGATTCATGGTTCCTTCATCCTTCCGTTTAGATGACAGCATAACCGCTTAGACAGTATATTGAACAGAGTTCTACATATTGACCACGTGTGTCGAGAGTTAACTGCGGCGCCCAAAGACAGAGGATTAGCCCATGAATGCTGTGACCGAAGAACGGCCAAACCGCGTGGGAGTTATCGGGCTGGGGGCCATGGGCTGGCCCATGGCCCGCCTGCTTGCGGCCGGACATGGGGACGCATATGTCACCTCAAGCCGTCCGGCGAGGCAAGTTCTATCCGACCTCGATTCGGAAGGTTCGCAGGTTTCGGGGAGTATCCATTGGTGCGAAACCCCTGCGGATCTGGCAGCTTCCTGCGATGAAATCCTGCTGATGCTCCCCGATCTGCCACAGATCATCGAATGCCTGGACGCGGTTGACGGACTGTTGGCGGGTCTGGAGCGCCGTACCGCTGCGGCGCCGGCCTTGTTGCTGGCCATTGGCTCCACCTGCTCGGCTCCGGGAGTGCGCAACTTGGCCGGACGACTGCACCGAACGCACGGCGAGCGCATAGTGCTGGTTGACGCGCCGGTCTCGGGTGGAGAGGACGGGGCGAAGGCGGGGACGTTGTCGATCATGCTCGGCGGCGTCGAGGAGCACTGCTACCGGGCCGCCCAAATGCTGGCACCTTGCGGCACTGCCGTACGGCTGGGTGAGCTCGGTGCGGGCCAGGTGGCCAAGGCATGCAATCAGCTGGTGGTGAGCGCTACGATCTTCGCCTTGGGAGAGGCCTCCGTCTTGGCTGAACGCTCGGGACTGGATCTCGCGGCCATGTGGGAATTGCTAGGTGGCGGCTACGCTTCTTCGCGGTTGCTGGACAGCCGCAGGGATCGCTTGGTAAGCGGGGATGATTCGCCATCCGGGGTCATCAAGTATCTGCGCAAGGACCTCGACTGCGCGCGGGAGCTCGCCGAGGCTACCAGTACGCACGCAGTGTTGCTGCCTGCCCTGCGGCAGGCGGTGGACGAGGTCATCGACGCCGGGCTGGGTGATAGGGATCTGGCGGTGACCAAGCGCTTCATCGCCGAGCGCTAGTCGCGCCCAACGAATCCCGCACAGTTCGGGCACCGTGCAGCCGCTGCCGTTGCCCTGAGTTCGCGGTCAACAAGCGAACTGTTATATCGTCCCGGTCCTGCTTCGGGGACTTAGCCAACCAGCGCCTTGACCGTGGCCACCACGGCGCTAGCCACCTGGCTGATTTCGTTTTCCTTGATCCCCCGGGTGAAGGACAGCCGGACGGCGGTGTGCGCCAGCTGCGCCTCGTAGCCCATCGCGGTTAATACCGCCGAGGGATCGGTACTTCCGGCCGAGCAGGCCGAACCCGAGGAGCAGAGCACCCCGCGGCGTTCCAATTCGATCAGCACGGTCTCCCCCGCGGTGCGCGGGAAGACGAAGGAGACGATCCCGCCCACACGCTGCGCTCGATGCCCGGTCAGCTGGACCAGGCCTTCTTCTTCGGAGTTGAGGCCCTTGCTGATGCGTTCAATCAGATAGTCGCCGTAGCTATCCCCCACTCCGGCCAGGCGCTGTTCGGCGCAGAGCGACAGGGCGCGGGCGAGGCCCACCGCGGCGGCCGGATTTTCGGTGCCCGAACGCACCCCGCCCTGCTGACCGCCGCCGTGCAGCAGCGGCACCAGCGCGTGATCTTTGGAGAAGTACAGCACCCCGCTGCCCTTGAGCGCACCGATCTTATGCCCGGACAGGCTCAAGGCATCCACCTGCGCGGCCAGCTGCGCCAAATCCAGCCAGCCGGCGGCTTGCACCGCATCGGTGTGCATGAGAGCCCCGGCCGCCCGCGCCAGCTGGGCGATTTCGGCGATCGGCTGGATCGTGCCCACCTCGTTGTTCACCGCCATCACCGAGACCACTGCAACCTGCTCGTCGATCAGCGCGGCCGCCTCATCGAGGCGCACCATTCCATACGCATCCACCGGAATCATCCGGTGCTCAAATCCGTGGAAGGTCACCAGATAGGCGCAGGCCTCGAGCACCGCCGGGTGCTCGATGGAGCTGGTCACCACGACCTTGCCGCGCGCCGCAGCGAGCGCGGCGCCGATGATCGCGGTGTTATCCGCCTCGGTGCCTCCGGAGGTGAAGTAGATTTCCGGCTCGGTGACGCCCAATGCGGCCGCGACCTGCGTGCGAGCCCAGTCGTTGGCGCGCTTGGCCTGGTGCCCCAGCTCGTGCAGCGAGGCGGGATTGCCGAAGTTGCTGGTCAGCAGCGATGTAACCAGGTCCAGCACCTCCTGGCGCGGAGGGGCGGTGGAGGCGGCATCCATGTAGATCATGCAACCACCATATCCAGCCCCAGGTCGATGGCCTGCACCGAGTGGGTGATCGCCCCGGAGGAGATGATATCCACCCCGGTCTCGGCGATGCCCGCCACCGTCTCGGCGCGCACATTGCCGCTGGCCTCGATGATCGCCTGCCCGTCGATCAGCTTGATGGCCGCCGGCAGATCCGCCAGCGCAAAGTTATCCAGCATGATCACATCCACCTTCGCCGCCAGCACCGCCGGAAGCTGGTCGATGGAGTCCACCTCCACCTCCATGGCGGTGGTGTGCCCCAGCCGGGCGCGCACCGATTTCAACGCCGTGGTCAGTTCCTCGCCGTCATCCAACAAGGCCAGGTGGTTGTCCTTGGCCATGAACGCCTCGGAGAGGTTGTCGCGGTGGTTCACTCCGCCGCCGCAGCGCACCGCATAGCGTTCGAGCACGCGCAGCCCCGGGGTGGTTTTTCGGGTATCGGCGATCCTTGCGTTGGTGTGCGCCACCAGGTCCACCAGCTGACGCGTGGCGGTGGCAATCGCGCTCATCCGCTGCAGCAGGTTCAGCGCCACCCGTTCGGCGGTCAATACCGAGGCGGCCGGACCGGCCACCGTCAACAGCCTGTCCCCGGTCTCGAAGACGTGCCCCTCCTTGACGAGCTGGACCACGTGGATCTCCGGGTTGACCATTTTCATCGCCCGGGCGAAGACGGCGCCGCCGGCCATGACCCCTGCCTCGCGGGCCCGCACCGCGGCGGTGGCCTTGGCCCCGGCGGGCACGATGGTATCAGCGGTCAGATCCCCGCGCGGATTATCCTCGGCAAAGGCGAATTCGAGGATGCGGTCGATGGCCGCGGTGGGCACCGGGTGGATTGGCTGGTTCACGCGTTGACTTCCTTGCTTTGTGGCCGGCTGCCGGTGCGCTGCGCAGCATCCAGAACCCAGCCGTATCGTGTGGTGGTGTGCTCGCCCGGGCTCGCGCCGTCGAGCCGATGGTGCGCGCCGAGGCTGGTGCCGCGCGCGGCGGCCGCCTGGGCGACTATCCTCGCGGTGATCCAGAGGTTGCCCAGTTCGATCAGTTCGCGCCGCCCCTGGGCCACCGGGGCGCTGGAGCCCAGCACCCGGAGCAAGGTTTGCAGGCCCTGGCCGGTGCGGTGCACGCCGAGGTGCTCGCTGGCCAGCGCCTGCAGCTGCGGCAGTTCCAGGGGCGCGTCGTTGCGCCCCGGCGGCAATGCGCCAAGCTCCACGTTATCCAGCTCGCAGGCGCTTCCGGGCTCGTCCCGGGCCATGGCCGCCGCCGCATTGCGGGCGAAGACCATTGCTTCGAGCAGCGAGTTGCTCGCCAGCCGGTTCGCCCCGTGCACCGTGGTATTCGCGCATTCCCCGGCCGCATAGACCCCGGGCACGCTGCTGCGTCCGTGGGTATCGGTGTGGATCCCGCCCATGGCATAGTGCTGGGCGGCCACCACGGGAATCGGCTCTGCGGCCAAATCCAGCCCGGCGGCCTTCAGCCGCGCGGAGATCGAGGGGAAACGCCGCGCCAGGAACCCGGCTCCGCGCGCGGCTTCCACGCCCCGCGCGTCGAGAAATACCCGGTGCCCGGCAAGGTTTTGCGCGTGGATCGCCCGGGCCACCACATCGCGCGGGGCGAGCTCGGCCCGCTGGTGCATCCCCGGCATGAAGCGGTCACCGGTTTCGGTGACCAGGATTGCGCCTTCGCCGCGCACCGCCTCGCTGATCATTCCGGCTCCCGGGTAGGCTTCGGGGTCCACCAGGGTCGGGTGGAATTGGATGAATTCGGCATCGCTAATCACCGCGCCGGCCTGGGCGGCCAGAGCGATCCCGTCCGCGGTGGCGCCCTTCGGGTTGGTGCTCGCCTGGTAGAGCGCGCCCAATCCCCCGGTGGCCAGCAGCACCGCGTCGGCTTCCAGCATTAGCTCTTCATCGCCGTGCAGGTAGCGGACCGCGCCGAGCCGCTGGGCACAAAATTCGAGCTCGGCGGCCAGCGCATGCTCGATAATCTCCAGTTGCCCGGCCGCCTGGGCGGAGCGCACGGCCCGTCGCAGCGCCTGGATCAACCCCGCACCGGTGGCATCCCCATCCAAGTGCAGAATCCGGTGCGCACTATGCGCCGCCTCCAGCCCCAGCTGGTAGCTTCCATCCGTGTTCTTGTCGAAGGCCACTGCGTGCTCTTCCAGGCTGGCGACCAGGCTCCCGGCCGCGCCGCACATTTCCTGCACGGCATGGTGCCCGCAGTGCCCGGCCCCGGCCTTCAAGGTGTCCGCCACATGGGTCGCCACGCTGTCTCCGGCGGCCAGACCTTGTGCCGTCACCGCCGAGAGCCCGCCCTGGGCGAGCTTGCTGTTCCCGTCCCCGAGCGCATCCTTGGTCAGCACCGTCACCGTCAAGCCGAGGCGCACCGCTTCCAGTGCGGCGCTCAGCCCGGCGACCCCGGAACCGATAATGACGATCCGCTTCCCGGTGCTTTCATTCATGGCTTGGCCGCGAGCATGCGGTCCAGGGCGATCCTGGCGTCTGCCTGCTGGTTTTGAGGCACGCGGATCTGGTTGACCACGCGTCCTTCCACGAGTTCCTCCAGCACCCAGGCCAGATAGCCCGGGTGGATGCGGTACATCGTGGAGCAGGGGCAGATCACCGGGTCCAGGCAGAAGATGGTGTGCTGCGGGTATTCGGCCGCCAGCCGGTTGACCATGTTGATCTCGGTGCCGATGGCGAACACCGTCGGCTCGGTGGCCTCGGCGATAGCCCGGCGGATGTAGTCGGTGGACCCTGCCTCATCGGCGGCATCCACCACCTCCATCGGGCATTCGGGGTGCACGATCACGCGCACACCGGGGTAGTCCTCACGGGCCTTGGCGATCTGGTTGGTGTTGAAGCGCTTGTGCACCGAGCAGAACCCGTGCCAGAGGATCACCTGCGCCTCGCGCATGGTTTCCTCGCTGTTTCCGCCCAGCGCCTTGCGCGGGGTCCACATCGGCATGTTTTCCAGCGGCACCCCCATGGCCTTGGCGGTATTGCGGCCCAGGTGCTGGTCCGGGAAGAACAACACCCGGCGCCCGCGCTCGAAGGCCCATTCAAGCACCGTCGCGGCGTTCGAGGAGGTGCACACCAGCCCGCCGTTGCGTCCCACAAAGGCCTTCAGCTCGGCCGAGCAGTTCATGTAGGTCACCGGAATCACCGGCATCCGGCCGTCATCTTCTTCATCCCGGTACAGCTCGGTGAGCTCATCCCAGCACTGCTGGACGCTGGGGCCATCGGCCATATCGGCCATGGAGCAGCCCGCGGCCAGGTTCGGCAGGATCACCGCCTGCTCGGGGCGCGAGAGAATGTCGGCGGTCTCTGCCATGAAATGCACGCCGCAGAAGACGATCGCCTCGGCCTTGTCGCGGGTCAGCGCCGCATTGGCCAGTTGGAAGGAGTCGCCCACGAAGTCCGCGTACTGCACCACCTCGTCGCGCTGGTAGAAGTGCCCGAGGATCACCGCACGCTCCCCCAGGGTGTCCTTGGCGGCGCGGATGCGGGTATCGAGTTCGGCATCGCTGGCCTTGAGGTATTCCTCCGGCAGGCTGCCCTGCACCGGGTAGCCGGACGGGATCTGGTCCTCCTGCGAGGCGCCCGGGCCGTATCCGGCCGGGGTGTCCCAAGGATTGGAGGCCAGCTCGGTGGAGCAGGTGGATCCCGGGGCCAGCAGGGTCAGCCGGGTGATGTTCTGCGCCACGGATCCGGAGTTGTTTTCGGTGAGTTGCGTGCTCATGGTGTGTTGTCCATTCCTTGCCAAAAAAATCGGTGAGTCGGGGGTGCTTAGCTTTGCTGCGGGTCGACTTCCAGCGGATCCGGCCCGTGGCCCACATAGCGGTAGAGCCGCGGCGGGCGGTGCTGCCCGCCGGCGAGGTATTCGTCTGTGGCCTCGATGGTCGCGGTGCTCTTCAGCGTGCGCCGGAAGTTCGCCGGGTCCAGGCGCCGTCCGAGAATCGCTTCGTACACTCCGCGCAGGGCCGCCAGGGTGAACCGCTCGCCGAGCAGCCGGTGGGCGATCTGCCCGTACTCGGTCTTGTTCCGCAGCCGCCACAGCGCATAGTCCACGATCTTGCGGTGGTCGAAGGCCAGCTGGGCGATCTGCGGGTCATCGATATCGAACCAGGCCACGTTCTCGTCGCGCACCGTAGCCCCCACCTGGTCGGCGTTGAGCAGCGCGAAGTACGCGATGGTCACCAGCCGCCCGGTGGGCGAGCGGTCGATATCCCCGAAGGTGTAGAGCTGCTCGAGGTAGCTGGGCCGCAGGCCGGTGGTGTCGGCCAGGCTCCGTCCGGCGGCTTGGCCCAGGGATTCGCGGGGTTCCACCGGACCGCCGGGCAACGCCCACCTTCCGGCGTGCGGCTGGCGGATCCGGCGCACCAGTGGCAGGCAGAGCTTGTCAGGTCCGCCATCCTGGCCCTCCCGGATCCCGAGGATCACGGTGGAGACCGCGAGGGCAGGCGGGAGATTGCGCCGCTCGTCGACGTTGGCCCAACCGGGTGCCGATGACATCTATGCCTTGCCTCATTTCCAGTGCTGTAGAATTGGTTAGAGTCATTCTGACATTAACAGCATTGCCGCGCTAGTTCCAGATCACAGTCGCAGGTCAAAATGACCTATGATCGAAGGCATGACCCTGGATCTTAATCTTCGAGTGATTCCCGCAAACAATGAGGTGAACGGCCCATCCGTGCTGTTCATCCACGGTTTCGCCTCATCCGGCGAATTGAATTGGGCGCGTTCTCGCTGGCTGAAATATTTCACCGATGCCGGACGTAACGTACTGCTCATCGACCTGCCGGGCCACGGCGAGGACCCCCGCCGCAATAGCGGCAGCTGGGCACCGAGCCAGATTCGCCAGGCATTGGCCGCGATCGTCATGGAACGCGATGAGGGTCCGGTCGATGTCATCGGCTATTCCCTGGGTTCACGCCTGGCTTGGGAATTCGCCGCCTACAACCCGGACCTGGTGGAGCATCTGGTGATCGGCGGCCCCGGCGCCGGTGATCCGCTGGCCGCCTTCGCCCTGGATCAGGCTCGCGCCAACCAGGCTACCGGCGAGGAAATCAATGATGATTACACCGCCACCATCATGAAGATTGCCGCGGCCGAGCCCAGCAACGATCTAACCGCGCTATTCGAGCTGATCGAAGCGATCAAATCCGAGCCGTACGATCCAGCCGCCAAGGTGCCCACGGTTCCGACGCTGCTCGTCGCCGGGGATCGAGATGAGCTGGCCACGACCATGCCGCATCTGCGCCGACTGCTGAAGGATGCGGGTACCACCAATGAGGTGCTGTGGCTCGCCGGACGCAATCACGCCAACGCGGTGACCAGCCTTGAATTCAAGGAGAAAGCCCTAGTCTTCACGACCTCTGATCGATTTTAGAAGCTCATCTTCCGTACCACTATTCACCAGAACAGCATCTGAAAATGAACAACTACCTTCTAGCATCATAAGTAGGTCCCATGTTAACAATTTATAAAACCAAAAGGTTCTCCTTCGAACTAAGCAGTATAGCCACGGAATCGAAAAATCGTTTCACGGCGATTATCGGTGCAAACGGTAGCGGAAAGAGCCGCCTCCTAACTGACATCGCATCTAGCTACTTACAGTCTCACGAAGACATCAGCCCATCTCGAAAGGAAACTGGAAAAGTTCAACCATCGTTGCCAACTAGACAAACGATGAAAAACCATCCCGCTCTACTTGTCGTGTCAAATTTACTCACGGACACGTTCCCTTTCACCCGCAAGGTTGACGAGCGTTATAAATACCTCGGCCACAAACGAAATAACAATATGTTCACAACGGGGTCTTTGAATTACCTCACGACGTCTTCGTTGCTGGACTTACTTTTGTACCCTAATTTATTCTCCTCATATACACGTATGATCAAGAAATATCTTGATCTAGGAGAAATAAATTTCATGATAAATGGGAAGGTTTCAATAAATCTAGAGAAGACAATATCCAATTACCTTGCAAGCCGCAACGAAGAACATGCCGAAAATACCCGTAGAGTTCATAAGCCAGGGTTCGAATCGATCTCTTCCGAGGTTTTGGTTGACTCATTTGCACTCGATATTTCAGAATGGGCAAATAAGGCTATCTCTTATGGATCCGACATTTCAAGTCGATTTCGACTGTCTAGCATTTCCCTTCAGGAACTTCTTTCAATATGCCAAAATTTTAACGTTAAACCCTCGACTGTTTATAGAATGCTAAGGCAAACTAATAGCGCTTCTATAGAATTATTGGTTTCAAAAAAATTTGGATCTTTTCCAGTAGAAGAACTAAGCACCGGTGAGCAATTATTGCTCTCCACAATAGCTCGAATTGCGGCAAACATCGAACCGCAATCCCTCGTATTAATCGATGAACCCGAAGTTGGATTACACCCCAATTGGCAACAAAAAATCATAGTTATGATTTCGGAGATTATCCCCGCCGCCTACAAGTGCCACTTTCTTCTCGCGACCCATTCCCCATTCGTCGCTTCCGAGGCGCACGACATTTTGATCCCCGGCAGCAAATGGGGTGAGTTTATCGAGTATCCAGACTCCGTCGCAGCTCGTTCAATAGATGATATTTTATATCGTGTATTTGGCTCCACTGTCGCGGGTAACACGGCTGTGCAGCGCGACGTTCAAGTTCTCTTAGAACAAATTGCGGGTATCGAAAGCCATGACAAGGATCTGATTAAGAATTCATATGAAAGATTATCTAAAATAGCGGATTCTGACACTGTAGAGCTGAATAGCGTTTTGCAGGCTATTGCACGAGAGATCTAAGTACTTTGCGAAATTTCCCCATTATAGGGCTTATGGAAGACCCCTCGATCTCTACCCTGCAAGCAGGTGCTCAGAAGGGTATGAGAAGAAAATGGACATCCTCCACACCAAAAGTAAAAGAATTCAAACGTATAGCACGGCAACAACTACACCACGCGCAGACTGGTCGCTGTGCTTATTGCTTACTTCCTGTGGGAAATGATTCCGCGCATCGCGTCCCGCAAATTGATCATTTTGCGCCATGGAAAAAATATCCAGAATGGACATATGAACCTCGGAATTTCACCTTATCGTGCCCCACTTGTAATGAGGACAGGAAAGGTGACAAGGACACACTTTCAACTTCAAGCCGAATTAGACCAATGAGGCGCTACACTGACTTGATATTCGAAATATTTCACCCATATATGGATGAGGCATCTGATCATTTCGAGGGCGGATACCCGTCACCACTATCTAAGCCAGAACCAATTTCTGGGATTTCCGAAAAAGGAAAGAAAACAATCAGTCTTTTCAAACTTCATTCTTCCGACATGCTCAGATTGTGGCAAGATGAACACTTCCGAGCCAAACGCGAGCAAATGAATTCAGTTGAACGGTCAAGATTTGAAAGAATCATGGACAGCTTAAGCTAGATGGTGGTCTTTCGTAAATTATTTCATTTGCAGTATTGAATCTGATTTTGTAGTTCCGAGTCTCTAGAGAATTGGAATACTATCAACATTTCCCTTAATTTCACTAGAATTGATGTGGTATATACATCAGCAGAGTGAGATCTGAGGCTTGAACTGGTGTCAAGTTGTGTTGCTCATAACGTGTTAGTCCTTTTATCGGGTGCCGGAAGTATCGTTGACCGCTTTGGAATCCTGCCACGTCCCGCTCCTTCCAAATCTCCGCGAATTCTGGCGAGGCCGCCGACACCTGTCCGACGATGCCGCTGTCCCCCGCCGGGTTCAGCCACCCGCGGGTTTCCGCGCGGAAGCTTCCGACAAAGCTGCGGCTCTGCTCTTCCCAATCCGGCAGCATCTCGCGCAGCGCGGCGTCGGTGAACACCAGCCAGAGCAGGTTCCGGTCTGCATTATCCAGCGATTTGATCCGCGGATAAAGCTGCGCATAGGCTTCGTTCCATCCGATGATGGACCAGTCGGATCCGAGTAGGAAAGCCGGGAATTCCAGAGAATCGAGAAGTTGTTGCAGCGCCGGAGTGATCCCGCCCGAGGCCTCTCGTACGATCTCCCGATGCCCGCCCAGGGACAACAGGTAGGTGCTCTCCACCGGCGTCAGCCGAAACAGCCGGGCCAGTGAGACCAGCACCTGGCGTGAGGGGTTGATATCCCGCGCCTGCTCCAGCCACGTATACCAGGTCACCGAAACGCCGGCCAGGGTCGCGACTTCTTCGCGGCGCAGGCCGCGCAGCCGGCTGCGGCCCACCGCCGGCAGCCCATGCGCGTCGCGGTCTGCGCGCGCCCGGCGGTCCTTGAGGAAAGCCGCCAGCTCATCGCGGCGTCTCTGCTCGGCATCCATGGGCACTTCTCCTCAATGTGGTAGTAGTACTACTAGTATCAAGGCCGTCTGGGTTAGCGAACAAATCCATGATGGGATTTGAGGATGACCACTTATCGCTCGCACACCATTACCCACGGCCGCAACATGGCAGGCGCCCGCGCACTGCTGCGCGCAGCCGGCGTCAACGGCGCTGATCTCGGCCGCAAGCCGATCATCGCCGTGGCCAACAGCTTCACCGAATTCGTTCCCGGCCACACCCACCTTCAGCCGGTGGGCCGCATCGTCTCCGAGGCCATCATCGAGGCCGGCGGGATCCCCCGCGAATTCAACACCATTGCCGTGGACGACGGCATCGCCATGGGTCACGGCGGCATGCTCTACTCGCTGCCTTCGCGCGATCTGATTGCCGACTCGGTCGAATACATGGTCAACGCACACTGCGCCGACGCGCTGATCTGCATCTCCAACTGCGACAAGATCACCCCGGGCATGCTCATGGCAGCCCTGCGCTTGAATGTTCCTACCGTGTTCGTCTCCGGCGGCCCGATGGAATCAGGACGCGCCACCCTGGTCGATGGCACCGTGCGCACCTTGGACCTGGTGGATGCCATCTCGGAGGCAGTGAACGAAAACGTTTCCGACGCGGACCTGCTGCGCATCGAGGAATCGGCCTGCCCCACCTGCGGCTCCTGCTCGGGCATGTTCACCGCAAACTCGATGAACTGCCTCACCGAAGCCATGGGCTTGGCCCTGCCGGGCAACGGTTCCACCTTGGCTACCCACACCGCACGCACGGCACTGTATCAAAACGCCGGCAAGACCATCGTGGATATCGCAAACCGCTACTACGCGGACAGCGACGAGACGGTACTGCCACGCAATATCGCCACCATCGAGGCCTTCGGCAACGCGATGACCCTGGATATTGCCATGGGCGGTTCCACCAACACGATTCTTCACCTGCTGGCCGCCGCCCACGAGGCTGGCGTCGAGTTCGGCTTGGAAGAAATCAATGAAATTTCCGGCCGGGTGCCCTGCCTTGCCAAGGTCGCCCCGAACTCCGCCGGCGCGGGGAAGATCTACTACATGGAAGATGTCCACCGGGCCGGTGGCATCCCTGCCATCCTCGGCGAACTGCGCCGCGGCGGACTGCTCGATGACACGGTGAACACCGTGCATGCCGCCACCATGGGCGAGGTGCTGGACGACTGGGATATCCGCGGCGGCAAAGCCACCGACGTGGCCCTCGAATTGTGGCATGCCGCTCCTGGCGGGGTACGTTCCTCCACCGCCGGTTCGCAGTCCGCGCGCTGGGAAGAACTGGATACGGACGCCGCCGAAGGCTGCATCCACTCGGTGGAGCACGCTTACTCCCAGGACGGCGGATTGGCTGTGCTGCGCGGCAACATTGCCGTGGATGGCGCCGTGGTCAAGACCGCTGGCGTGGATCCCTCCATCTGGAGCTTCACCGGTCCGGCGGTAGTCTGCGAGTCCCAGGACGAGGCGGTAGAGAAGATCCTGAACAAGCAGGTGAAGGCCGGCGATGTAGTGGTCATCCGCTACGAGGGCCCCAAGGGCGGTCCGGGCATGCAGGAAATGCTCTACCCGACTTCCTTCCTCAAGGGCCGCGGCCTGGGCAAGTCCTGCGCGCTGATCACCGATGGCCGCTTCTCCGGCGGCACCTCCGGACTATCCATCGGGCACGTCTCCCCCGAGGCAGCGTCCGGCGGCATCATCGCCCTGGTTGAGGATGGCGACTCGATCTCCATCGACATCCCGACCCGCGACCTGACGCTGAACGTGCCCGACAACGTGCTGGCCGAGCGCCGCGAGCGCCTGCTGGCCACCACCGGCTACCGCCCGGCCAACCGCGAACGCGTGGTCTCCCCTGCACTGCGTGCCTACGCCGCGATGGCACTGTCCGCGGACAAGGGCGCGGTGCGCGATGTGGACCGCGTGGAGCGTGCCCTGCGCGAAGCCGATGAACGCGCTGCGGCAGTTGCGCGCACCACCGCTGTCTAAGGAAAATTCTGTGGCTTTGGCCCCCGGAGCTCACACGTCAGTGGAACTTCCGGGGGGCTTCGCTGCTTGATCGGCACCACCGCGGATGAAACGCCCAACCCCGGACCATTGGGAACGATAGACTGCTGGTGTCGACACGGATACTCACCCAATCAGATCCTGCCTTATTGCCGCCCTTCATTCGCTTCCTGTCCAGCAAAGGAACTTCATGTCCACTCCAGTAGATCCAACGACCGAAATTTCCGACGTCGTCCGGGACAATGAGTCAGAGTCGGCATTGGCTGCCACTGAGTCCGAACTGACTTTGCTGAACGTCGGAGACGGCTATGCGTTACTTTTTGCCGACCACGCCCCTAAGGGTATGGACCTGCTCGAATTCAATGTGCTGGGCCAGGCAGCCGGAGAGCGGCTCACCGACCGCCTCTCGACCGCGGCCGGTGTCGGGAACCTCGCCGCACTGGGTGCCAGCGCCCTGCCTAAAGCCCAAGGGCTTGTCCGCTTGGCTCCAGAATCGCTGCAGCTTCTGAACCAGGCAGGAAATTCGTTGATGCAATCCGGTGGCCAAAGTCTGGGAACCATCGTTACTGCAAACGGGAAGTTAGTTGCCCACGCACGCCTTCTTCCCGCAGTAGGGGCTCAGGGTGCACTCTTGGCGCCGATGCTGGGTCCGGCCTTGGTCTTGCTGGCGCTACAAATGCAGCTCGCCTCAATCTCGCGTCGGGTTGACGAGAACATCGAGCTGACCCGTGACGTGTTGCGTGCCATCCACCAAGACCAGTGGGCCACACTAATCGGCCTGCATGAAACTAGCCTCCAGGCCCTGAACGAAGCCGAGGCGGCTGGAACGGTCAACGAGCACATCTTTGCCCCGTTGGCCAGCCGTCAGGCCGATCTGCGCAAGTTCCGCAAGTTGTTCGTGGATTTCGTGCGGGATCACCTCAAGGCACTGGATGCGGACGCCAAAACCAGTCGAAGCTATATCCAGAAAAATTTCGACCAGATCATCGCCGATGCTCACGGGATGCTCATGGCCGAATTCGCTTGGTACCGCGCCCAAGCGCTGCGCGGCAGCCTCATCAGCCACGACGCACAAAATCTGGACGCAAACGAACGTCTGCTTACCCACCTCGTTGAGGAAACCAAGTCCGAACATGACGAAGCCATGTTGGAAATCGCCCACTTGCTCGCCGAGGTTGAACGCAACGTGCGATTGCTGTCATTGTTGCCCTCCGCACGCAGCCTTCCCTTCACGTCGAAGCGTCGCAATATTGACGAGGCCATGGCGATGGCAGAAGCCCTCTCGGCCTCCGTCGCCGATCTGCGCAGCCAGGTACTCCCCCGAAGAAGGGCCGTGGCTCCGAAGGTTTCCGTATTCAAGTCCGAGACCCCAAGCAAACTGACAGATATCCTTGCTTGGTCCCTTCCTGAGCCTGCACAGGTTCTTGCCTTGGCCGATGCAAATCAGGAAAGACTCCTCGCGAACAACGTATATCTCGGAATTGCCTCAGAATATTTCTTTGTGGCTGATCAGAGCGAACTCACTAAAGAAGGCGCCGTTGAGCGCATCACCCCGCTGAACGATATCCGTTACGTCCGCTTCCTTGAAAGGCCAAAAAAGGGTCCTACTTTGGAGATCATCACCAAGGACGAGAACCTCACCTTCACCTTCGACTCATGGGCCGTCGAGGGCGAAGGGTTGGAGTCGGCCCGTCGAATGGCAAACCTCTTCTCCAGCGTGATGAACCTGCCTGCCCACGAGCAGCGGACCGATCCACTCATGGAGGAAATCTTGGAGAATTCAAAGGCATCCAAGGCTATTGAGTCCTAAAAGCAAGACACAGGTACGGCAGCCCGTTTAACCACGAATACTCCAAGGGGCCTGCCGTACCAGTTTCGCATTTCTGAAATGACGCATCTAGCGGCAGTCATCGGCTTTCCCTCCCTACGGCGGTGCGAGCACTTGACCTCAGGAGTAAGCTCTTCAAGTCAAATGTCCGAGCAGCTCAGGCGCCCGGCCTAACTGGGCGTGACTTGTGAATTCGTCGAATAGACGACGCCAGGGTTCTCTGTGCCCGACATTGTTCGTTCGCAAGACAAGTGGGTAAACCTCCACCAACCCTAATTCTTCTGGCATGAGTCTGAACCAGATATCACGTACGAATCAAGGTAATGGCTACTGACCATTGCGATCACCCGCGCGTCCGTCTCCTTGTTGTGAAAAGGACAGGTTACAGGTCAGAAGAAGTCCTGTTTCTGGCGAAGAATCGCGCTACCGACGGATTTTCTACTTTTTCGCCACCCACCCCGATTGCAGCTTTCCAGCTACAGGCATTTGTCCTGCAAGAGCACAACGCCATCATTTCTGTTCAACTGCCCCATTTTGAACTGGATCATATATACGATCTCTGGCTCCATCGCGCTGACTTGCGCCTATTTCTACAACCGATTCGCGCCCGGAAAAGTGGTTGATTAACCGACCGCCCAGGTGAAGAATCGGAGTTAACTTCCGCGGAATCACGGGAAAATTCCACCCAATCAGGAACTTCAGGCAACCAGTGGCGAAGCAATCGCGCGCAGTGACTTGACAGTGCCTGAGATTCAGCGCACACTGATCGTATACGATTTGATGTACGACGAAAGTGGGAAGATCAAAGATGAGTAATCCGATCCCGGTGAGCGAAGAAACTTTCGCCCAGGCTGGCAAGGTCCTTGCAGTGCACCTGAGCTACTCCTCGCGGGCAGCCCAGCGTGGCCGCACCCCGAAGTTCCCGAGCTACTTCATGAAGGCCACCAGCTCGCTGGCGACCACCGGTTCCACCGTTGAACGCCCGGCCGGCACCGAGCTACTCGCCTTCGAAGGCGAAATCGCCTTGATCATCGGCAAGGCCGCCCGCCGCGTCTCGGTTGAGGAAGCCTGGAGCTACGTCGGCTCGGTTACCGCCTCGAACGACCTCGGCGTCCACGACATCAAGTACGCGGACAAGGGCTCGAACATCCGCTCGAAGTCCGGCGACGGCTACACCCCGATGGGCCCCACCGCCCTCGCGGCGGCCGAGCTGGATCCAGCGAAGCTGCGCGTGCAGACCTGGGTCAACGGCCAGATCGCCCAGGATGCCGACACCTCGGAATTGCTCTTCTCCTTCGCGCAGATCGTCGCGGATCTTTCCCAGCAGATGACCCTGCAGCCAGGGGACGTCATCCTCACCGGCACCCCGGCCGGCTCCACCGTCTTCTTCCCGGGCGACGTCGTCGAGGTTGAGGTCACCGACCTGCTCTCCGGCGCCACCACCGGCCGGCTGAAGACCACCGCGGTCGAGGGCACCCAGACCTTCGCGGCCTTCGGCAACCAGCCAAAGGTCACCGACAAGGACAAGGAAGACGCCTACGGCGACCGCGAAACCGCCGGCATGCCAGCGCTTGTCACCGGCAAGTCGGTACTCACCGACAAGGTCCGCGAGCAGCTCGCCGCGGTGGCCACCGCCACCCTGTCCGCCACCCTGCGCAAGCGTGGGCTGAACAACGTGAACATCGAAGTCCCCGGCGCCACCAAGGGCATGAAGCGCGTGATCGGCACCGCCCGCACCCTGCGCTACATCCCTAACCGCGAGGACCTGTTCAAGGCCCACGGCGCCGGCTACAACATGCAGAAGCAGTCCATCGACTCCCTCGGCGACGGCGAAATCCTGGTCATGGAGGCCCGCGGGGAAACCGGCTCGGCCACCCTGGGCGACATCCTCGCCCTGCGCAGCCAGCAGCTGGGCGCCGCGGCGATCATCTCCGATGGCGGCGTGCGCGACCTGGATGCGGTGAGCAACCTGGAGATCCCGGTCTTCTACAACGGAGCGCACCCCGCGGTCCTCGGCCGCAAGCACGTGGCCTGGGACAAGGACCTGACCGTGGCCTGCGGCGGCGTGTCGGTGCAGCCCGGGGATGTCATCGTGGCGGACTCGGACGGCATCGTGGTGATCCCGCCGGCACTGGTCGAAGAGGTCGCCGCCGAAGCGATGATCACCGAATCCAACGACGAGTTCATCTTCGCCATGGTCCAGCGCGGCCACGGCATCGAGGGCCTGTTCCCGATGAACGCCGAGTGGAAGACCAAGTACAACGCCTGGAAGGACGCCGGATCCCCGGATCTGGCCAGCTGGGAACTGTAATGAGCAATTCCAAGTCAGAGGTCGCCTACGCGCTGGTCTCCGAACGGATCGTCAACGGGGCCTACTCCCCGGGCTACCGACTCGTTCTGGGAACCATCGCCGAAGAACTGGGCTGCTCGGTGGTCCCGGTACGCGAGGCCATCCGACGCTTGGAAGCCGAAGGTCTGGTGCACTTCACCCGCAATGTGGGCGCCACCGTCGCACAGGTCGACTCCACCCTGTACCTGCACACCATGCAGACCCTCGCGGTCATCGAACCGGCCGCCACCGCACTTGCGGCGGCGGCAATGGACGAGGCGTGGCTGAAGCGGGCGCAGGAGCTGAACGACGCGATGCGCCAGTGCCTGGAGGACTTCAACCCGGTGGCCTTCACCGCGTTGAACAACGAGTTCCACCAGCAGCTCTACAGCCAGTGCCCGAACCCGCACATCCTGGACCTGGTGCAGCGCGGATGGCGCCGGCTCGCGGCCATGCGAGCCAGCTCCTTCACCCACATCCCGCACCGCGCCAGAGCCTCGGTGGAAGAGCATCAGCACCTGCTGGAACTCATCCGCGCCCACGCCTCCCCCCGGGAAATCGAAGAGGCCGCCCGCACGCACCGCACCAACACGCTCAACGCCTATCTGGACCAGGCCGGAATGGCCCCCTCGGTCATCTAGCCTCGGCCCAGCCACCTAAAAAGATTTCACAATTTCATGACTTTCACCGTTGAAAGCCACGCGAAAGGAAAACATCCATGAGCAAGCACTTCGTTCCGGAAAACCTGCCGACCCACCTGCAGCACTACATCGGCGGCAAGTTCGTCGATTCCATCGGCGGGGAAACCTTCGGCGTTCTTGACCCGGTCACCAACCAGGACTACGCCACCGCCGCCGCCGGCCAGCAGGCCGACATCGATGCAGCGGTCGCCGCCGCCACCGAGGCTTTCAACAACGGCCCATGGCCGAAGATGAAGCCACGCGAACGCGCCAACGTGCTGTACAAGATCGCCGACGCGGTCGTTGCCCAGCAGGACCGCCTGGCCGAGATGGAAACCTTCGACACCGGCCTGCCGATCACCCAGGCCAAGGGCCAGGCCCAGCGCGCCGCGGAGAACTTCCGCTTCTTCGCCGACCTGATCGTCGCCCAGCACGACAATGCGCTCAAGGTCCCGGGCTCGCAGCTGAACTACGTGAACCGCAAGCCCATCGGCGTCGCCGGGCTGATCACCCCCTGGAACACCCCGTTCATGCTCGAATCCTGGAAGCTCGCCCCGTCGATCGCCTCCGGCTGCACCGTGGTGCTCAAGCCGGCGGAGTTCACCCCGCTCTCCGCTTCGCTGTGGGCCACCATCTTCGAAGAGGCCGGCCTGCCCGCCGGTGTCTTCAACCTGGTCAACGGCATCGGCGAGGAAGCCGGCGACGCACTGGTCAAGCACCCGAAGGTCCCGCTGATCTCCTTCACCGGCGAATCCTCCACCGGCCAGCTGATCTTCCGCAACTGCGCGGAGAACCTCAAGGGCATGTCCATGGAGCTGGGCGGCAAGTCCCCGGCCATCGTGTTCGACGATGCAGACTTCGACGCGGCCATCGACTCCACCCTGTTCGGCGTGTTCTCGCTGAACGGCGAGCGCTGCACCGCAGGTTCGCGCATCCTGGTCCAGCGCGGCATCTACGAGAAGTTCGTCGAGGCCTACGCGGCCCGGGCGAAGAACATCAAGGTCGGCGATCCGCACGATCCAACCACCCAGGTTGGTGCGCTGGTCCACCCGGAGCACTACAACAAGGTCATGAGCTACGTGGAAATCGGCAAGTCCGAAGGCCGCCTGGTCGCCGGTGGCGGCCGCCCGGAGAACCTGCCCGAAGGCCAGGAAAACGGCTCCTACGTCGCCCCGACCGTCTTCGCCGATGTCGCACCAGATGCACGCATCTTCCAGGAAGAGATCTTCGGCCCGGTCGTGGGAATCACCCCATTCGACACCGAGGAAGAAGCCCTGGAGCTGGCGAACAACACCAAGTACGGCCTGGCCGCCTACCTGTGGACCAACGACCTGAAGCGTGCCCACAACTTCGCGCAGGACATCGAGGCCGGCATGGTGTGGCTGAACTCGCACAACGTGCGCGACCTGCGTTCGCCATTCGGCGGAGTGAAGGCCTCGGGCCTGGGCCACGAGGGCGGCTACCGCTCGATCGACTTCTACACCGACCAGCAGGCCGTGCACATCACCCTGGGAGATGTGCACACCCCGAAGTTCGGCGCCTAACTACTTACCCTGCCCATTCGCAAAGGAGCAACACAATGAGCAAAGAGATTTCCAACCCCATCGCCACCCCAACGGTTCCAGCGCCGGACATCCTGCGCTGCGCCTACGCCGAACTGGTCGTCACCGACCTGGCCGCCTCGCGCAAGTTCTACGTCGACGTGCTCGGCCTGCACGTGTCCTACGAGGACGACACGCAGATCTACCTGCGTTCCTTCGAGGAGTTCATCCACCACAACCTGGTGCTGACCCTCGGCCCGGTAGCCGCGCTGAAGGCCATGGCCTTCCGCGTGCGCTCCACCGCCGAGGTCGACGCCGCCGAGGCGTACTACAAGGAATTGGGCTGCCGCACCGAGCGCCGCAGCGAAGGCTTCGTGCGCGGCATCGGCGATGCCGTGCGCGTCGAGGATCCGCTGGGCTTCCCGTACGAGTTCTTCTTCGAGACCGAGCACGTCGAGCGCCTGCACATGCGCTATGACCTGTACTCCGCCGGCGAGCTGGTCCGCCTGGACCACTTCAACCAGGTCACCCCGGATGTGCCGCGCGGCCGCAAGTACCTCGAAGACCTGGGCTTCCGCGTCACCGAGGACATCCAGGACGAAGAAGGCACCACCTACGCCGCCTGGATGCACCGCAAGGGCACCGTGCACGACACCGCGCTGACCGGCGGCAACGGCCCGCGCCTGCACCACGTGGCTTTCTCCACCCACGAGAAGCACAACATCATCCAGATCTGCGACAAGATGGGCGCGCTGCGCATCTCGGACCGCATCGAGCGCGGCCCGGGCCGCCACGGTGTGTCCAACGCGTTCTACCTCTACATCCTGGATCCAGATGACCACCGCATCGAGATCTACACCCAGGACTACTACACCGGCGACCCGGACAACCCGGTCATCACCTGGGATGTGCACGACAACCAGCGCCGCGACTGGTGGGGCAACCCAGTAGTTCCATCGTGGTACACCGAAGCCTCGAAGGTGCTGGACCTGGACGGCAACGTGCAGGAAATCATCGAGCGCACCGATAATTCGGAAATGGCGGTGACCGTCGGCGCCGACGGCTTCTCCTACACCCGCGAGAAGGACGAGACCGGCACCTACCGCGGCCAGGCTTCCAAGGGCTTCAAGCTCGGAAACCAGGTCTAGGAACCCACCGACGTAGCTTCCCTGAGCTACTACGTGAAAACCCCGGGGCGCTAGCGATTAGATTCGCTGGCGCCCCGGGGTTTTGCCGTTGCCCCTCATTCCCCTTCAGGCTGCCGGGGCGCCACACAGGGGTTCGTGCGCCACCCGCCCTACCGCACCGCCCGGAAACGGAATGCCGAGCCCAGCGCCACGATGCTGACGATGGACAGCACCGCCAGGTAATAACCTGGTGCGATCGGCTGCCCGGTGGCCTCGATGAGGAAAGCGCAAATCATCGGGGTGAATCCGCCGAATACCGCCACCGCCGCGTTATAGCTGAACGAAAGTCCCGTAGCCCGCGTGGAATCGCTGAAGACGTCCGCCATCACCGAGGGCAGCGCACCGAAATACAACGCCTTCAGCAGCCCCAGGATCGTCATGACGACCGCGAGCACCAGGAAGGTCTGGCCCGCGATCAGCCAGAGGAACAACGGGATAGTCAGCACCATGATCGCCAGCGCCGCCGGAACCATGATGCGCAGCCTGCCGAAGCGATCCGAAAGGTGCCCGACCACCGGGGTGGCGAAGGTCAGGATGACCCCGGAAATAATCAGCGAGGAGAACGAGATCGTAGGGCTCATCCCCAGGTGGTTGATGCCGAAGGTCGGCATGTACTGCAGCACAAAGTTCAGCGCCGTGGAAATGGCGAGCCCGCCGCCGGCCATGAGCACCGAGACCTTATTGGAGCGAAAGAGCTCGCGTACCGGAGCATGCACCGCGGGCACTGCGCCCTGCGGGCCGGTGGCAGGGCGTTCCGGCAACGGTGCTTCGTCGACGTGACGCCGTATCCACCAGCCGGCTGGTCCCACCAGCAGGCCGATGAAGAACGGGATGCGCCAGGCCCACTCGTTCATTTGCTCGGTGGTGAAAATGCTCGTCAAGACGACCACCGTGATCGCGGCCATCAAGGCACCCAACCCCTGGCTGGCGAATTGAAAGCTGCCGAGGAATCCCTTGCGCTCCTTGTTCTGCGCCAGCAGGTAGGAGGTGGCCGCGCCGAACTCTCCGCCGGCGGAGAATCCCTGAACGAGCCGGCCCACGATGAGTCCCAGCGGGGCCAGCATCCCGATCGTGTCATAGCCCGGCATCAGGGCAATGATCGCCGTGCCCAGCACCATGAGCCTGATGGTCAGGATCAGCCCCTTTTTCAGCCCCTTGCGGTCCGCATACGACCCCAGCACCAGCCCGCCCAGCGGACGAATCAGATAGGAGACGCCGAAGACCGCAAAGGCCTGGATGACTTCTACCGCCGGATTATCCGAGGGGAAGAAATTGTGGCCGATATAGATGGCCAGCAGCGCGTAGATGGACATGTCGTACCATTCCAGCGCATTTCCAACGGTGGCCGCGGCAATCCCGCGGGCTGCTGACTGGCGGCGTTGCGGCGCGCCGGAGGCGGCACGCTCCGGCCGTTGATGCAGGCCGGCTTGTTCCTCAACTGGTGATTGCTGGTGATTTTCCATGCTGGGTCCTAAATCTTCTCATTGGTCAACGCCACCGTGCGTGGCAGGTCATTGCGAGTTCCCAGGTCATGGAAGAGTCCGCACATCATTTTCAATCCCTGCCGCAGCACCGATTCCAGGGCGTGCTCATTGGGCCCGTGCTGCTGGCACCCCGGATAGGAGTGCGGGATCCACAACGTCGGCAGGCCCAGAGTTGCTTCAAAGACCTCATTGGGCAGCGAGCCTCCGATATTCGGCAGCACCACGGTGGGCATGCCCGTGGTCTGCTGGACAGAATCGCTGGCCCAGCGCACCCATGGGTTATCGGGGTCGATTCGGCTCGCCGCGAAGCACTGGCCCATTTTCAGCTGCACCATTGGATACCCGGCCTCGTTCAACGCCCGGCGAATCGCTCCCTCCAGCTCATGCATATCTGTGCCAACCACAAAGCGCAGCTGCAATACCGCGCGCGCTTCGCCGGGAATGGCATTAACCGGCCGGGAAATATCGGCGGAGCGAAGGGCGAGTACCTCCAAGGTATTCCAGCCATAGAGCCGCTCAGCGGGGCTCAGGCTGGTGTCGCCCCAATGGGGATCCAGTTCAGGATCCTGCGCGCCACCGCCCACCTTGACCATTTCGAGCGACTGGCGCACCGAGGAAGGCAATTGGCTAGGAAGCAACTCCGGCACCTGGATGCGCCCATGGCCATCGACGAGCACTCCGATGGCACCTGCGAGGGTGGTCGCGGGGTTGCGCAAGAGCCCGCCCCAATTGCCCGAATGGTAGCCGCCCGGACGCAGCGGAACGCTGAGTTCGAAGGTGGCTCCACCGCGCGCGCCGAGAAATATCGTGGGCCGCTCGGCGGACAGCCTGGGACCGTCGGAGGCGATGAACACGTCTGCGGCCAATTGACCACGATGGGCGGCGGCGTATTCCTGCAGGTGCGGCGAACCGATTTCCTCGCCGGCTTCGAAGAGGAAGACGAGGTTGAACCCGAGCGCGCCACGCTGGGCCAGGACCATCTCCAGTGCCTTGAGGTTCACCAAATGCTGGCCCTTGTTATCTGCGGTTCCGCGTCCGTACCATCTGTCGCCCTCGGCGCTCAGGACGAAGGGCTCGCGTCCTTCGTCCCACTGGCCGGCTTGGCCATCAACCACATCGGCGTGCCCATAGCAGAGCACCGTTGGGTGCTGATGGTGTTCGGTGCGCACCGCGCGAAGGAAGGAATTGCCCGAACCTTGCCAGTCGAGATCCAACTGCACCGTGAAACCCATGCGCTCCAGCCTGGCGCGCAATACCTCATCAAGATATGAGTTCATTGCAACTCTCATGGCTGCGTCGGTGCTGACGGTAGGGCAGGCAACTAGTTCGGACAGATCCTCGAACAGCTGGCCCGAGTCGACATATTGATCCGCAGTAGCCAGTAAATCTCGTCTATTCTGCATGGTTTCTCCCTTATCCCAGTGAGGTACTGTAGATCACAGTAGGAGATGAATTACGTGCGCACCAGTGCCGTTTCCTGCATGAGGTTTGAGTTAAACGCAAAATGCTAGTCGAGCGGAGTTCCCAGGAATGCAAACGTTGCCGACCGCGCTGCGCTATTTCCACGAAGTGGCCAGCACCGGCTCCATCTCCGAAGCGGCCGAAGCCCAGCATGTTTCCGCTTCGGCCATTAGCCGCCAGATCACCCAGCTCGAGCATCAAGTCGGGTCCGCGGTTTTCCGCCGCCACGCCCGTGGAATGGAATTGACGGATGCGGGAGTCCTGTTGCTGGCGCATACCCGTCGCATGCTGGCCGAGGGCGAGCAGCTGACCCATGATCTGAGCGAACTGTCCATCGGGGCATCGCGGATCATCGAGGTGGTCAGCTCGGAGGGGCTGGCGGCATCGCTGACACCGCGGGCGGTGTCGGCCTTTTGCAAGGAGCACCCCGAGGTTTCGGTTCACCTGAGCGTCTTGCCCTCCGCGGAGGCCACCCGGCAAGTCATCGAAGGAACGGCGGACCTCGCCACAATTTTTGCGCTGGGGCCGCAGCGCGGCGTCAACGTCGAGCATTCCTGCCCTGCGCCGGCATATGCCGTCGTCAGCACCGGGCATCCCCTGGCGGTTCGCACCGAGGTGTCGCTGGCCGAGCTATGCGACTATCCGATGTCCATGCCCGCGAAAGGCATCACCCAACGCGAGCTCTTCGACATAGCCACGTCCATGGCAGGCCTCACACCTAAAATCGTGCTGACCACGGATCACATCAACCCGGCAATGGAGTTTGCGCGCTCCGGAGCCGGGGTGACTCTATTGAGCCATTTCGCCCGCCGCGACGGCCTGAGCCACGGCCTGAAATTCATCCCGATCGACCATCCGGCGTTGGCCGAACGCACCGCGCAGATCCTCACGATGCCAAGGCGGCGACAACCTGCCCTGGTCAGCGCCTTAATTCAGCAGATCGCCGCGCACATGCAGGAATACTAGAGCCGAGGCACCGGGGCACGTCCGTCCCACGGGCCGAAGGCACCTGTGATGCGACTAGTTATCGTCCTTCAGCAATGCCACATCGGACACCATCTCAATATGCTCACCCATGGCATCGGCGGCGCCTTGGGCATCACCAGCGCGGATGGCGTCGGCGATCTTGTGGTGGGACTCCAGCGAACGCTCGGGACGACCGGGCTGCCCGAGGGATTCGATGCGGGTTTCAAGGACCATCTCGGCGATGAACGTCATCAGCTTCTGCAGCACTGATGACTTCGCCGCTCCCGTGATCGCCTCATGGAACAGCTCATCCCCGCGCGCGCCGCGTCCGCCATCGCCGATTTCTGCGGCCATCACCTCCAGCGCCTGGTCAATTTTCTGCAGGTCGGCCTCCGTGCGGCGCTCGGCGGCCAGCGCGGCCAGCTTGACCTCCAAGGTGCTGCGCGCCTCGACGATATCCGGCAAGCGGTTTTTGTGCGCCCGCAGATCGCGCAGCACGGTGGCGACGCTGGGCCGGTACATCAGCACCGCTCCGGTGCCATGCTGCACATCGATGACTCCGAGAACTTCCAAAGCCACCAGCGCTTGGGCGAGAGTCGCCCGCGAAACGCCCAGCTGCTCCGCCAATTCGCGTTCCGCCGGCAGATGGTCGCCGGGGCCGAGCTGCTCTTCTTCCACAAAAGTCAGGATCTGCTGCATCAGTTGCTCATAGAGCCGCGGGCGTTGCACCTTTGCAAACTGCCTGGGCTTCTTGGCTTCAGCCACCTTGATTCCTTCCTCACGAATGCGTTATAGCTCAAACCTACACCGAAAATTCGCTTGACAAGACACCGAGAGTCTAGGAGGCTAGGCCAGTGAGCCAGTGATGCCCATCACAGGCAAATCAACGACCACGCAACCTTCAATAAAAGGAATTCCCATGTCTGTCGCGCTTGTTTCCATCATCGTGCTGGCGGTGATGTTCATAATTGCCACGATGTTCCCGATCAACATGGGGGCTTTGGCCTTCGTCGGAGCATTTCTGCTCGGCACGGTTTTTCTCGGCATGGATGCCAAGGACATCCTCGCGAACTTCCCCGGAGGATTGTTCCTGACCCTGGTCGGCGTCACCTATCTGTTTGCCATCGCGCAGAATAACGGCACCATCGACGTCCTGGTGGACAAGGCGGTGAAGCTCGTCGACAATCGAATCTCGCTGATCCCCTGGGTCATGTTCGCCATCACCGCGGCCATCACCTCCATCGGCGCCCTGGGCCCGGCGGCGGTAGCGATCATCGCGCCGATCGGTCTGACCTTCGCCCAGAAATACAAGATCAACCCGCTGATGATGGGCATGCTCATCGTGCACGGCGCGCAGGCCGGCGGCTTCTCCCCGATCGCCGTCTACGGCGTCATCGTCAACGGACTCATCGAAGAAGCCGGCTTCCCCTTCAGCCCCACCGCATTGTTCCTGACCAGCTTCGTATTCAACCTCGTCATCGCGGTCGTGCTCTTCCTGGTGCTCGGCGGCAAGAAGCTCGCCGGACAGCGCGCCGGCGCCATTGCCGAACGCGTCGCGGAGGCACGCCTGTCGGTATCCGTGGGCACCCGCGGGGCCGACGTCGATTTCAAGGGCAGCGGATCGGGCACCTACGGGCCACGCGATCCGGCCGGAGACGGCGCAGCGCCCAAGGCGCCCGGCCAGCGTTTCGGACAGACCATGACGATCATCGGGCTGATCGCCCTGGCCGTGATCGCCCTGGGCTTCAAGGTCGATGTCGGATTCGTATCCATCACCATCGCGGTCTTCCTCGCCCTGGTCAACCCGGCCGGGCAAAAGGGCGCGGTCAACAAGATCAGCTGGTCCACGGTGCTGCTCATCTGCGGCATGCTCACCTTCGTCGGTGTGCTCCAAGAAGCCGGAACCATCGAATACGCCTCCAACGCCGTGGCCACCCTGGGCGCACCGCTGCTGGCGGGCTTGCTGATCTGCTACATCGGCGCACTCGTTTCGGCCTTCGCCTCCTCCACCGCCATCCTGGCGGCGCTGATCCCGCTGGCCATCCCCTTCCTCAACACCGGATCCATCAGCGCTGTCGGCCTGATCTGCGCGCTGGCCATCGCCTCCACCGTGGTGGATGTTTCCCCGTTCTCCACCAACGGCGCGCTGGTGCTGGCCAATGCGCCGGAAGGCACGGACAAGGACCGCTTCTACAAGCAGGTCCTCGGCTACGGCGGCATCGTTGTCCTCGTCGGACCGCTGCTGGCCTGGGCCACGCTGGTGCTGCCGGGCTGGCTCTAAGCCCGCACTCCCCATTCAATCCAAGATTTGCTAGGAGGAGCCTTGAGCTCTACGACGGCCGTTGCCGAGAAAATGCAGTCAACCACCGCCGGCCCCTTGAACGGATACGTGGTGCTCGACCTGACCCGGGCGCTGGCCGGGCCCCATGCGGGAATGATGATGGGCGACCTTGGCGCCAAGGTGATCAAGGTGGAATCCGTCGAAACCGGGGACGACACCCGAGGCTGGGGTCCGCCCTTTGCCGGACCGGAGGACAACCCGCAAGCCACCTATTTCCTCTCCTGCAACCGCAATAAGCAGTCGCTGTCGCTGAACCTGAAAGCCGCGGCGGACAAGGAAAAGCTCGTTGAGCTGATCAAGCACGCCGACGTGCTGATGGAGAACTTCCGCACCGGGGTGCTGGAGCGGCTCGGATTCAGCACCGCGGTGCTGCACGAGCTCAATCCGCGGCTGGTGATCATGTCCATCACCGGCTTCGGCCACGACGGGCCCGAGGCCCACCGCAGCGGCTACGACCAGATCCTGCAGGGCGAGGCCGGGCTGATGTCGATTACCGGTTCCGGCCCCGAGGATCCGCAGAAGGTCGGGGTGCCCATCGCGGATCTGCTCTCCGGGATGTACGGCGCCTTTGGCGCCCTGGCGGCACTGCTGGAACGCGAGCAGACCGGGCGCGGACAGGTGGTGCGCACCTCGCTGCTCGCCTCGATCGTTGGGGTGCACGCATTCCAAGGAACCCGGGCCACCGTAGCCGGCCAGAACCCCCGCGCCATCGGCAACCACCACCCGTCCATCGCCCCCTATGGCCTCTACCCCTGCAACGGAGGCAAGGTGCAGATCAGCGTCGGCAGCGAAAAACTCTGGCAGAAATTCGCGGCGACCTTCGGCCTGGCACCCGACGATGCCCGCTTCGCCAGCAATGCCGCCCGCGTGGAGCACCGGTCGCAGCTGAACCCGCTCATCGAGCAGGCCTTCTCCGGCTACGGGGCAACCGAACTTCTGGCCCTGCTCGACTCGGCGGGCATCCCCTCGGGCAAGGTGCGGAGCATCGAGGAAGTCTACGAATGGGAACAGGTCAAATCCCAGGGGCTCATCGTCGAGGTCGAGCATGAGGTGCTGGGCAAGATCAGCCTCCCCGGCCCGCCATTGCGTTTCTTCGACCCCGCCACCAGCGCGGAAACCACCAAAACCAGGCATAGCGCCCCACCGTTGCTGAACGCCGACGCCGCGGACATCGAACAATGGCTGGACGCCGGAAGGGAGGAACGGTCATGAACACCAAAACCGCTCACCTCGGCGCGGCCGAACTGCTCGGCATCGTGCTGGACGAAGGCTCCTTTGAATCCTGGGACAGCACCCCGCGCCAGCCCGAGCTCAGCGAAAGCTACGCGGCGGATCTGGACGCCGCGCGGCTCAAGAGCGGTGCCGATGAATCGGTGCTCACCGGCAAGGGAATGATCCAAGGGCGGCCGGTGGCGGTGATCGTCTCGGAGTTCAAATTCCTGGCCGGGTCCATCGGGCAAGCCGCGGTGAAACGCATCGTCGCCGCGATCACGCGGGCCACCAGCGAAGGGCTGCCCCTGCTCGCCGGACCCGCCTCGGGCGGCACCCGGATGCAGGAAGGCACCCTGGCCTTCCTCGGCATGGTTGCGATCACCGATGCGGTGCGCCGGCATAAGGAAGCCGGTCTGGCCTATTTGGTGTATTTGCGCCATCCGACCACCGGCGGGGTGATGGCTTCCTGGGGTTCGCTGGGACACATCACCGTGGCCGAACCCGAAGCGCTGCTCGGCTTCTTGGGACCCCGCGTCTATGAGTCGCTATCTGGGGAAAAGTTCCCCGAAGGAGTGCAGGTCTCCGAGAACCTCTTCCGCAAGGGATTGATCGACGCGGTGGTCGACCCGCAGGAACTGCCCGAGCTGGTGCTGCGGGCATTGCGGATCCTGCAGCCGGCCGAGGTGGGCGCTTCGTTGCCCGCGCCGCTGGGCCGGACGGCGCCCGGCAGCACGCCTGATGTGTGGGATTCGGTGCAGATCAGCCGCAATCCGCGCCGCCCGGATACCCGCATGGTTCTCGCCTCCGCCGACGACGCGCTGCCGCTGAACGGGACCGGGCAGGGGGAAAAGGACCCCGGCCTGATTCTCGCGCTGGCGCGCTTCGGCGACCAGCGATGCGTGGTACTTGGCCAGCAGCGTCCACGCCACCTAAGCACCTCCAGCATGGGCCCAGCCTCCTTGCGCGAGGCACGCCGCGGCATGCAATTGGCCCAGGAGCTCGGCCTGGCCCTGGTGACCATCATCGACACCACCGGGGCCGAGCTTTCGGCCGAGGCCGAAGAAGGCGGGCTGGCCGGCGAGATCGCCCGGTCGCTGAGCGAGCTGATCGGGCTTCGCTCCCCCTCGGTATCGGTGCTGCTTGGCCAGGGCACCGGCGGGGCCGCGCTGGCGCTGCTCCCGGCCGACCGGACCATTGCCGCGCAGAATTCGTGGCTCTCGCCGCTGCCGCCGGAAGGCGCGAGCGCCATCATCCACCGCAGCATCGAGCAGGCGCCCCAGATGGCCCGCGCGCAACGCATCGGAGTCGGCTCGCTGTGCGGCTTCGGGCTGGTCGACCACGTGGTCGACGAGCTCGATGAGGCCGCCGGGCACCCGCGTGAATTCGCGCAGAAGCTCTGTGCGGCGATCGCCGCCGAGGTTTCCTTGGCCCGGGTGATTCCCGACGAATACAGGTTGGAGCGCCGGCAGCAGAAGTTCCAGAACCTGGGAACCTTAGGCACCTAGCCGGCGCAGCTTGCCTGCGCTACTCCGCGCGAATCCCGGGGCGCTAGCGATTGAATTCGCCGGCGCCCCGGGATTTTGTCGTCGCAGCACGCTCGGTTAACGGCGCACCGGGTAGCGCAGGTGGAGCACCCGGTCGCCCTGAATCACCGCGTCGGGATCCTCCAGCGGGTGCTGGGCGTGGGCCGGCCCGAAGTAGCGCTTGCCGGAGCCGAACACGACGGGAACGACGTCCATGCGCACCTCGTCGACCAGGCCCGCGGCCAGCGCCTGGCCGCCAACATCGCCAGCGGAGACCTCGACGATGCGCTCACCGGCGAGCTCCTGCGCCTTGGCCACGGCTGCTGCGACGCCGTCGACGAAGTGAAAAGGCGCCTCGGGATCCCAGCCCTCGGGCTTCGGCCGGTGCGTCACGACGACCATGTGCTCGACCCCGCTCGGCGGCTTCCCGTCCCAGCCATCCGTCATGTCGAAGACGTGGCGGCCGACGATCGTCACCCCGATCCGGTCCCAGTATGGCCGGGTGTAGTCGTAGGATGCCTGCGACACCTTCAAGGCGCCGCTCCCGTCCAACGGGACTTCGCCGGCGGTCAACCAGTCGAACAGCGCTCCGGGCTGGTCGTTCGCATCCGCGATAAAACCGTCCACCGACACCGAGCCGTACATGACCACCTTGCCCACGGGACGCTCCTTTGCTTTGGGGTGCCTCATCGTAGCAGTTCCGCATAGATCAGGGTGCAGCGGGCGGACGTTGCCTTGCCTGAGCCGACCGGCTCGTGGGGCTCGGTCTCGTATTGACCAGGCCGCGGTTCGGCGCGCGGGAACTCCGGCTAGCCGTCCTCGCCCCAGTAGGTATTGCGCCGCGGCTTTTGCTCCGGGTCGATGTGCTTGGGCAGGATCACCCACGGCAGCCCGTCCTGGAAGATGACCTTGATAATTCCGAGGTCATAGGCCGTATGGTGCGCGTCGCAGCCTGGCCCGGAATTTTCCAGGCTCGTATCCCCGCCGTCGGCGTGGGATTTGATGTGGTGGATTTCCACCCGTTCCGGAGGCGTGGTGCAGCCAGGCACCAGGCATCCACGGTCCCGCGCCAGCACCGCCTTGCGCAGGCTCGGCGGAACCAGCCGCTTAGCTCGGCCGAAGTCCAGAAGTTCACCGCGCCCGCCGAACACCGCCGGAATGATCTTCGCATCGCATAAGAGTTTTCTCAGCTCCCCCGGCGGAAGATCCATTCCATGGGCCGTTCGCCCGTGGGCCCCGGCCAGGTTTCGCAGATCATCGATTTTCATGTGGACGATGACCTCGGGTTCGATGCGGCGTCTCCCGGCGTCCTCTCCGGAAGTGCCCAGCAGTTCCAAGAGCGCATTCAACGCTCGTTCCGGTGGGCTCACCCGCATCTGCGGCGCCTCCGGTTCCCACCGGGCACCGGCCGCCTCGGGAGGCAGGAAGTCGGGCAGCTGGGGCTGTTCGGGCAGGGAGTCCGATCCCTGCGCCGTCCCGGAATGACCCGGGTTTTGCCGTGCGCGCTGGCCGGCCTGGGTTTTCGGGTTGTTCGCCTGGGCGATCAGCGAGTCGAGCATTTCGGCTTCGAGCAACCCGACGCGCAAAACGAATTCAACGACCTGTGGGTTGCTGGTTTGCCGCCGATACATGCCCCGGCACAGCGCCGCAGCGGTGGAGGTCTCGGGATGAGAGCTGGCGATCGTGATCAGGCTGCCGATCTTCTTCTCGGCTTCCTTCTCGGTCAGCTCATCGTGCAGGATCTGTGCCGCACGTTCTTCAACCGCGATTCCGGAGTTGTCCAGCAGCGTCGGCTCGGTCGGGGTGCCTTCAAAGGTGGTGTCTTCCGGTTCGCGGCGCGAGATCTTCTTGCTGGTCTCGCAGACCGCCTCGGGGCTGACTTTCGGATCATCGAGCAGCTGGCCCAGATGCGGGAAGCGTGGAGGCACCGGTTGCCCTGCGGGATCACGACGCCCGATCAGGTCGCTGGCGTCGAGCATCATCCGCTTGGCCTTGGCGTAGCTGATCTTCAGCCAGCTGGCCAGCAGCTCTGCAGGGTCTTTGAAGCAGGAGCGCCCGGAAGCGCGGCGTGCGGCGCGGGTGGTATCGGCGGGCTGGACGCGCAGTTCGTTGAGCTCTTCGGCTTCCAGCTGGTGCGCGTTGGTGGCGGCCAGCCGATCCGCGGCCACCAGGCTCATCCGGGTGCATTCATCCTGGATCCGCTTCGCGGCGGCCAGTAGTTCCAGGGCCAGGCGTGGGTCTGCGGTGTCTTGCAATGCCCGCCGCAATCCGATGAGCACCTGGGTCTCTTGTTCGATGACCGCCCGCAGCGCGGCCCCGTCGATCCGGCGGCACGCCTCGGCGTCGGTCGGCTGCAGCGTCTCCAGCAGCTGGCCGTACCCGTCGAGGGCCTGATCCAGGTCGGTGGTGTCCATGCAGACCAGTGTGCCCCGATGCGCGGCCCGCCGGGATGCGCCAGAAAAATCTGTGGATAAGTGCGTCCGATCGGGCGCCGCGCCGGATCATCCGCTGGCGCAGGAACCGTTCGAGGGCCGGACGCGGCTTCTTGGTACGAAGATTTTTCCAGGCTTCCTTGACTCCGTGATGCGCCACGTCTAGGGTCTTGTGTCATGCGCCACGTCGATTTCCACACACAGTCCACGGACTGGTCGATCTCTGTTGCGCGCAATCTGTCCAGCATCAATGCAGCTGAGAAGCTTCGCATAAACTCTCCTCGGCGAACCGCAGGCTACGAGAATGATTCCTGGGAATCCAATGCCATTGGCTGGTGGGGCTGCGAGCCGTAGCCACACGGCACCCGTGTAGGCACTTTTGAACCAGGCCTCGATGGTTTGGTTCCACTTGAGCATGGCTTCGATGCCGGCTCACTCATCCCAGCTCCTTAATCGCACCGCGCCCCCGTTGGCCGTTCAGTCATGTCGTTCGCTCTCTCATCCGCCATGCCTGTTCCCACGCCGCCGGGGTGCCCCTGCATCACCAAAGGTAGAATTTCCATGTCCAAAACCGATGAAACCCGGCCCACCCCTGGGGCGGAAACTGCGCAGGACCGAAAACGGAAAAAGTCTCGGCGGCGGTTGCCCAATCTCGATTTTCGCCGACCCGGATATCCGCATAATATCCACCCGGCGCTTGTTCCGGGTATCGGAATCGACGAACAGCGCCGTCGCTACCAGGTCAGCAAGCTTGTCCTCTGCCTCACCGGGGCACTGACCATTGGATTCGTCGTGTGGGGAATCCTCGATCCGGCCGGCGTTGCCAATATAGCTTCCGCCGCGTTCTCCTGGTCCACGCTCAACCTGGGCTGGCTGTTCAATACCGTCGCCATCATCACCCTGGTCTCCCTGATAGGCCTGGCGATCTCTCCCTATGGAAAAATATGCCTCGGCAAGGACGGAGAAAAGCCGGAATTCAGCACTTTCTCCTGGGTCGCGATGCTCTTTGCGGCCGGCATCGGCATCGGAGTACTGTTTTTCGGCCCGTCCGAGCCGCTGACCCATTTCATTGCCCCTCCGCCGTTGACGCACCAAGCGGAAACTACCGAGGCCATGCACGGCGCCATGGCGCAGACCTATTTCCACTGGGGCTTCCATGCCTGGGCCATGTACGCGCTGGTTGGCGGTGCCATCGCCTACGCGGCGTACCGCCGCGGCCGGGCACTGCTCATGTCCTCCATCTTCCGCACCTTATTCGGCCAGCGATATTCGGAAGGCTTCGCCGGCAAGCTCATCGATGTGTTCGCGATCGTGGCCACACTATTTGGCACCGCGGCGGCTCTTGGCATCGCGGCGATGCAAATCGGCACCGGCATCACCATCGTCACCGGCGCGGGTGAACTGACCAATAACATGCTGGTCATCCTGATTCTCCTGCTGACGGTTGCCTTCATCATCTCGGCGGTTTCCGGGGTTTCGCGGGGCATCCGGTATCTGTCGAGCATCAACATCATCCTCACCGTGGGCATCGTCGGGCTGGTGCTGTTCCTTGGCCCCACGCTGTTTCTGCTCAATCTGCTGCCCTCGTCATTGATGGAATATCTCGGTTCGATGTTCGAGCTGATGGGGCGTTCGCTGTCCTGGGGCGCGGAAACCCAGGAGTTCCAGTCCGTCTGGACCGTGTACTACTGGGCCTGGTGGATCTCCTGGTCGCCATTCGTCGGCTCGTTCATCGCACGCATCTCGCGGGGGCGGACCATCCGGCAGTTCCTGCTGGGCACGATCCTGATTCCCTCATCGCTGCTCTTTGTCGCCTACGGCATCATGGGCGGCACCTCGATCTGGATGTACCAGCAGGGAATGCCGGGGTTCAGCGCCGATATGCCCGCCCCGCAGGTGTTCTTCACCATGATCGAGAATCTGCCGTACCTGCAGTGGCTGCCGTACGTGGCCATCGTGGTGCTGGCGATCTTCTTCATCACCTCCGCTGACTCGGCCTCGGTGGTGATGGGCATCTTGACCTCCCGGGGCAATCAGGAACCCAGCCGGTGGATCGTGGTCTTCTGGGGCCTGGTGATGTCCGGGATCGCCGTCGTCATGCTCTTGCTCGGCGATTCCTCTGCGTTGGCAGGCCTCCAGCAACTGGTCATCGTCAGCGCGGTCCCATTTGCCTTCATCATGCTGCTGATCATCGTCGCCTGGTTCCGCGATTTGCGGACCGATCCGTTCGCGCTGCGGCACCACTACGCCGAAAATGCGATCAATAACGCGGTATTCGAAGGTGTCGACCGCTACGGGGACGACTTCGCTCTGCACGTGGTCGCCACGACGCCCGGCGAAGGAGCCGGTGCCGATGTGGATTCCACCAGCGAGGAATACACCGAGTGGTATCAGCGCACGGACGAGAACGGACAGCCGGTGGGGTACAGCTACGCCACGGGCGAGTGGGCCGACGGCTGGGATCCGAAAACCGGGGAGATTTCGCTGCAGCCGGTGGTGGACTCCCCGGATAAACCCGGCGGCGAACCGCGGCGTTGAGCCGGTCGCCGGAGGCGCAGCTCAGCTCACGTCTGCGGCCAAGCGAAATCCCGTATGGGCCAGCGAGGTGTCGGCGGTGACGGCGGTGCGTGCCGAGGTCCGGTATCGCCGGCAATACGAGGCGTGGCACATGTGCGAACCACCGCGCACGGCGGGACGCGGATCCTCAGCGGAGAAGATCCCCGAGGTCCATTCCCAGACGTTGCCGGTCATGTTGTAGAGGCCGAATCCGTTGGGCGGATATGCGGCCACCTCCACGGTGCCGACCGGGCTGGTGGGGCCATGCGGGAATTCTCCGGCGAAGGTCTTCATCCGGGCCTGTCCCCCGGGCTCGAATTCGGCGCCCCAGGGATAAGGCTGCTGCTCCAGCCCGCCCCGGGCGGCGAATTCCCACTCTGCCTCGCTGGGCAGCCGGGCGCCGACCCACTGCGCGTAGCTTAGGGCATCGCGCAGAGATACGTGGGTCACCGGATGGTTTGCCCGCTTCAGGGCATCCGAGTCCGGACCTTCGGGTCGCTGCCAGTTGGCCCCGGCGACCGTGCACCACCACGGGGCATGCTCGTCGGGCGTTGCAAGCCTGCGTGTTTCGTTTGACAAGTTCCCGGCGAAGACCAGGGAATCCCCGTGGACTTCCGCATCGCTGCGGTATCCGGTGGCCAAGACGAAAACGGCGAATTCCGCGACGGTTACCGCGGTGGCGGCGATGGCGAAGGGCGGCACGGCGACTTCACGCACCGGGCCTTCGCCATCTGCCCGGTAGGCCAGTTCGTCCTCGCTGCCCATCAGGAAGCTGCCGCCGGCCAATCCGAGCAGGCGCAGCTGTTCCGGAGCCCGGGCCGCCAGGATCTCCAGCTGGCTTGCCTGCCGGGCCGCAGCCGGCACCGGCCGCGCAGGAGGGGTATTCCCCGATCGCTGGGCTCCACAGCATGCACTCATCAACTAGCTCCAATTTCAGTTACTACGAAAGGAAAAAACGATGTCAATCAAACGACCTAACATCATTGTTATCCAAGCCGACCAGATGGCCGCCCAAGCGCTTGGCGCCTACGGAGATCAGGCAGCCAAGACGCCGCATATCGACGCATTGGCCGAATCCGGGGCGGTTTTCGACCGCGCCTACTGTAACACCCCGCTGTGCGCCCCGTCACGCGCCTCGATGATGACCGGACAGATGCCTTCGGATCTGGGCTGCTTCGACAACGGCGACGACTTCGCCGCCTCGATTCCCACCTTCGCCCACCGGCTGCGCGGGGCCGGATACCACACGGCCCTCATTGGCCGGATGCACTTCATCGGCCCGGACCAGCAGCATGGATTCGAGCAGCGGCTCACCACGGATGTCTACCCGGCGGATCTGGACATGATCCCGGATTGGACCCGCCCGCTGGAACAGCGCTTGCAGTGGTACCACGATGCCGCCGCGGTCTTCGAGGCCGGGGTGTCCAAGGCAAGCGTGCAGCAGGACTTCGACGACGAGGTCACGTTCCGTTCCTTGCGCCATCTCAACGACCGGGTGCGGGCGAACCAGGCCGCGGGCGAGGACCTGCCGTTTTTGATGGTCACCTCCTTCATCCACCCGCACGACCCCTATGAGCCGCCGCGCGAGCACTGGGACCGGTTTGCCGACGGCGAGATTCCCGACCCGGCGCACCCCGAGGTTCCCGACCGCGCCCAGGATCCGCATAGCCATCGCCTGCGCGCGATGAGCGGCTTCGACCAGCGCTATCCGGATCTCGACGGCGTGCGCCGGGCGCGCCGCGCCTACTACGCGGCGGTGAGCTACATCGATGACCAGATCGGGCGAATCCGCGCCCAGCTGCAGGCACTGGATCTCGACGACAACACGGTGATCATCGTGATCAGCGACCATGGCGACATGCTGGGTGAAAAGGGGCTGTGGTTCAAGATGTCCCCCTATGAGCAGTCTTCGCGGGTCCCGCTGATCATGCACGGGCCGGCGCATCTGGTGCCCACCGGCCGCTTCGCCGAGCCGGTGTCCCTGCTCGATCTCGCGCCGACGCTCCTGGACTTGGCCGGCATGGAAGCGGCGCAGCTTCCGGGCAGTTCCTTGACGGAATCGATGCGCCGCGCGCAGCGCGGCGCAGCCGGAGCCGGGGACCGCGATGTGGTCATCGAATACCTGGCCGAAGGGACCTTGCGTCCGCAGCTGACCATCGTCCGCGGGAACTACAAGTTCGTGCTCTGCCCGGGAGACCCGGAGCAGCTCTTCGATCTGGCGGCCGACCCCGATGAACTGCACAATGCAGCCACCGACCCGCAGCATGCCGAGGTCGTCGCGGCAATGCGCGGCGCGTTGGAATTCCGGTACGACCTGCCCCGGCTGGAGTCCAAGATCCTGGACAGCCAGTCAAGCCGCCGGGTGGTCGCCAACTCGCTGCAGCAGGGCAAGGTGCACCATTGGGACTACAATCCGGAGCCCGAACAGCGCTACGTGCGCGGCGATTTCTGGAACGCGCTGAAATACGGAACCATCACTGACCCCGAGCGCTAGGGCAACTGCCGCACCCGGCGCTGCCGCTACCGATAACCTTCGAAACTTTCTCTGGAGAACACATGAACCTGCAACCTCAACTAGCCAAGAGCCTTCAAGGCAACCAGAATCCGCGCTTGCACGGCGGCGAAACGCTGTTCATCGACGGCAGCTTTGGCCCGGCCAGCTCGGCCGCGACCAGGCAGATCTTCTGCCCGGCCAATGGCGAGCCGGTAGCACTCGTCTCCGAGGCCGGGCCCGCGGACGCCGAGGCCGCGATCGCCGCGGCCCGCCACGCCTTCGACACCGGGACCTGGTCCCAGCTCCCCGCCCCCGAACGCGGAGACTTCCTGCTGCGCGTCGCGGACCGGC
>NZ_PCPU01000008.1:0-151972 GCF_002975455.1 Arthrobacter sp. MYb224 | reverse complement strand
TGGCTTCAAGCGTGATGACAACCGCGGTGGTGGTTTCAAACGCGACGACAACCGCGGTGGTGGTTTCAAACGCGACGACAACCGCGGTGGCGGCTTCAAGCGTGATGACAACCGCGAAGGCGGATTCCGTGGCGCCCGTGACGATAACCGCGGTGGTGGCTTCAAGCGTGATGACAACCGCGAAGGCGGATTCCGTGGCAGCCGTGACGATAACCGCGGTGGCTTCAAGCGTGATGACAGCCGTGGTGGCGCCCGTGATGACAACCGCGGCGGTGGTTTCAAGCGTGATGACAACCGCGGTGACTTCCGAAGCAAGGGCGACCGCCCCGATCGCGGAACCCGTTTTGACGACCGGGGAGCAGAGGCACCTCGCGCTCACAACCCGGGCGACCTGCGCATCTCGAACCGTCCCGACCGTGAGCAGTCGCCAGAAATCGACGAGGACGTTACCGGTAAGGAGCTGGATCGCGTCGCACGCGCCCAGCTTCGCTATCTCGAAGAGCGTTCGGCAAGCTGGGTTGCTAAGCACCTTGTAATGGCCGGGCGTCTACTTGAAGAAGATCCAGAGCTGGCCTACGAGCACACACTGGCAGCTTCCCGTCGTGGTGGCCGTGTTGCGGTCGTCCGAGAAGCAGTTGGTATCGCTGCCTACCACGCAGGCAAATATGCTGATTCGTTGCGTGAACTGCGCACTCACCGCCGGATCTCCGGTTCGGACTACAACCTGCCGTTGATTGCCGACTCGTTGCGTGGCCTGGGCCGTGCCGAAAAGGCTATCGAACTGGCGCACTCCGAGGAATGCGCGAACCTGGAAACCGCAGTGAAGGTCGAAATGCATATGGTTGCGGCAGGCTGCTTCGGCGACTTGGGACAACTTGATAAGGCCCTGTCGGAACTGGAGTCCTTGGAGCAGCTAGACTTCAACCGTGCCTATTCGTTCAGCCCGCGTTTGTTCACCGCCTACGCTGATCTGCTTTCCGCAGCTGGACGTGGCGAAGAGTCAAAGCGCTGGTTTGCTCAGGTCGCTACTGCCGAGCGGGCCCTAGGCATCGAGGAAGAAACCGAATCCTTCATCGTGGATCTGGCTCCAGAGATGGACGAAGAGGATGAGCGTCCACGGGCCAAGGACGTGGTTGATGAAAACATCGTCGTCGTAGCTGATGAGCACGATGCTGTCGCAGAGGCCGACTCGGACGAAGCCGAGGAAGACGAAGTTGATGCCAAACTAGACGGTATCGACGAAGACGACTCAGTTGCCGAGCAGACCGGCATCGATGAAGAAGACGCACTGGTCGAGGTTCAAGCCGAAGAGGCCGAGGCTGAGATCGAGACCGAAACCGACTCCCAGAAGTAGGAACTAGTACCGAATGCTGATCTCCGGATTTGATTCTGTGCTTTCCGACCTCGATGGCGTCGTCTATGCGGGTCCCAATGGGATCCCCGACGCCGTCGAGTCGTTGAATGCACTAGCCGAAGTAAACGTCGCTCTGGCGTTCATCACCAATAATGCGGGGCGATCGCCGATGTCGGTCGCGGCCCACCTGCGTCAGCTTGGTGTGAAAACCGGTGCTGAGCAGGTTTTCGGTTCTGCCGATGCCGGCGCCGAAATGCTGGCACGCGAATTGAATCCGGGCAGCAAGGTCCTAGTGGTCGGGTCCCCGTATCTGCGTGAATGCATCGCGGTGCGGGGACTGGAAGTCGTCGAATCGCACAAAGACGAGCCGGTGGCGGTGATCCAAGGCTTCGATCCTAACGTCGCATGGAATGATCTAGCCGAGGCAAGCTATGCCATCAACAACGGCGCCCAGTGGGTTGCCACAAACACGGATCTCACGATTCCACGCGCCGAGGGCATCGCCCCGGGCAACGGTTCGTTGGTCCACGCGGTAAAACTGGCCACCGGTGTGACCCCACGTGTGGCCGGCAAGCCTGAATCCTATCTTTTCTCCCGCGCCGCGGACCGACTCGATTCTCGGCGCCCATTGGTAGTCGGTGATCGTCTTGACACCGATATTCTCGGTGGCTATCGGGCGGGGTTCTCAACCGCGCTGGTGCTGACCGGTGTAGATTCCCCGCGCACTGCGCTCGGGGCCCCGGTTGCCGAACGCCCAAACTACTTGATTTCAAGTCTCGCGGACCTCTACCGGCCGTACCCGACGATCAAGGTCCTCGGATATGGGGTTCAAGTCGGCGAGTCTGTAGCTAAGGTGGAAGGTGACTCCATTGAGGTCAACGGGAACGAATCGGACCTGAATGCCTGGCGGGCCGCGTGTCACGCATGGTGGCTGGCTCATTCGCGTCAGCAAGAACATGTCAGCCCAGAAATCCAGTTCACCTCCCGCGGATTGGATACCCTGCGACGAGCACAGAGGTGAATGACGTGAACATGGAACCCCCTCGCCCCAAGCCGGTAGCCCCCATGGACGACCAGCGGGTAGACGCAACGTTATCCTCGCTAGGGCAGCAGGATGTGATCTCGCACGCCGCAGTATATGAGCAGCTGCTCGATTCCCTCCAAGCCGAACTCAATTCCACGGAGCACCACGGATGAACCGACTCGATCAGGAACTTGTTTCTCGATCTCTGGCCCGTTCGCGCACCGAGGCCGCCAAGCTCATCGAGTCTCACCGGGTGTTGCTCGATGGAGTGTGCGTCACCAAGGCCGCCAAAAAAATTCCGACCACGGCCAGGCTCGAAGTGCTGGCCAGTATCGGCGAAGAATACGTTTCCCGAGCCGGGCACAAGCTTGCCGGAGCACTAGATGTGTTTACGACCGTCGACCCAATGTCTATGCGCTGTCTCGATGCAGGAGCGTCGACCGGCGGATTCACCGATGTGCTATTGCGCCGCGGGGCTAAGCATGTAGTGGCAGCCGATGTTGGGCATGGACAGCTCGTCGATCAGATCCGCCAAGACCGACGGGTTTCGGTTTTTGAAGGGCTTAACGTTCGTTATCTGAAACCCGAAGATATTGGAGGAGAAGTCGACCTTGTAGTGGCCGACTTGTCCTTCATCTCCTTGCGCTTGGTGATCGATGCGCTCGCGGGAGCAACACGCCTAGGCGGTTCCTTGATGTTGATGGTCAAGCCGCAGTTTGAAGTTGGCCGCGACCACTTGAACCGCACCGGTGTGGTTTCATCTCCCGAGCTACGCCGCAGCTCCATTGAAGGCGTCGTGAAAGCCGCGCGGGAAGCTGGGCTGGAGCTTTGCGGAGTAGCCCGCAGCCCGCTGCCCGGACAAGACGGCAACGTTGAATTCTTCCTCTGGCTCGGAAAAGTTCCAACCGGTCATCAACAATCGGTCAGTGAAACCGAAATGTGGGACGCGGTTGACTACTCTTAGAAGTGACTTGCTTGTGCGGTGACATACTCAGCGCCAAGCACATACCTCGAACCAGAGAGGGGCAGCCTGCCTTGCGACGCATTCTAGTTTTCACCCACACCGGGCGCCAAGAAGCGATCGCCGCGGCCATCGAAACCTGTGGGTTGCTCGATGCGGCAGGTGTGATGCCGGTAATGCGTCAAAAGGATCACGAAGCAGTGCTGGAGGCCAGCCACGGGCTGCAGGTTCCCATGGAGATCTTGGACCAGGACTGCACCATCGATGAGGTGGATCTGGGCGTAGTCCTTGGCGGCGACGGGTCGGTGCTGCGCGCCGCGGAACTGGTCCGCCAAGCGCCGCTGCCATTGGTAGGCGTGAATCTAGGGCATGTCGGTTTCCTTGCGGAGGCCGAGCGCTCCGAGCTGGCGAGCACCGTACGGGATCTCGTCTCCGGTGCATATTCCGTCGAAGAGCGGATGACCATCGAGGTTAAAGTGTGGTTGGACAATGTCTGCCTGGCCGAAACTTGGGCTCTGAATGAAGCCGCCGTTGAAAAAGCCAACCGTGAACGCATGATCGAAGTGGTAATCGAGGTAGACGGTCGACCAATCTCCACATTCGGCTGCGATGGCGTCGTGATGGCTACCCCCACCGGATCTACCGCCTATGCATTCTCGGCTGGAGGCCCGGTAGTTTGGCCAGAGGTTGCCGCGCTGATTATGGTCCCGATTAGTGCGCATGCGCTGTTTGCCAAACCGCTGGTGGTTTCCCCGGACTCGGTTATGGCTGTGGAGACGCTCACTCGCTCAGAGGCCGGTGCGGTGCTGTGGTGCGATGGGCGCCGTACCATCGACCTGCCTCCGGGTGCACGCATCGAGGTTACGCGCAGTGAAATACCGGTACGCATGGCTCGCTTGAACACCACTCCTTTCTCCGAACGTCTGGTGAAGAAGTTTGAATTGCCCATCCAGGGTTGGCGCGGACCTGCCGACGAGGACGATCGTCGTCCGGCGACCACCGCGCTGCAGGTGACCGGCCCGGGCTTTCAAAGCATTGAGCCGCACCACAAGGACGAACCAAGCATCCCCTTGGTAGCCCGTGACGAAACTAAGCAGTAGAAAACACGACCCGCAGTAACAATATTCGAACAAACTTACGATTGAGCAAGTACTATTAGGACGAGAACTGGAACGCATGAACTAGAACGACCGGGAGCGGGCTATGATTCAGGAAATTTCGATCTCCAACCTTGGTGTGATCACTAAGGCAACTCTGCCACTGGGGCCGGGGTTGACGGTAGTCACCGGTGAAACGGGCGCGGGTAAGACCATGGTCATCACCGCCTTGTCACTATTGCTTGGGCGGCGGGCCGATGCAGGTGCCGTGCGAAACGGCGCCAAGCATGCGCTGGCCGAAGCGGTCGTGCATCTGGAGCCCGACAATCACGTACTTGAATCCGCCACCCATGCCGGCGCGTTCGTGGACGAGGTGGGGGAGAAGAGCGAACTGATCCTCACCCGGTCGCTGTCCGCGCAGGGGCGCTCGAAGGCGACTGTCGGAGGACGAAGCGCTCCGGTAGGCTTGCTGGCCGAATTGGGCCAAGAGCTTGTCGCGGTGCATGGTCAGTCCGATCAGATCCGTCTGAAGGAAGCCAGCGCGCAGCGCGACGCGCTGGACCGTTTCGCTGGCTCGGCCCTTGCCCGCACGTTAAGCAGCTATCAGCGCACCTATCGGCAGTGGCGCACCGCCAGCAAGGAACTCGCGGCGCTGAAGCAAGACTCGCGAGATCGGGTGCGCGAAGCCGAAAATCTACGACTGGCTCTCGACGAGATCGATTCGCTGGAGCCAATGCCAGGCGAAGACGAACAACTGCGCGAAACCGCAATCAAGCTGGGCAATGTCGAATCGCTGCGTAACGCCAGCCAGCAGGCTCGCGCGATCGTCGACAGCGAAGATTTTGAGACCCCCGGGATCACCACCCTGGCCGAATCCGCTCGCGGTGTGCTCGCGCAGTCAAGCGGCGATGATCCAGCATTGGCGGCATTTGCCGAGCGCGCCGCAGAATTGGGCATTCTCGCCTCCGAACTTTCTAGTGATATGGCCAGCTATGTTTCGGACCTCGATGAAGAGGGGCCGGAGCGGCTGGCGCTGATCGAATCCCGCCGCGCGGAACTGAACAAGCTGCTGCGCAAGTACGCACCGAGCATCGATGAGGTGCTTGCCTGGGCTGATGAGTCCCGACAGCGGCTGGAGCAGCTTGGTTCCGATGACACCCGCATCGAGGAGCTCGAAAGCACGGTGGTCGAACTGGAGCAGAAGGCCGCGTCGCTGGCTACCGAACTATCCGAGTCTCGTCGTAAGGCGGCCGCAAAGCTCTCCAAGCGGGTCAGCGAGGAATTGACGGCGTTGGCCATGCCGGATGCGAAACTATTTGTCGAGATCAGTGAATTGCCTGAACCCGGTGCCTACGGCCAAGACCAGATCGAGATGCTGCTTGCTCCGCATGCCGGCGCCTCGCCGCGGCCGCTGGGCAAGGGGGCCAGTGGTGGTGAGCTCTCACGCGTGATGCTTGCCATCGAGGTGGTGCTCGCGGCGGTGGACCCGGTGCCAACCTTTATCTTCGACGAGGTCGACTCGGGCGTGGGCGGCAAGGCGGCGGTAAGCATTGGTGAGAGGTTAGCCATGCTCGCGCGCCATGTGCAGGTCATTGTGGTCACACACCTGCCCCAGGTTGCCGCTTACGCAGATCGTCATATCCGGGTGATCAAGACCTCAAATGGAAAATCCGCGGCCGGTGCAGGGTTTACCGCCAGCGATGTAATCACCTTGGACGAGGCCGAGCGCGTGCGCGAGTTGGCGCGCATGCTGGCAGGTCAGGAGGATTCCGACACCGCGCAGGCGCATGCCGAAGAGCTGCTCGCCGACGCGCGAAAGATGGTCGACGCTCTGGTGACGAAGAGCGCACGCTAGATTGCGGAATCGGACTTTGGCATCGCGGATGCGTGTCGTAGAGTTGCAAAGTGGATGGTCGGTATTCGCGCAAGCGAGCAATGGTGATAGGATGAAATCCCGTGGTGCAGCGTAATTTAACTCGTGATTCTCGGTCGTCTGAAACGACAAAGCATATCTTCGTCACCGGCGGTGTGGCCTCCTCCCTGGGTAAGGGATTGACGGCATCCAGCCTTGGACATCTACTTCGAGCTCGTGGTCTCTCAGTGACCATGCAGAAGCTCGATCCGTACCTGAACGTCGATCCAGGTACAATGAACCCCTTCCAGCACGGTGAAGTCTTCGTTACCGACGATGGCGCAGAAACCGACCTGGACATTGGACACTATGAGCGTTTCCTGGATGAAAATCTTCCAGGCAGCGCGAATGTGACCACCGGTCAGGTTTACTCAACCGTTCTGGAACGCGAACGTCGCGGCGAATACCTGGGCGACACCGTCCAGGTCATCCCGCATATCACCGATGAGATCAAGCGTCGTATGCGTTTGGCCGCCACCGATCCCGGTGCCGGCAAGTCCGCCCCGGACGTGATCATCACCGAAATCGGTGGCACCGTCGGCGATATCGAATCCCAGCCATTCCTCGAAGCGGCCCGCCAGGTCCGCCAGGATATCGGCCGGAAGAACGCCTTCTTCGTGCACGTCTCCCTCGTTCCATACATTGGTCCAAGCCATGAGCTGAAGACCAAGCCAACCCAGCATTCGGTGGCAGCCCTGCGCTCCATCGGCATTCAGCCAGACGCACTGGTAATCCGCTCGGACCGTGAAATTCCCGACGAGATGCGCGCCAAGCTCGGCCGTACCTGCGATGTGGAAACCGAAGCGGTCATTAGCTGCGCCGATGCGCCAAGCATCTACGAAGTTCCCAAGATCCTGCACTCCCAGGGCCTTGACGCCTACATCGTGCAGACCTTGGAACTGAAGTTCCGCGACGTGGACTGGGAGGGCTGGGACCGACTGCTGGACGTGGTGCACAACCCGAAGCATGAACTGACCATCGCTCTGGTGGGCAAGTACATCGATCTGCCAGATGCCTACCTGTCGGTTACCGAGGCGCTGAAGGCCGGTGGTTTCGCCAATGAATCCAAGGTCAAGATTCGCTGGGTGCCATCGGATGACTGCGCCACCGAAGACGGTGCACGCAAGTCGCTTGAGGGCGCCGAAGCGATCTGCGTCCCCGGCGGATTCGGCATTCGCGGCCTGGAAGGTAAGCTCGGAGCTTTGCGCTTCGCTCGCGAAAACCAGATTCCAACCCTCGGCCTCTGCCTGGGGCTGCAGTCGATGGTGATCGAGTACGCCCGCAACATGGCCGGCCTGCCAGGGGCTTCCTCGACCGAATTCGATCCAGAATCTTCCACCCCGGTCATCGCGACCATGGAAGAGCAGCTGAGCATCGTTGACGGAAAGGGCGATCTTGGCGGCACCATGCGTCTGGGACTGTATGACGCGAAGCTCGCAGCAGGATCGGTCTTGGCTGAAACCTATGGCAAGACCGAGGTCGCAGAACGACACCGTCACCGCTATGAGGTCAACAACTCCTACCGTGCGCAGCTCGAAGAAGCAGGTCTGGTCTTCTCCGGTACCTCCCCGGACGGACAGCTTGTCGAGTTCGTGGAACTGCCTAAGGACGTACACCCGTACTACGTCTCCACGCAGGCCCACCCGGAACTCTCCAGCCGCCCAACCCGTCCGCACCCGCTGTTTGCAGGTCTGGTCGCCGCGGCGCTGGCCAAGCGCAACGCCTAAGCAAAACCCGGTTCTAAACCGTCTAAGGTAGTACCAGCAAGGTAATACCTATAGAAGGGCCCGTTCGCGTGGAACCACAACCGATAGCCGATGAACTTTCACCACGAGAGCTCATCGCCAGCGAAACCGTTTATGAAGGACGCATCTGGAATGTCGTCCACGATACGGTGCAACTTTCGGATGATGGAACCCGCATCGAGCGAGACTACATCGTGCACCCTGGTGCCGTGTCGATTCTCGCCCTCGATGAGCGTGAACGGGTCCTTCTCGTTAACCAATACCGTCACCCGGTAGGCATGCGGCTATGGGAGCTACCCGCTGGCCTGCTCGACGTGGCTGGCGAGCCGCCCTTGGACGGGGCGAAGCGCGAGCTCTGGGAAGAAGCCGATAGCACCGCCGAGACCTGGTCGGTGCTCACCGATGTGTTCCTCTCACCGGGCTCTTCCTCCGAGGCATTGCGCATCTTCTTGGCGCGCGATGTGCAGTTGGTGCCAGAGGACCAACGCCACGCACGGACCGAAGAAGAAGCTGAAATCATCACCCGCTGGGTGCCCTTGGACGAGGCTGTTGCCGCAGTGCTCGCCGGGGAGATCCACAACCCTTCGGCGGTTGTCGGCCTGCTGGCAGCGCACGCGGCCCGAGCCACCGGTTACGCCTCGCTACGCGAGGCGAACAGCGCCTTCGAAGCGCACCCTGGGCTGCGCAGCAAAGCCTCATCGTAGCGATGAGCAGTCCCGAGCACGCCGCGGTACCAAGCCCGAAGTCCTCGAAGTTCGCTTCCGCGCTACGCCGCTACTTGCAGCATCTGGCCATTGAACGCGGACTGGCGAAGAATACGCTGGAGTCCTACCGACGGGATCTGACCCGGTACCAAGAAGCGTTGGAAGCGCGCGGCATCACCGACCCGGCACGCCTCACCGAGAATGAGGTCAGCGGCTACCTGCAACAGCTGGCCCGCGGGGATGCGGAGCACCAGGCGCTGGGGGCGCGTTCGGTCGCCCGGCATACGGTGGCCATCCGGCAACTGCATAAGTATTGGGAGCTAGAGGAAATCTGCTCCCCGAATCCGGCCCGCGAGGTGCAGCCTCCGGCCGTCGGCCAGTCGCTGCCCAAGGCGATCAGCATTTCTGCCGTCACCCAGATCCTCGACTCGATCGCTCTCGATACTCCCGCGGGGTTGCGCGATCGGGCGATTCTCGAATTCTTGTACTCCACCGGGGCACGCATTTCCGAGGTCGTCGCCCTGGACGTCGACGACCTGCACTTTGCCGCCGACGCGGTAGTGCGGCTGTTCGGCAAGGGCTCCAAGGAACGCGTTGTTCCGGTGGGCGGATATGCGCAACGCGCAGTGAGCGACTATCTGGTGCGGGCCCGTCCGGGGCTGGCCGCCAAAGGCAAAGGCACTCCCGCGTTGTTCTTGAATCAGCGCGGTGGGCGGCTATCGCGCCAGTCGGCGTGGCTGATCCTGTCCAAGGCCGCCGAACGCGCCGGGATTCAGGGCGACGTTTCCCCGCACACGCTGCGCCACTCTTTCGCCACCCATCTGTTGGAGGGCGGTGCGGATGTTCGCGTGGTGCAGGAACTGCTCGGCCATGCCTCGGTCACCACCACGCAGATCTACACGAAGGTCACCGTCGATTCGCTGCGGGAGGCGTACCTCTTCGCGCACCCGCGCGTGAACTAGCGGAGTGGGGCCAGTACGATGGTGACCCAGCCGCAACCCGTCGCGCTCTTGGCGCTGCTGCGCGAAGGCACCCGGGGCACCGAGCTGCTTTTGGGACGCAAGCTGCGCGGCTTTGGGCAGGGGAACATTGTGCTGCCGGGCGGAAAGATTGAGCCCGGGGAGTCTGCGCAGCAGGCTGCGATGCGGGAGTTCGGCGAAGAGACCGGGGCTTGTGTGCAATCGGCAGATCTGACGCTCGCCGCCCGGGTGGCCTTCACCTTTCCGGCGAATCCGCGCGCGGATATGGACTGTGCGGTCTTCACTGCGCGAATCGCCAGCGGAATGCCCTCGCCCAGCGAGGAACTTGAACCGTTATGGTTCCCTGTCGGTGAACTGCCGGTGAGGCAGATGTGGGAGGATTCCCCACTCTGGCTCCCGGCCTTGGCTGCAGGGACGCGGTTCACCGCGAAGATCATTCTGGCCGCGGATAATCTGGCGGTGCAATCGATCGATTTCGAGCCCTGGGACTAGGCTATTTTCGACGCGTCGGATGGAAGCGTGGCTTGGGACAGCGGAGCTTCGGATCCGCGCGGATCGTGGTTTTCGGCTTCGAATATCAAAAGGTCGCCCGGCTGGCAATCCAGGACCTGGCACAGCGCTTCCAGTGTGCTGAAGCGCACCGCCTTGGCACGTCCATTCTTCAGGACCGCAAGATTGGCCGGGGTAATACCGATCCGCTCGGCTAATTCGCCGACCGCCATTTTGCGTCGGGCAAGCATCACATCGATATCCACTCGAATGGCCACTAAATCACCCCGCCCAACTCGGTGCGTAGCATGGCCGCTTGGGCTTCGGTGGTCGCCGCCTGCGACAGCAGATGACGCAGCACCAAGACGATCAGGGCGATGCCCGCTAGCAGGACACCGAATCCGCCGACCAGGAGCACTACGCCGGGAGCCACCGCCTCGCCAGGGGCCATGATCGCGCCAAGTACGAATGTCAGCACCGCTCCGGAGGCAATTGCGGTGATGATGATGTTGACGAATTTGAATGAGGCGTGGGTGAATACCGTTCCGCGCCGCACCCGGGCGACCAGCTTCCACACGCAGACGCAGCAGATCTGGACGATCAGCAGGGCCAATACCGCGTAGCTGAACAACGAGATGCGCAGGTAGGCGAATTCTGCTGGACGGTCGGCCAGTTCCATGGCCGCCAGGGGGATCATGAAGCATTGGATGAAGAGCGAGCCGAGGACTACCAGTCCCAGCACGATTCGCAACGCCAAAGTGCTCGATTTACCCATGTGACACTCTCCAATTGTCGCTTAGCGATGCATACCTATCGAAAAACAATAGACTGTACTTGCCGGAAACGCAAGAGCGGGGTCGGACCCGTAGATCCGACCCCGCCGAATGAGCCGTAGCTGCGCTAGGTGTTTACAGGGCGCGCTGCTCCGGGCCGTTGTATGCGGACAGCGGCCGGATCAGCGCGTTGGAGGCGCGCTGTTCGAAGATGTGGGCGGTCCAGCCGGTGATTCGCGCCGCGATGAAGATCGGCGTGAACATTTCGGTGTCGAAGCCCATCAGGTGGTAGGTCGGGCCCGCCGGATAGTCGAGGTTCGGCTTGATCGCCTTGGCCTCGTCCATCGCGGATTCCAGCCCGTCGTACAGGCCGAGCATTTCGGAGCGATCGTAGTGCTCGATCATCTTATCCAGCGCGGCCTTCATCGTCGGCACGCGCGAGTCCCCATGCTTGTAGACCCGGTGGCCGAAGCCCATGACCTTCTTCTTCGCGGCGAGGGCTTCTTCCATCCACGTTTTTGCGCGGGCCGCGGCATCCTTGCGCGACTCGTTCTTGTCGATTCCGATCTCGTCGAAGGTGTGCATCACTGCCTCGTTGGCGCCGCCGTGCAGCGGACCCTTCAAGGCGCCGATGGCACCGGTAACCGCCGAGTGCAGATCCGCGAGCGTCGAGGTGATCACTCGCGCGGTGAAGGTGGAGGCGTTGAAGGAGTGCTCCGCATAGAGCACCATCGACACGCGGAACGCGTCGACTACCGCCGGCGCGGCTTCTTCGCCGAAGGTCATCCACAAGAAGTTCGCCGAGTAGTCCAGGTCCTCGCGCGGAGGCACCACTTCCTGGCCGCGGCGGCGGCGCTGATCGTAGGCGACGACCGCGGGGAAGGCGGCGAAGAGCTCTTTCGCCTTGCGCAGTTCCGCCTCGGGGGAGGAGTTCTCCGCCTCCAGGTGGTTCGCGCCGATCACCGAGACCGCGGTGCGTCCGACATCCATCGGGTGGCAATCTGTGGGCAGCAGATCGATGGCTGCCTTCACCCGCGGATCGAGCGCACGATTGGCCCGCTCGAAGGCGCAGAATTCGGTCAGCTCCGACTCGCTGGGCAGCTCGCCGGTCCAGAGCAGCAACGCGACCTCTTCAAAGGATTTGTTCGCCGCCAGATCCTGCACCGGGTAGCCGCGGTAGAGCAGCGAGTTGGTGTCCGGGTTGACCTTGGAGACGGCCGTGTAATCCACGACGACGCCTGCAAGGCCCTTCTTGATTTCCTCGGTGGTGGTCATGAGTTCATCCTCTTCGTTGATGGATTCCCGTGCTAGAGGTTCGAGTTGTTGGTATCGATGTCCAGGGTGGGGACTTGGAAGTTGAAGATCCCGGTGTCGAACCGGTTGTACGCCTCGTAGTCGACAAGCTCGTAGAGGCGTGACCTGGTTAACATGTTATCCACTTCACGCTCCTGAGTCCCATCCTCGCTGATTGCGTCGAGCACACGCTCGGCGGCGCCCATGGCGCTGCGCAGCAAGGTCACCGGGTAGATGATCAGCGCGACGCCCGCGTCGGCAAGCTCCTGGCGGTTGAACAGCTCGGATTTGCCGAACTCGGTCATATTCGCCAGCACCGGCACGTCGACCGCGTTGCAGACCGCTTCAAATTCCGAAACATTCTTCATCGCCTCGGGGAAGATCGCGTCGGCCCCGGCATCGACCATCGCCTTGGCCCGGTCGATGGCCGAGTCCAGCCCCTCCACCGCTCGGATGTCGGTGCGCGCCATGATCAGGAAGTTCTCATCGATGCGTGCGTCCGCGGCGGCGGCGATGCGCTTGAGCATGGTGTCGGTATCCACCACGTTCTTGCCGTCCAGGTGGCCGCAGCGCTTGGGGTTGAACTGGTCCTCGATGTGGCAGCCGGCCAGGCCGGCGTATTCAAGTTCCTGGATGCTGCGGGCCACGTTCATCGGCTCGCCGAATCCGGTGTCCGCGTCCACGATCGCCGGCAGGTCCGTCATCCTGGCGATCTGCCCGGCGCGGGTGGCGACCTCGGTCAGCGAGGTCAGCCCGATGTCCGGCAGGCCCAGGTCGTTGGCGAGCACCGCGCCGGAGATGTAGACCCCGTCGAAGTTCTTCTCGCCGATCAGCTTGGCCGAGAGCGGGTTGAACGCCCCGGGGAACTGGCGGGCGGCACCCGGGGTGAGCATTTCGCGCAGCGCGACCCGCTTCGCGGCGGGGGTGAGGGTTGAGTACAGCATGTTAGAACAGGCCCTTCGGTGCGTTCGACTGGTCGATCACGCCGGTGGCGGCGACGATGTTCAGCTGCTCCAGCTCGCCGGCGCCGAGGTTTTCCAGGTTTTCGGCGGCCGCGATGAAGCGGTCGATCTCCTGCTCGTCCACCAGGCCCGCGGCCAGGCTGCGGAACTTGTTGATGTACTGCTCGCGGGCGAAGGGGCGGGCGCCCAGCGGGTGCGCGTCGGCCACGGCGATCTCATCGGTGATCACAGTGCCGTCGTTCAGCGTGATTTCGACGCTGCCGCCGAAGGCCTTCTCCGCGATGTCCAGCGAGTGGTAGCGGCGGGTCCATTCGGCGTCTTCTTCGGTGGTGACCTTGTGCCACAGTTCGACGGTATCCGCGCGTCCGGCTCGCTCCGGGGCGTAGGAGTCCACGTGGTGCCAGGCACCGTCCTGCAGCGCGACGGTGAAGATGTAAGGGATCGAGTGGTCCAGGGTTTCGCGCGACGCGGTCGGATCGTACTTCTGCGGGTCGTTGGCGCCGGAACCGATCACGTAGTGGGTGTGGTGGGAAGTCTTGATCAGCACCGAGGCCACGTTCTTCGGATCGGTGGCTTCCGGGTGCTCGCCGTGCAGCTTGCGGGCCAGGTCGATCCAGGCTTGCGCCTGGTATTCGGCGGAGTGCTCCTTGGTGTAGGTGTCCAGGATCGCGCGCTTGGCCTCGCCGGCCTCGGGCAGCGGCACCTCGTAAGCGGCGTCCTTGCCATCGAGCATCCAGGCGATCACGCCGTCTTCGCCTTCGTAGATTGGGACCGGGGAGGTCTGCCCGCGCATCGCGCGGTCGGCGGCCTCGACGGCCATCTTGCCGGCGAAGGCCGGGGCATGGGCCTTCCACGTGGAGATCTCGCCCTTGCGCGACTGGCGGGTCGCGGTGGTGGTGTGCAGACCCTGGCCGACGGCTTGGAAGATCGTTTCCAGATCCAAGCCGAGCAGGGTGCCGATGCCGGCGGAGGCCGAGGGGCCCAGGTGCGCCACGTGGTCGATCTTGTGCTTGTGCAGGCAGATCGCCTTGACCAGGTCCACCTGGATCTCGTAGCCGGTGGCGATGCCGCGGATCAGGTCCTTGCCCGAGGCCCCGGTGTGCTGGGCGACGGCGAGGATCGGCGGGATGTTGTCGCCCGGGTGGGAGTACTCGGCGGCCAGGAAGGTGTCGTGGTAGTCCAGCTCGCGCACGGCCACGCCGTTGGCCCAGGCCGCCCATTCGGGGGAGACCTTCTCGGTGATGCCGAAGACGTTGGCGCCCGTCCCGCCGGTGGACGGCGCGTGGGCCAGTGCCTGGGTGCGGGCGGCGATGATCGGGCCGCGGTTCAGCGAGGCGATGGCCACCGAGGCGTTGTCGATGATGCGGTTGATGATCATGTCGGTGACCTCGGCGGTGACCTCTACCGGGTCGACCGCGACGGTTGCGATCTTGTGGGCGAGCTGATCCTCGCGGGCCAGATTTTCCTCGGAGCGGTAAACGCGAACTGGATGATTGATCATGGTGTCCTTTCAGAGGCGACCGCGTGGGTCATGATGTGTTCAAACGATTGGTGCAGGTGCACGGTGGTGGCCGCCGCGGCGACCTCTGGTTTGCCCGAAGCGATGGCCCGGGCGATCGCCGCATGCTCGCCGGCGGACTGCTCGAGCCGATCGGGGTTGTCCTTGGCCAGCCGGCGCACCCGTTGCAGGTGGACGCGCAGCGTGCGCAGCGCGTGAGATAGGTAGGCATTATTGGCCGCGTCGTCGATCATTTCGTCGAGTTCGCCCACCAGCTCGTAGTAGCCCTCGGTGGGGGTGCTTGCACGCAGCTGCTTGGCGGCCGTTTCGAAGCGCCGTGCCAGCTTGGCGAAGGCCTCGCTCCGGCTTGAGCGGGCCGCGAGCCGCGCGCTTTCGCATTCCAGCGCCCGGCGCAAGACGAACAGGTCCTCGACGTGGGATTCGGAAACCTCGGAGACGATCGCACCGCGCCCGCGCTGCTGCACCGCCAGCCCGTCGGCGACCAAGCGGGCCAGTGCCTCACGCACCGGGGTGCGGGAGACTCCGAGCCTGGCCGACTGCTCCACCTCGGCGAGTACCGTGCCCGGTGACAAACGCCATTCGACGATGTCTCGGCGCAGGCTCTCGTAGACCTTGTCACTTGCTTTCATGGTTCGATTGTATACACGAATAGCGAAAAAGCGACAGAGAGCCCGAATATTTTTCGTCAAATAACGAGAAATGTATACATAACACTTGCGATCATGTGACTGCGCTCATACGCTTGGAATCGAAGTTACCGCACAGCCGCCGGGTGATGACGCCCGGCCCCAGGAGGGAAACATGGCACAGGAATACCGTCAGGCCTTTGACCAGGCCGCTGCCGATCCGGCCGCGTTCTGGCTCACCGCCGCCCAAGATGTGCACTGGGATAAGGAACCCACCCAAGCCATCGACGACTCGAAGGCGCCGTTGTACAACTGGTTCCCGGACGGCGAGCTCAACCTGTCGGCCAACGCGCTGGATCGGCATGTGGCCGCCGGGCGCGGAGACTCCACGGCCTTGGTCTACGACTCGGCAATGCTGGGGACGAAGACCGAGTACAGCTACAGCGAACTGCTTCGCGAGGTCGAAATCTTCGCCGGCGTGCTCAAATCCCGTGGGGTGGAAACCGGGGACCGCGTACTGATCTACCTGCCGATGATCCCGCAGGCGGTCATCTCCATGCTGGCCTGCGCGCGGCTCGGGGCGGTGCACTCGGTGGTCTTCGGCGGATTTGCGCCCAAGGAACTGGCCGCGCGCATCAACGACTGCGCGCCGGTCGCCATCGTCACCGCCTCCGGCGGCATCGAACCCTCGCGGCATATCGAATACCTGCCGGCCGTGGCCGAGGCGCTGGCGCTCGCCGATGCCTCGGTGCGCGATGTCATCGTCGCCCACCGCGAAGGCTTTGCACATACGCCCGGCGAATATCAGGGCGCGGCGGCGGTGAACTGGCTGGATTGGGACGAGCTGGCCAAACTCGCGCAGCCGGCCGGACCGGTATCGGTTCCCTCCACGCATCCGCTGTACGTGCTGTACACCTCCGGGACCACCGGGGCACCGAAGGGCGTGGTGCGCGATACCGGCGGCTACGCCACCGCGCTGCAGTATTCGATGAATGCGATCTACGACGTGCACCCGGATGATGTCATGTTCACCGCCTCGGATGTGGGCTGGGTGGTGGGGCACTCCTACATCGTGTATGCCCCGCTGATCGCCGGGGCCACCTCCGTGCTCTACGAGGGCAAGCCGATCGGCACCCCGGACGCGGGCGTGTTCGGGCGCATCATCGAGGACCACAAGGTCACCACGATGTTCACCGCGCCGACCGCCCTGCGCGCGGTGCGCAAGGCGGATCCCTCCGGTGCCATGATCGCCTCCCACGACCTGTCCACGCTGCGTGCGCTCTTTGTCGCCGGCGAGCGGCTGGACCCGGACACCTACCATTTCGCGGTGGACCTGCTGGGAATCCCGGTGGTGGATAACTGGTGGCAGACCGAAACCGGCTGGCCGATCGCCTCGAACCCGCTGGGGTTGGAGGAGCTGAGCGCCAAGGCCGGCAGTCCGACCACCCCGGTCCCCGGATTCAACGTGGAGATCCGCGACGCACTGGGTGAATTGGTGCCCGCCGGTGCCGAGGGGAACATCGTGATCAAGCTGCCGCTGCCGCCGGGCGCGCTGACCACCCTGTGGGGCAACGACCAGCGGTTCATCGACACCTACCTGAGCCAGATCGAGGGCTTCTACCTGACCGGCGACTCGGGATTCCTGGACGAAGACGGGTATCTGTTCGTGATGGGCCGCACCGATGACGTGATCAACGTGTCCGGGCACCGGTTGTCCACCGGGGCGATGGAACAGGTGCTGGCGAGCCATCCGGCGGTGGCCGAATGCGCGGTGATCGGCATCAGCGACGCGCTCAAGGGGCAGCGGGCCAGCGGCTACGTGGTGCTCAAATCCGGTGTCGACACCGATGCGGAGACGCTGAAGAAGGAGATCGTCGCGCTGGTGCGCCAGCATATCGGCCCGGTCGCCGACTTCCGCGAGGTCACCGTCGTCGCCGGACTGCCTAAAACCCGTTCGGGCAAGATCCTGCGCAAGACCATGCAGCAGATCGCGGACGGCAAGGACTACACGGTGCCCTCGACCATCGAAGACAGCACGGTGCTCGATGACCTGACCCGGTACCTGCGTCCACAGGCCTAGCCCGGAACCTCCGACGGTTAACGCTGCAAGGGCCTGGCCCCGCAGAAATTCTGCGAGGCCAGGCCCTTGCCTTGTGCGGTGGATAAAGTCCTAAGACGAGCACCATCGAGATCGCCAACCAGGCCGCGCAGTCGGTCACCATTTGCCCCTGGAATCACAGCGAATCATACCGAACGCCGCGAGAGAAGGTGGCGGAAACCTTATTCCGCCACGGACGGCGCTAGCTCGAATTGTGCCGGTATTCGAATTCCGGTCTCCCGCGCGTGCCATGCCGAGGCTGCTTCACCGCCGAATTAGCCATCGCCAGATGCTCCAGGTAGCGGCGCGCCGTCACGCGGGAAAGGCCCAGTTCTTCGCCGAGCTCGGTAGCCGAGAAGGCGCGGGCGGGGCTGGCTGCCAGATGGGTGCGCACCTGCTCCAGGGTCTGGCTGATCAGCCCCTTGGGCAGGGACAGCGAGGCGCTGGTGGTGCGCAGCGCGGAGAACGCGGTATCGATGGAGGCCTGCGAGGTGGAGGAGCCGGTGGAACGCATGGTGGCGATGAACGCCCGGTGGTTTTCGAGTTTTTCGGCAAACACCGCGAAGCTGAAGGGCTTGATCAGGTACTGGGTGATGCCGGTGGCTACGGCCGAACGCACTACCGCCAAGTCCCGAACCGCGGTGATCGCGATGATGTCCAGCGTGTAGCCGCGCCCCCGCATGCGCCGGGCCACGTCGATGCCGTGCAGATCCGGCAGGGTCATATCCAGCAGGACCAGATCATAGGGCGTGCCGGCGGCGTGCGCTTCGGCCAGCAACTGCAGGGCGCCGTGTCCATTGGCCGCGATGGCTCCGGTGCGAAAGCCCGGCACCCGGTCCACATAGGTGGCGTGGGCGCGTGCGGTTTCCGGTTCGTCGTCGACCACCAGCACGAGGAATTCGGCGGTCGGCTCGGTGTGGCTCACGCGTGCTCCTCCTTGGGCGGTACCGGCAGGGTGACGGTGAAGATCGCACCGGCGTCGTTGTCTATGGTCATTGTTCCATGAAGCCGCGCCACCGCCTGCTGGACGAGGGCCAGACCGAGCCCGCGCGGTGCGCTGCCCTGTTTGGTGCTCACCCCGAAGCGCAGCAGGTTCTCCAAGAATTCGGGTTCGATGCCCGGGCCGGAGTCGGCCACCGCGATGATGACCTCGTCGGCAAGGGCGGTGACCTCCACCCAGACGGTGGATTCCGCGGTGCCCACCGAGACGTCCAGCGCATTGTCGAGCAGGTTGCCCACGATGGTCACAATGTCCGTGGCGTGGAAGGTGTCCGGACGCACCACGCCTTCGGCGCTGATGCTCAGCGTCACCCCGCGCTCGTGCGCCTGGGCGGACTTGGCCACCAGCAAGCTGGAGAGGTACACATCGTCGATATTGCGCACGATCGCGTCGGTGAGCGCCTGCGAGTGCTGCCGGTCGTCGACCGCGAAGGCCAGCGCCTTGTCCGAGCTGCCGTTTTCGATGAGCGTGGCGATGGTGTGCAGGCGGTTTGCGTGTTCGTGGGTTTGCGCGCGCAGGGCGGTGGAGAAGGTCTTCAGCGACTGCACCTCGCCGGTCAGCTCCTGCACCTCGGTCAGATCCCGCAGGGTGAGCACCTGCCCGGTGGGCGGCTGCACGCGCAGCCAGCGCAAGGGCAGGCGGTAGCGGCCGGGCAGCTGGGTGCCGGTCAGCCGGGCGTTGCTCTGCGACACGGCGAGCACCGATCCGTGGCCCAGATGGATTTCATCGCGGGCGGCTCGGCCACCGGCCATCAGCTCGCGCAGGGTGTCGGGCAAGCCGGCATCGGCCAATTCCAACCCGCCGCCGGGGGTCTGCGCCGGAAGCTGCAGCAGCCGGGCCGCCTCGGAGTTGTAGAGCACGATGCGGTGCTTGCGATCCAGCAGGATCAGCCCCTCGCGGACCGAATGCAGGGCGGAGAAGTAGAAGGCGTAGAGCCGGCGCAGCCCGTGCGGGCCGAAGCCGAGGGTGGCGCTCTGGATGTACCGGGAGAAGGACCAGGAGGTGAAACCGGCCAAGAGCAGGGCGAAGAGCGAAACCAGCAGGATCTGCGGGAGCTCCTCGCGGTAGAGCACCTGCAGGCTCTCCAGCGTGATGCCGGTGGCGACCATGCCGACCAGCGTGCCGTCCGCGGCGTAGACCGGGGCGATGGTGCGCACCGAGCGGCCGAGGGTTCCCACCGCTTGCTCCGAATAGACCTGCCCGCGCAGTGCTTGCGCGGTGGAGCCCGAATAGCGCTTGCCCAGCTGGGCCGGATTCGGGTGGGTCACGCGCAGCAGGTCCGGTGTCATGATCGTGATGAAATCTATCGTCGGCGCGTGGGACAAGATGTCCTGGGTGTAGGGCTGCAAGTCGGCGCTGGGATCCGGCTGCTGCAAGGAGTCAACCACAAACGGGTCGTTGGCCAAGGTGGTGGACACCGTGGCCACGGTCGATTGGCGTACATCGAGGACCACCCGGGCCTGCTGCTGGTAGGAAGCGATTCCCAGCCACACCACCACCACGATGACCAGCAGCATCTGCGCGGCGAAGATTCGTGCCGCGAAGGACCAGCCGTCGCGGGTCAACGGGACCGGCGCATTGGCAGCGGCAACCTCCTGCGGGTTGCTGACCATCTGGCTGACTCCTTCGTCGGGGAAGTTTAAGTTTCTGCTGTGTGAACAATATGAACGCAATAGAGAGGCGGATCACTTTGGCGCGCACGATGGGACAAGAACGATTTTACGCGCCAGCCCGATGATGACGTTGAGCTGGCCCCTCGGCATATTAAGGCTGGAATCTCCATGGCTGTCACAGAACAAGTTCCGCAGGACCCTGCGTCGCAGGCACCGGTCAAGAAAAAGGACCGCACCCACTGGCTCTACATCATGGTGATCGCCGCCGTGGTGCTCGGCGCAGCCATCGGGCTGATCGCACCGGACCTCGGCAAGGCACTGAAGCCACTGGGAACGGGCTTCGTTGCGCTGATCAAGATGATCATCGCACCGGTCATCTTCTGCACCATTGTCCTAGGCATCGGCTCGATCGCCAAAGCAGCTACCGTGGGCAAGGTCGGCGGCCTGGCGCTGCTGTACTTCATGACCATGTCGACCTTCGCGCTGGCCCTGGGCCTGCTGGTGGGCAACCTGATCCACCCCGGCGAAGGCCTGGAGCTCAAGCCCTACGAGGCCGGTGGCGGAGACGCCGAAAACCCGACCGTCGCCTTCCTGCTGGAACTGATCCCCGGTGATCTGCCGGTGCTGCCGACCCTGGTCCTGGCGCTCATCGTCGGCTTCGCGCTGCAGTCCATGGGAAAGTCGGGCGAGCCGGTGCTGAACGCCATCAAGAGCATTCAGCAGGTCGTCTTCCGCATCATGATGATGATCATGTGGGTTGCTCCACTGGGTGCCTTCGGCGCGATCGCCGCCGTGGTCGGCGCCACCGGCTGGGCCGCCATCGGCTCGATGGCCATCCTGATGGGCGCGTTCTACCTGACCTGTGCGGTGTTCATCGTGGTAATCCTTGGAACTATTCTGCGCCTGGTCACCGGCCTGAACATCTTCTCGCTGCTGAAGTACCTGGCCCGCGAATACCTGCTGATCTTCTCCACCTCGTCCTCCGAGTCGGCGCTGCCGCGCTTGATCGCCAAGATGGAGCACGTCGGTGTCTCGAAGCCGGTAGTGGGCATCACCGTGCCAACCGGCTACTCCTTCAACCTCGATGGCACCGCGATCTACCTGACCATGTCAGCGCTGTTCGTCTCCACCGCCATGGATATGCCGATGAACCTCGGCCAGCAGATCGGCCTGTTGCTGTTCATGATTATCGCTTCCAAGGGCGCGGCCGGCGTGACCGGTGCGGGTCTGGCCACATTGGCCGCCGGACTGCAGGCGCACCGTCCGGAACTGCTCGGTGGCATGGGCGTGATCGTGGGTATCGACAAGTTCATGTCCGAGGCTCGCGCGCTGACGAACTTCACCGGTAATGCGGTGGCCACCTTGCTGATCGGCAAGTGGACCAAGGAACTGGACATGGGGCAGGCCCGCGCCGTGCTTGCCGGCGACCGTCCGTTCGATGAGCTCTCAATGAATCCAGACGCCCACTAGTCTCGATAGACGCATAACCCAAAAATTCCGTGGTTCCTCTAAATGGAACCGCGGAATTTTTAGTTTCTGGCATGAAACCACGTCGAACTACCGGGCATTGGAGCTGGCGCATCGGCACAGACCGCCCAAGGCAACCGCCAGCGTTGGGCCGCTGACGTCTATCTATGATCAGCCGGCACCCATCGCGAACCGAGCTTGGGCTCAGTGCCCTGAATTAGTCCTTGGCAAGGCGAACCGTAGTAGTGGTGCCCATCATGCCCGCTTCGTAACTGATCTGTTCGTCGCTGAAAGTGAATTCTTTAGTGTCCGAAGTCGAAGCCAACAATGCGCTATCGGTAGCTGCTTCATCCCGTTTCGAAGTCCAGACGTACGACTCCGCGGCTTTTGCAGGAGCTTCGAAGGTGCCGACCCAATACACGGACTTGGTATCGCCGTTATTGGTCACCCAATCGATGCTGATCATGTCATCGCTAACGGTGGCGCTTTGGAAGGCGTCATCACTTTGGGAGTTAACCTGTTTCCATTCCCCGGTCAGGTCAGCCGGTTTCGCTTCTTGTATGACTTGCGCCTCGGTTGTCTCGGCGGATTTATCGGTAGCTGCAGGGGCACTGGAGCATCCGACGAGCATTACGGTCAGCGCAAGTGCGATGGGTGCGAGTGATTTTCTCATTCCTTCAGTGTTACAAGCGCAGACATTACTTTGAAGTAGTTGAGCCTTGAAATAAAACATCGTTCCACTGTGCGCTGATGTTCTCGCGATTCTCCCGACCTGTGCTGAGTTGGGCAGCGAGCCTGGGCCAATTGGCCGTTCTGCCGCGGCATTCAGGGCAGCGGAATGACCAGGGCCCCGGCGAGAACTACGCGATTTCCGTCGGGATCCTCCAACTGCAGGATATGCGCGCCCCCGCCCAATTGCGGACCCTGATGCGCGAGTCCGGTCTCAAGCAGGCGAGCGGCTTCCGCATCGAGGTCGGACTCATCGAGCACGATGGTCGAGTTGCCAGCACGGTCAGGTTCGGACCAAACCTGCACCCCGTAACCTACGCCAAGGTGCCATTCCAGCAAGCCAGGCATGGGCCGGTGATCCGGTTCGCGACCGAATAAGACGGTGTACCACTCTTCGGCACGTGCAAGATCGGTGACCGTGCAATTGGCAAGTATTCCTTTGATCATGGCTCTGTCCTTCGTTGCTGGATTATGCACCGTGGTGTTCCAGTCGAACACGGGAGCTGAACTGCTGCAAGCCTTTTGAGCCGGGAGGTTTTCAAACTACGGGGTTGGATTTTCTTCGACGCGACGGCCAAGGAATGCTACGAGCCTTTCGATCGCCGGCGCATCATCTGCGATGGCCTGCACCGGATCGAAGCGCCCGGTTCGGGGCTGATCTGCGAGCTGGCGCCGAACGAACTGCAAAGCTTGTTCGGCCAAGTCCTCTAGTGGCTCGAGTCGCTGGCCGGTGGCTTGGGCAAGGTCCCAGCCGTGCGCGAGCAGATCGTACATGCGTATCTGCAACCGCTCCTGTCCGGTGGCCGAACCCATGGGGCTCTGATAACTGCGTTCAAGGGCTCCGGGGCGATCGAAGGCGGCGAGTAGCCGGGTGGATGAATCGAGGTAAGCGGCGAGCGGATCATCGCCCAGGACGTCGGTCGTGCGCTGTGGCGGTGACTGCTCGGTCATGAGGGCGGTAAAGACGAGGTTCATGCCGACCAGGTGCGCGATCAACTCGCGCACCGTCCAATCGGTACACGGGGTGGGCGCGGAGAGCTCTCCGGCATCAGTCCCTTTGATGAGTTCCGCGACCGAGGACAATGCGCGCTCAAGCTGTTTCACGGTTAGCTGCTGTGGTGTGCTCATGATTCCTCCAGATGATTCATATGGCCAGGTGGCGATGGGTGCGCGACATCCATAGATGAAGTTTCCCGAAGCAGTTTATCGATAACAACGCCAGACGGCGGATGTTCTGATGCGGAGTTCGGGGAGCCGATGGGTTGACGGGCAATTATTTGGTGAAAGAATCACGATGCAACCATCGTCGAGCCTTGATTGCGAAGACCACCGGCTTGAACACTGAGCTCATCGCCCTGCCGGCCGGTGCATGGGTGGCGAAATGCCCGCGTCGTCGTCTTCAGCCGATACTCCGAGAGGCTTCCAGCTCCCATACAACATTTGAGTTAAGGTTCAAGGTAAAGGCTCGCCGTATGAGAACCGCAAACCCGAGAATTTTTGAACCGAACCGTTAACCTTTAACCAAGTACATCGTCCGATCCGAACGGGAAGTGTGGTTCACCCATCGTGAGCGAACAGCAGGGAAGCAAACAGCGCGGCACGGGAATGCTCAAGGAGCCCCGCCCGCTCGGTCCTACCGGTAAACCGCTAACCGAATTCCCGACCCCGCAAGAACTTCCATCGCACGGCCCGGCGCGGGTGATCGCGATGGTCAACCAGAAGGGTGGCGTGGGTAAAACCACCTCCACCATCAACTTGGCCGCCGCGCTCGCCGAATACGGTCGCAAGGTGCTGCTGGTGGACTTCGATCCGCAGGGTGCGCTCTCCGCGGGCTTCGGGATGAACCCCCACGAGCTGGACATGACCGTCTACAACGTGCTGATGGACCGCAAAACCGATATCACCGATGCGATCCGCAGCACCGAGGTGGAGAATATCGATCTGCTGCCGGCCAATATCGATCTCTCCGCCGCCGAGGTGCAGCTGGTCAACGAGGTCGCTCGCGAGCAGGCGTTGGAACGTGCGCTGCGCAACGTGATCGACGACTACGACGTGGTGCTCATCGACTGCCAGCCCTCCCTGGGGCTGCTGACCGTCAACGCGTTGACCGCGGCGCACGGAGTGATCATCCCGTTGACCGCAGAATTCTTCGCGCTGCGCGCGGTGGCACTGCTGATGGAAACCATCGACAAGGTCAAGGACCGGCTGAATCAGGTGCTCGAGGTCGACGGCGTGGTGGCCACCATGTACGACGCCCGCACCCTGCACAGCCGCGAGGTCATGTCCCGCCTGGAGGAAGCCTTCGGGGACAAGCTCTTCGAGACGGTCATCAAGCGCACCATCAAATTCGCCGATGCCAATGTCGCCGCCGAACCGATTACCACCTATGCGGGCAATCACCCGGGCGCCGTGGCGTACCGGAATCTCGCGAAGGAACTGATCTACCGTGGTGGCGCCCCTTAATGAGCGCGCAGGCCACCGAAAAAACCGCCACCGACCCATCCGCCACGGATGAGACGGCTGGCGGTTTTCGGCTTGCACTGGAAAATTTCAACGGCCCCTTCGACGTGCTGCTGCACCTGATCACGCAGCGCGAAATGGACATCACCGAGGTGGCGCTGGCCGAGGTCACCGACGAATTCATCGCCTATCTCAAGGAACTGCAGGGCGCCGGGGACGGGCTGAAGCTGCTCGATGAGACCACCGAATTCCTGGTGGTCGCCTCCACGCTGCTCGATCTCAAGGCGGCCCGGCTGCTGCCGCGCGGCGAAATGGCCGACGAGGAAGACTTCGAGCTGCTCGAAGCAAGGGATCTGCTCTTCGCCCGGCTGCTGCAGTACAAGGCGTTTAAGCACGCCGCAGAATTCCTCGGGCAGCGCTACCACGAGGAATCGGCGCGCCGGCCGCGCGAGGTGTCGCTGGAGCCGCAATTCGCCGCCCTGCTGCCGGAGCTGATCTTCAACATCGGCCCGGAGAAATTCGCGCAGCTCGCCGCCGCGGCTCTGGTCCCGAAGCCAGAGCCGGTGACCGAGGTAGGGCTTTCGCACCTGCACGGGGCGAATGTCACCATCGGCGCCGAGGCGGAGGCGATCACCGCGATGCTCACCGAGCGCGGCACCTTGGATTTTGCGGCGCTGATCGCAGACACCAGCGAACAGTTGGTCGTGGTGGTGCGTTTTCTGGCATTGTTGGAGATGTTCAGGCAGAAGGTCATCGTATTCGCGCAACAGGATCCGCTGGGCCGGCTGGAGATTTCGTTGGCCGGCGAGCAGGACTTCGACGTCCAAGCGGTGCAGGATAGCTACGAGGGGAGTGCTGGTGAGCCAGATCATGAGTGAGATTGCACCCATCGACGAGCTCCCCGGAGGGCTCAAATCGGGGCTCGAAGCGGTGCTGATGGTCGCCGATTCGCCCGTATCAACGGCACGTTTGGCCGAAATCTTCGAGCTGCCGGTAGCCCGGATTGCCACCACCTTGGAAGAGCTGGCGACCGAGTATGATGGTAAAGATCGTCCGCGTGGATTTGAACTACGCCGTGTCGCCTCTGGCTGGCGCTTTTATACGCGGACCGATTACGCCGATTTCGTCTCCAGTTATGTGCTCGACGGGCAAACAGCACGCCTTTCGCAGGCCGCCCTAGAAACCCTGGCTGTCATCGCTTACCGACAGCCGGTCTCGCGTGGACGTATTTCGGCGATTCGAGGTGTTAACGTCGATTCGGTGGTGCGCACACTGCTGACTCGGGGATTGATCACGGAGTACCCGGAAATAGGCGACGGCGGAGCGACGCTGTACCAAACTACCGAGTACTTCTTGGAACGACTGGGACTGGGCACGCTGGAGGAACTTCCGGCGCTCTCCCCGTATCTTCCCGGAGTAGCCGACCTTGAATCGCTCGATTCGGCAACCTACGACGATTAGGCATCCGCGAATATAACGGATGCCGACCGGACACCAGATGCGTCCCGCTTGGCTGAGCGGTGCGCCCGCGATACGTAACAGACAAGGGAAGTACGAACCATGAACAAGGGTTCCTCGGCACCGCGCAATCCGCGTGGCCCCAAGAGCTTCGGCGGCAAGTCCGCCGGCAACAAGTCCTACGGCGAGAAGTCGTACGGCAACCGCTCCGATGACAACAAGTCCTATGGCAATCGTTCCGAGGGTGGTCGCTCTGAGGGCGGTCGTTCCTACGGCGAGAAGTCGTACGGCAACCGCTCCGAGGGCAACAAGTCCTATGGCAATCGTTCCGAGGGTGGTCGCTCTGAGGGCGGTCGTTCTTCCGGCGAGAAGTCGTACGGCAACCGCTCCGAGGGCAACAAGTCCTATGGTGCGAAGAACGCGTCCGGTGCAAAGCCTTACGGCTCCAAGCCGGGGACCAGGTCCGGCAAGCCGGGCGAAAGCCGCGATAAGTCGAGCTCGGCGGCCTTTGGGAAGAACTCCGAGCGCGCCTTCGGCAAGGAGCGCTTCGGCAACTCGGTGCAGTCCAGCTACGCTCGTCCTACCCAGCGCGCTCGCGCCCAGGCACGGGTCGAAAACCAGGCCAACCGCGTCGAAAACCAGGATGGGATCCGTCTGCAGAAGGCCATGGCCAACGCCGGGGTCGCTTCGCGCCGCGTCTGCGAACAGATGATCACCGAGGGCCGGGTCGAGGTCAACGGCTCGCTGGTCGTCGAACTCGGTGCCCGCGTGGACCCGAAAAAGGACTCGATCCACGTCGATGGCATGCGTCTGCAGCTGAACCAGTCGAACAAGTACTTCGTGTTCAACAAGCCCAAGCACGTGATGTGCACCATGGATGACCCAGAAGGCCGTCGCACCATCGCGGACTACTTCCGCCACGAGCACGAGTCGCTGCGCCTCTTCCACGTCGGGCGCCTGGACTACAAGACCGAAGGCCTGCTGATCCTGACCAACGACGGGGAACTGGCAAACCGCCTGCAGCACCCGAAGTACGAGGTCCCGAAGACCTACCTGGTGCAGATTCCCGGCCCGATTTCGCGCGCCGCGAGCAATGCCCTGCGCGAAGGCATCCGCTTGGAAGATGGCTGGATCAAGGTTGATGATCTTAAAGTGATTGACACCACGCCGAAGTCCGTGATGGTGGAGGTGACCCTGCACTCGGGCCGCAACCGCATCGTGCGCCGCATGTTCGACGCGGTGGGCCACCCGGTAGAGCGCCTGGTGCGCGTGGGCATCGGACCGGTCCAGCTGGGCGACCAGAAGCAGGGAACCATCCGGCCACTGGGCAACCAGGAAATCGGACACCTGATGGCCATGGTGGGGATGTAGCCCATGCCCACCTCTCACCTTGCCGGCCCGGTGCTGGTGATCGGCACCGGACTGCTGGGCACATCGGTGGGCCTAGGACTGCGCGCCAAGGGCGTGGCGGTCTACCTGCAGGACATCTCGCCGACCGCGGCGGGCGTGGCCCAGGACATCGGCGCCGGCCAGCCGCTGGATGCGCAGACGCGCATCGCCCCGGAGCTGGTGGTCATCGGCGCTCCGCCGGATGTCACCGCCGCGCTGGTGGCCGATGCATTGCTGGCCTACCCGAACGCGACGGTGGTGGACATCGCCAGCGTGAAGGGCTCGATCCTCGACGCCGTATGCGCCGACCAGCGGCTGGGTGAGGCCGAACTCGCCCGCTATGTGGGAACCCACCCGATGGCAGGACGGGAGAAATCCGGTCCGGCCGCCGCGCGCGGGGCGCTGTTCACTTCGATGCCGTGGGTCATCTGCGCGCATGCGCAGGCTACCGCGGCCAGCGTGAAGACCGCCGAGGCGCTGGCCATCGATCTGGGGGCGACCCTGCATCGCATGGATGTCCGGACCCACGACGAGTCGGTCGCGCTGACCAGCCACTTCCCGCAGGCAGCCAGCTCGATGATCGCCTCGCGGCTGCTCAACGCCGAGGCCCACCAGCTGGGCCTGGCAGGCAACGGACTGCGCGACATGACCCGCATCGCGGCCAGCGATGAGAAGTTGTGGATCCAGATTTTCGCGCATAACGCCACCGCGCTGATCCCGATCCTCTCGGGGATGAAGGAAGACCTGGACCGGCTGATCAACACGCTGCACAACCCGCAGGGCCCTGGGGCGCTGCTGGATCTGTCGCAGCTGATGAGCGAGGGCAACGCCGGGCAGGCGCGGATTCCGGGCAAGCACGGTGCGCCGCCGCAGGCCTTCGCGCTTGTCACCGTCGTGGTGGATGACAAGCCGGGGCAGATCGCCGCGCTGATGGCAGACATCGGGGCAGCGGGGATCAACCTGGAGGACCTGCGCATGGAGCACTCCGCCGGACACCAGGTTGGCCTGGTGGACGTGTCGGTGCTCCCTGGCCGGCGCGATGAACTGATAAACGTATTGACGAACAACGGATGGAAAGTAGCCCAGTGACGCACGCAGCTAACCCGACGAACCTTGTCGTTGCCATCGACGGACCCAGCGGTTCGGGCAAGTCCTCGGTCTCCAAGGCCGTGGCCCGCGCACTGGGCGCGGCCTATCTCGATACCGGTGCAATGTACCGGGCGATCACCTATTCGGTGCTCGAAGCGGGAACCGATCTGAGCGACGCGGACGCGATCGCCCAGGCGGTGCGCGCGGCGACGCTGGAGATTTCGGTGGACCCGGACCGCGAGCAGGTGGTCATCGGGGATACCGTGGTGACGGACGCGATTCGTGAACCGCGCATCTCGGAGCAGGTTTCGGCGGTGGCCACCAATCTGGAGGCCCGCGCCGAGCTGGTGCGCCGGCAGCGCGAAATCATCGCCGCCAACACGCGCATCGTCGCCGAGGGACGCGATATCACCACCGTCGTCGCCCCGGACGCGGAAGCCCGCATCCTGCTGACCGCTTCCGAGGAAGCGCGCCTGCGCCGCCGCGGAATCCAGCTCGGCGGAACCCAAGACGCGAACCAGCTCCAAGCCCAGGTGCTGGAACGGGACAAAAAAGATTCGACGGTAGTGAACTTCACCCAGGCCGCCGACGGAGTCATCACCGTGGACTCTTCGGACCTGGATTTTGAGCAGACCGTCGCAGCCGTGCTTGACGCAATCGCCACGGCTGCGAAAAAGTAGTACCAACTAAGCCATAATCGGCGCCCATCCTCGGCGAGAGCCGATGAAGATTCACGTCCCGCCCGAAACAACGGGTCGGACCTATCGCCTTGAAGGGAAAATCATGAGCGAGCACAACACCTCCCACGACGGGGAGTACACCCCGGTCGTAGACGACGATATCGCCGAGCGCCTAGCCGAACTGAGCGAGGAAGACGCGGAAATCCGTACCCGCGCCCTGCTCTCCGGCCTCGAAGACTATGACCTGGACGCGGAGGACTCCGCCCTGCTTTCGGGCCTGGACGATGACTCCGAAGACGATTCAGACGTTGTCATCCCACCGGTCCTGGCCATCATCGGACGCCCCAACGTAGGCAAGTCGACCTTGGTCAACCGCATCCTCGGCCGCCGCGAAGCGGTCGTGGAAGACGTACCGGGGGTCACCCGTGACCGTGTTTCCTACTCGGCCGAGTGGCTGGGCCGCCCGTTCAGCGTGGTTGACACCGGTGGTTGGGAGCACGATGCCAAGGGCATCCACGCCTCCGTTGCCGACCAGGCCGAAATCGCCGCCGATGTGGCCGACGCGATCCTCTTCGTTGTCGACTCCCATGTGGGTGCCACCGCGACCGACGAGGCAGTGGTGAAGATGCTGCGCAAGAAGCGCAAGCCGGTCTTCCTGGTCGCCAACAAGGTCGACGATTTCAACCAGGAAGCCGAAGCCGCCACGCTGTGGGGCCTCGGCTTCGGCCAGCCATGGCCGGTCTCCGCTCTGCACGGCCGCGGCACCGCGGACCTGCTGGACGCGGTCATGGAGAAGCTGCCCAAGCACTCCGCCCACGGTGGAGTGATCCCTTCGGGCGGTCCGCGCCGTATCGCGCTGATCGGCCGCCCCAACGTGGGCAAGAGCTCGCTGCTGAACAAGCTCGCAGGCTCCGAGCGTGTCGTCGTCGACGATTACGCCGGCACCACCCGCGACCCGGTTGATGAGCTCATCGAACTCGGCGGCGAAGTCTGGCGCTTCGTGGATACCGCAGGTATCCGCCGCCGCCAGCATATGGCGCAAGGCTCGGACTACTACGCCTCGCTGCGCACCCAGACTGCCCTGGAAAAGGCGGAAGTTGCGGTGGTGCTATTGGCCGCGAACGAAACCGTTTCCGAGCAGGACGTGCGCATCATCCAGTTGGCCGTCGACGCCGGCCGCGCGCTGGTGCTTGTGTTCAACAAGTGGGATGAGGTGGACGAGGATCGCCGCTACTACCTGGAGCAGGAGATCGAGCGCGACCTGGCCCACATCGAGTGGGCGCCGCGCATGAACATGTCCGCGCTGACCGGCTGGCACAAGGACAAGATGGTTCCGGCGTTGCATACCGCGCTGGAATCCTGGGATAAGCGTGTTCCGACCGGCAAGCTCAACGCGTTCCTCGGCGAGCTGGTTGCGGCGCACCCGCACCCGGTGCGCGGTGGCAAGCAGCCGCGGATCCTCTTCGGCACCCAGGCCTCGGCCCGTCCGCCGAAGTTCGTGCTGTTCACCTCCGGATTCCTGGATCCGGGATACCGCCGCTTCATCGCCCGTCGCCTGCGCGAGACCTTCGGTTTCGAAGGCACTCCGCTCGAAGTTTCGATGCGTATCCGAGAGCGTCGCAGCCGCACCCGGTAACGGTTCGAAAATTACCCCGCATATGAGGTAGGGTGATTGAGGAGCTTTTCGTAGACGGCACCCCGAGCCGAAAGGCGCGGGGATAACGGCTGCGAGAGCATCGGGCTATGGCGCAGCTTGGTAGCGCGCCTGACTGGGGGTCAGGAGGTCGCAGGTTCAAATCCTGTTAGCCCGACCAGCTGAAAAACCCCGGCGAAAATACGTTTTCGCCGGGGTTTTGGCATGTCGAAACGCAAGTGAGCGCGGCTTTCGCTAGTATTTTTTATACCCGGGTGAAAGGTCCCAACTCATGCTGCGTAGTTTCCGACAGGTCGATGTCTTTGGCGTACAACACTATAAGGGCAACCCGGTAGGCGTCGTGCTGGACGCGGTGGGACTGAGCGACGATGACCTGCGCGATTATTCGGTGTGGTCGAATTTGTCGGAGTGCACCTTTGTCTACCCGCCATCCTCGCGGCAGGCCGACTACCGGTTCCGAATTTTTAGCCTGAGCACGGAGCTTCCCTTTGCCGGCCACCCCACCTTGGGTACCGCCCGGGCATGGTTGGATCAGGGCGGAGTCCCGCGCCAGGCGGGAATGATTATTGCCGAATGCGAGGCGGGTCTCGTGCCGATTCGCATCGAGGATGACCTGCTCAGTTTCGTTTCTCCTCCCGCCACTCGCACCGGGGAGGTCGAGCCAGGCTATCTGGCACAGGTCATCGAGATCTTGGGTGTCGCCGCCGAAAGCGTGCTCGCCGCACAATGGGTGGACAACGGCCCGGGGTGGGTAGGCCTGCAGCTTTCCGATGCGGCAACGGTTCTGAGCCTGAACCCCAACGCCGCTGGCCACCCAGGTGATTGGAACATCGGAGCCATCGGTGCCCTAGCGCCGGGAGAGAGCCCGACAGGGGAAGATTTTGAGGTGCGCACCTTCTTCACCGAAGACGGTTTCGATATGCGCGAAGATCCGGTGACGGGAAGTTTCAACGCGGCCGTCGCAGCGTGGATGCTGGATACCGATCGTGCCCAGGCGCCGTACGCGGTGCGCCAGGGAACTGCGATGAATCGACGCGGTCACCTTGAAATTTCGGTCTCCGACGGCCAGCTTTGGGTCGGCGGCGCAACGCACGTAGCCATCTCGGGACAGATCGATCTCTGACGTGTCGGCCAAGGTCGCTACCGATGTTTAATCGGTAGCGGCCTTGGCAGCCGTGAAGTCCACGCGTACTGTGGAATGCATGGGAACGTTGTTTTTATAGACCGGAACACCGCGTTGAGTCACACTCCGCGGTGTATCCTTCGCACGAATACCGGGACATTCCCGGGATTATTTCGTGAGCCCGGTCCATTTTGGCTCTTAGCCGACGACTATCCGTGTAGCCGATAGCCCCCTTTGGCTTCGGTCCGCGAGGGAGGATATCCCCATGTCCCGCGAACCCGAACATCCAGAAAATCCGCCGCGTCCCATCGACGGCTTCGAAAGCTTCCAATGTTCGCTCGAACAGGTCAGCCACAGCTTCGGCGATCGCGATGTGCTGCAGGAGATTGAGCTGCATGTGGCCGCACACCAAAGACTTGCCATACTTGGCGACAACGGGGCCGGCAAATCAACGTTGCTGCGGCTGCTTTCCGGTACATTGGCGCCGACATCCGGGCGAAGACGCGTTCACGTGCCCGGCGGTATCGCCATGGCTAGCCAACATCCACAGTTCGCATCCGGTGCCACCGTCCAGCAGGCCATCGACGGCTATCACCGCACCTTCCGCGACCTTGAACGTCTCCTCGCCGCCATTGGCCGACGTTTGGAACGTTCACCTGAGGACGAGGCCGCACGACTTCTAGTTCAGCTGTCGCAAGTGACAGAGCTCTATGAAGCACGCCAAGGCTACTCGCTGGATCAGCGGCTAAACCGTGCATTGGAACAGCTTGGCCTCGGCGAAGTTGATCGCAACGCTCCAGTGGCGACCCTTTCTGGCGGCCAACGGTCTCGGTTGACCTTGGCCGCGGTGCTGTGCGCAGAGGCGCAGCTGTTGCTCCTGGACGAACCGACCAATGATTTGGATGATACCGCCTTGGAATGGCTGGAGCAGAGCTTGCATGCCCATCGCGGTGCGCTGGTGGTCGTCAGCCATGACCGGGTGTTTCTACGCAGGTTCGCCCACGAAATCGTGCAGGTGCATCAGGGAAAGCTACAGCACTACGGTGATGGCTACCTAGGATATTTAAGTGAGAAAAAACGAGAACGCGAGCGGCTGATTGCCGAACATGAGCAGTGGAGCCAGGAACTTGAACGGGCTCGCAAGCTGGTGCTCAAAAATGCGTCTCGGGTGTCAGCTGTACCGCGAAAGCGCGAAAAGGCAGGATTTGGGCACGGTTCCTTTCGACAGCGCAGCCGTACTCATGGTTCGACGAGCAAAACACGCCAGGCCAAGTCGCGTATCAACGAGTTAACTGCAGCACCTGTCGTGGAACCGGCCAAGGAGCTGCACTTCGCCTTGCCCGAGGCAGCCGAGCAAAACGGTGGGACCCGCGAAGAGCTGATCCTAGTTGATGGTGCGTCACGCAGTAAGGCGCCGGCGGTAAACGCAGAAAAGTTCATCATCAGGACGGGGGAGCGGTGGCTGGTCTCAGGGCCCAACGCGGCGGGTAAATCAGCACTATTGCGAGTGCTAGCCGGTGAACTTCCAATAGACCATGGACTCGTGGCGCGCGCATCGCATTTGAGCGTGCAATGGTTGCGGCAGGAGTTATGCGCTCTGCCCGGGCAAAGCGTCGTTGAAGCTTTTGCCTTGGCAATTGACGAGTATGTACCGCAAGCATGGGTAAAGCTGGCGCACTTGGGGCTTTTCGAGCCGCAGGATTTCTCACGCCATCCGCAAAGCCTTTCGGTGGGTCAACAGCGCCGGTTGGAATTGGCGGTCGCCCTGTCTAGCGGGGCTGAGCTGCTATTGCTCGATGAACCGACGAACCATCTGTCTCCAGAACTCGTGGAAAGCGTGGAAGAAGCCCTTGCCGACTATGCCGGAACCGTCATCACGGTGACACACGATCGGCGTTGGCAGCAAAAACTCTTCGAGTCCTGCCAAGTGCGGCGCCTGCTTGTTGCACCGGGCGGGATCGTTACCGAAGTCCGCTGAGGGCGGCGAAGGCACTTCACGGACGGTGGTACACCAGGGCGAGGGTCGGAAAGGGTGTATCCAGAAATGCTTTATCGGCGTAGATTTTGAGCCAGTGACTTAGGCAAAGGTGAGATGTGCGTAATCTCGGCTTGTGTCGACGTTCACAGTTCACTTATAGTTAGTGTGCGATATGCGAATCTAATGTTCGATTATAGAACACCTAAGTTTTGAGCCAAAGCGTTCACAGAGAAGTGAGGATGAAGCTGTGCAGTTTCACCACAATGGATATGTATCGGGCGACCCACGCATCGAGCCGGCCGCCGGAACCGGTCTCAACCGACCGGCCGACCTTCCGGACGCGATGGACGTATTGATCGTCGGTGCTGGTCCCGCCGGTATCATTACTGCTGCGCAGCTTTCGCAGTTCCCCGAGGTGCACACGCGCATTATCGACCGGCGCCCGCACCGCTTGGAAATCGGCCAGGCCGACGGCATCCAAGCGCGCAGCGTCGAAACTTTCCAGGCTTTTGGCTTTGCTGAGCACATCACCGCCGAGGCGTACCAGATCAAGGAAACCATCTTCTGGGAGCCGGATCCGAAGAACCCGGAGAGCATCATCCGCGGCGCCCGTACGCCTGATGACGCTCACGGCATTAGCGAATTTCCACACCTGATCGTCAACCAGGCTCGCGTTATTGACTACTTTGCCGACTACGCAAACAACTCGCCAGCACGAATCACCCCAGACTACGGCTGGGAATTCAAGACACTCGAAGTCCATGACGGTGAGGAATACCCTGTCAAGGCCACCTTGATTTCCACCGATGGCGAGACCAAGGGCCAAGAACGCGTTGTGCGTGCCAAGTACGTCGTTGGCTCGGACGGAGCCCGCAGCGGCGTGCGTCGTTCCATCGGCGCGCAACTCGCCGGCGGCGCAGCAAACCATGCGTGGGGCGTTATGGACACTCTCGCGCTCACCGACTTCCCTGACATTCGCACCAAGTGCGCCATCCACTCCCAGGCTGGCTCGATCTTGCTGATCCCTCGCGAGGGTGGAAACCTGTTCCGGCTTTATGTGGACCTAGGCGAGGTTCCAGAAGACAACAAAGGCAAGGTCCGTGAAACCACCTTGGACCAGGTCATCGAGCATGCCAAGGCGATCCTGCACCCGTACACGCTTGAGGTGAAAGACGTTGCGTGGAACAGCGTTTACGAGGTTGGCCACCGCCTGACCGACCGCTTCGACGATGTCCAGGTCGAAGAAATCGGTACTCGGGAGCCACGCGTCTTCATCACCGGCGACGCTTGCCACACCCACTCGGCCAAGGCCGGCCAGGGCATGAACGTGTCCATGCAAGACGGTTTCAACCTCGCTTGGAAGCTCGGCTACGTGCTCTCCGGCCGGGCGCCCGAAGAGCTGCTGCGCACCTATTCGGGCGAGCGCCAGGTCATCGCAAAGAACCTGATCGACTTCGATAAGGAATGGTCCTCGTTGATGGCGGCCAAGCCTGAAGAATTTGAAGGCAAGGAAGGTATCGCTGAATTCTATGTGCGTACCGCCGAATTCCCTGCAGGCTTCATGACCGAATACCAGCCCTCGATTCTCACCGGCGAAAAAGATCATCAGGACTTGGCCAAGGGTTTCCCGATCGGCAAGCGTTTCAAATCATCTGAGGTCATGCGCCTAGGCGACAACAATCCTGTGCACTTGGGCCACCACCACCGCGCAGACGGTCGATACCGTATCTACGTGTTCGCCGACCAAGCTGTGGCCGGTGCCGATTCGAAGGTGACCAACCTGTCGAAGTGGCTGCTCGAATCGCCAGAATCACCAATCGTCAAGTTCACCCCGGCTGATGCCGATATTGATTCACTTTTCGACGTGAAGGTCGTCTTCCAGCAGGACTACACCACCTTCAACCTCAATGACGCGCCGAAGGTCTTCCGTCCTAACAGCGGCAAGTTCGGACTAATGGACTACGAGAAGGTCTACGCGGTGCTCGATGGCTCAGATATCTACGCGAAGCGTGACATCTCGGCTAACGGTGCCATTGTGATCGTCCGCCCTGATCAGTATGTTGCTAATATCCTGCCGCTGGATGCGACGGCCGAGCTGGCGACCTTCTTCGACGGTGTTCTGGTTCCGAAGAACTAGGCTGCTCACGAAGCCGAATCAGGCTACCCAAGGTCAATGATTGCCCCGTCACGAATCACGTGGCGGGGCAATCGTCATTGCTGCCGGAATATTCAGTTCTTGTTTGCTGTTCTCTATGCTAAGAACCGCCACTGTTTTGGGAGCACAATGGAATTCAAATTTGATCTGCAGCAAGTCTCGGAGTCCGATAAGGCGTGTGTCGAAGGTGTATGTTTTGTTCCGCCAGCCTCGACCCGAGATGAGGTCACTGTTTCAGCTGTGCAAGCAGAAAGTCGCGAAGCACCACCGCGTGATTAATTTCCTCGTCTTTTGCCGCAAAGATGAACGTAACGACGGGGTGTTCGGCGACCAGCTCCAAGAATTCGTCAATAGCCGGGTTCTGGTTTAGCTCTTCACGGTAGTGCTCCGCGAACTCATCAAATCGCGCCGGATCGTGGTGCCAAGACTTGCGTAGTTCATTTGACGGTGCGATGCCTTTGGCCCACCGCTCCACACAGAGTTTCTCTTTGGTCTGCCCGCGTGGCCACAAACGATCGACCAAGACCCGGTATCCGTCGGATGCTTCAGCGTCGATGTATGCGCGTTTGAGCCGAATGTCAGTCATGTTGTTTTCGATCATTGTGCTTCATCGTGTGAGCTTGTGCGGCGCTGTGCTTCATGCTGCGCTTCAAGATCTTTGACGCGCGATCCCCGTCGACGCAAGATCATCCAGGTAATGAAGATGACCAAGAAGATGGCTGCGGCGCTGATGGCTCCAACTAGTGTGGCGCCGCCGAACCAGGTAGCGCCGGTATTCAAAATTGCCTGAGCCTTCTGCGCGGCATCCGAGCCGTTCCAGAAGATTCCAAGCGTCAGCCAATTGGGCAGTGCGAGAATGATTGCCAGGACCGCAATAACTCCACGCCATCGCCAGCTCAACTTGCGGAACCGAATCTGCCAAAGTACGAGAAGCGGGATCAATGTAAAGACGAACCCGAGAGAGAACCCCGAAATCCAGCCTCCGGTGGCTGATCCAATATTTTGGCTGGAAATTCGAGTTGCCCACCATACCGGCATAAATATCGTAGCGATCGCGTAAATTGCCAGGATAGTGAGAATTGCAAGCGAACCTAGTACGAGCCGTAGTTTCCAATTTGAGTGCTTATTGGTAGGCGCGGATTCTCCGCGTGTTGCCGGTGCAATGGCATTAGAATTCTCTTCCATGCAGGAATCATTGCACGTTTGAGCATGCCAAGCATTGAAAATGTGTAATTTCGTGTTATCTCTTGAGCGTTGAGTAGGCTAATCTGGAGATAGTCTGGTGCAAACCACCAAACACCCGTTTAACCGAAGGTCGTCAAGCGCGAGCTTGAGAGCAAATTTTCTTGGAGGACCCCAAATGTCTGAACATGGGCCGGTTGACCCGCACAACGAGTCTGCCTCCGAAACGACCAATATCTCCTTGCCGGCAGCTCACAAGACTGCAGAGCCCTCGGTAATTTATCCCCTGTCCGAGGACGAACGCGCAGCGGTCTCAGCACTTCCTGAGGGATCTGCGCTACTGATTGCCCATACCGGACCTAATAAGGGTGCCCGCTTCCTGCTGGATACCAATTCCAGCATTGCCGGTCGCCACCCGGATGCGGACATTTTCTTGGACGATGTTACGGTTTCTCGGCGGCACGCAAAGTTTGAGCGCGTTGGCGACATCTTCAAGCTCACCGACATTGGTTCATTGAATGGAACCTACATCAACGGCGACCGTATCGACTCGGTGACTTTGGCTAACGCGGTACAGGTGCAGATCGGTAAGTTCCGTCTGAATTTCTACCAGAGCGTACCTAACGTTTAAACTAGTGAAGAACTAGTTTCCTGGCAGCCTCGCAAGCGGCTGTCAATCCGCTTAACTACTTGAGGAGATTCTCCTTTGCCAATCTTTGATGCAGCCCGTAGCCCACGACTCGAGGCAATACGCCACGAGAACGTGAGGGCGGCAGCACTGAATATCGGCGAGGTGCTCTCTGAACTGAAAGACGAATTCCCACGGGTAACCGCCTCCAAGATTCGATTCTTGGAGGACAAGGGATTGATTATCCCGCAGCGCACCTCGGCCGGATATCGAAAATATTCCGCCTCCGATGTGAGTCGACTTCGTTTCATTCTCTCAGTACAGCGCGATCAGTACTTGCCGCTAAAGGTCATCAAGGACCATCTCGATGCCATCGACCGTGGTGAAGCTCCCGCAGCATTGCCCGGTGGAGCGCCCACAGCGCCGCAGGCAGTCAATAGCGATATGGTTGAGGCAGTCGACCGTCATTCGCGTCCTGTCTCCCTAGCGGAGCTGCAGGGGCTGACCGGAGCAAGCGAAGAGCTCGTCCATGAGCTAGTTAACTTTGGCCTGGTCGAGCCTGAATCGGGCAAATTCGATGCCCACTGCGTGCGGGTCACCAAGTCCGCCGTCGATCTCTCCAATCACGGTATTGAGCCTCGCCACCTTCGCCAGTTCCGTACCGCTGCAGAACGCGAGTTCTCCTTGATCGAGTCCATCATTGGTGCGGACTTGAAAAAGCCTGAAGTTTCCGCGCGCGCGAGGGCAACCGAAGAAGCTCAAGAAATCTCGCGACAGTGCCTAGAGCTTCATGAAGCGCTCGTGCAGCGTGCGATTTCGCAGCTTGATCGCTAGGCTGATAGCAGGAACGAGTTCGCAACGCTAGGGGGAGTGCATGCTTGAACTAGAATTTGCCGGTATTCGGATTCAGCTTCCATCGAATCAGCCGCTGTTGCTACTTAAGCGTCATGAGCAGAATTTGTATCTCCCTCTCTGGATTGGCGCACCCGAAGCGTCCGCTATCGCCATGTCGGAACAGGGGCTCACCCCGCCAAGACCGATGACTCACGATCTGATAGTTAACATGCTCGAAGCTCTTGAAGTGAGACTTGTGCGAATCGAGATCGTCTCGGTGCAGAATGCAATTTTCACCGCGGAGCTGGTGCTCTCCAACGGCAAGCGCGTCGACTCGCGGTCTTCTGACGCAGTTGCGCTGGCGGTACGTACGCAATGCCCGATCCTGTGCACCGAAGAAGTCATGGAATCAGCGGGGGTTGCCATCGAAATCGAGTCCGAAGACGAAGAGCTTCCCGAGGAACAAATGCGTGAATTCAGAGAATTCCTTGACAATATTGACCCCGAAGATTTCTCCGCCTAGCTCGTCTCCCACTCGTCATTTGCGACACGCCTTAAAGTTAAGCTTGAAGGTCTTTGACCAACGCCCCTTATAGCCGTACCGTCGAAGCATAGAGAAAATTTCTGTTGACCGATACCAGGTTCGTCATCACTCGCACCGGTCAGTCGCATGAAAGTCTCTGGCCTCTCAAATGAATGTGCATATACGCTAGGAGTATTTGGATGGAGTCTAGCCAGACCGGTCCTCGCCATGGGACCACCGGTGGCGTTCAGCGATCCAATACCCAAGGTTTGCTCTTCACCGATGATCTGCCCGAGCTGGATGAACATGCCGGCTACCGGGGACCAGTTGTATGCAAGGCTGCCGGGATTACCTACCGACAGCTGGACTACTGGGCTCGTACTGGTCTGGTTGAACCGGCGGTTCGTGAAGCCAAGGGATCCGGTACTCAGCGGTTGTATTCGTTCCGCGATATCCTGGTCCTGAAAGTGGTTAAGCGCCTATTGGACACCGGTGTCTCGCTGCAGCAGATCCGCACAGCGGTGAGCCACCTCCGCGAACGTGGTGTGGAAGATCTGGCTCAGATTACCTTGATGAGCGATGGCGCTTCGGTTTACGAGTGCACCAGTGCCGACGAAGTCATAGACTTGGTTCAGGCCGGTCAAGGCGTCTTCGGTATCGCCGTAGGCCGAGTGTGGCGCGAAGTTGAAGGAACGTTGGCCATGCTGCCATCGGAAAGCACGGGGGACCAGTTGGTCACCGATGAGCTCGCTTCACGACGCGCTGCTAAGGCCGCCCGTAACGTTAGCTGATGAGTACTTAGAATTGCAAAAGCTTCGGCTCGAACAAACTTCCATAAGTTTGTTCGAGCCGAAGCTTTCTTGTTTCTAAACCCTAGGACTGTGCGTTCTGTGTCGGCGCCGTGGACATGAGGTCCTTGAGTAGCGCATCGAACTGAGAAAGCATGGGGGCAGTGGCCTTGCTTGGCCACTGATGTACCGAATATGCTGCGCCCTGAATCTGCTGCCATTCTGGGTGCTCGGGGATCTCCGGCTTCACCATGGAATCGCCGAACATCTGGCGCATCTCGTTCACTCGGAACGTATGCTCGGCAGAATCCTTGCGCACACGGTTGGCTACCACGCTAACCGGGCCCAGGGACGGAGCGAATTCGCGGCGGAAGAGTTCAAGTGCTCGCTGTGTGCGTTCGGTTCCAGCTACTGAGAACAAGCTAGGCTCAGCGACGAGCAATAACTGATCTGAAGCGCTCCACGCCATGCGGGTTAGACCGTTAAGCGATGGTGGGCAATCGATAAGTACTAGCTGGTATCCGCTGGTGCGGCTCAATAGCTGCGAGAGGCGACGCAAATCTCGTGTACGAAGATCTGGTCGATCATAAATTCCGGTGAACGCGTCGCCCACGGCGACATCGAGTACCGGAATTCGGGTGCGCGATTTCTTCTCGGCAGCTTTTGACTGCCATGCGCTGGCTGCGACATTATCTTGAAGTCGCGCACGGCGAACATTCTTGAGCATTTGCCCAATTGGCTGTTTGCCGTTGGCTCGGGCGCCTAAGCCGGTGCTCGCGTCTGCATGCGGATCTAAATCGATCACGAGCGTCGGAATTCCGGCTGCGAGTGCTGCTGAGGCCAATCCGAGTGTTACGGAGGTTTTTCCTACGCCACCCTTGAGGCTGCTGATGCTCACTACATGCACGGACCAGACCACGCCTTTCACTGCTTGCTGATTAAACGTCCCACCGAATATTTAGTCTCTCTTTATCATAGTGTGCCACGCGGTATTTCCCCGACTCCGCAACGTGGGATTTTTAGCACGAATGTAACTATGTCATAAAAACAGCATGCGGACGCTAGAAAGTCATGTGGTCAGACCACTGGGCGAAATGTTTGGTAATTGTGCACCCCGTCACGGTAGGGTATCCACAGCAGCGGTTAAAAATATCCGTTATGCGAGGCCCTACACCCGGGAAAACGGGAACAAAGCGTCCCACGAAGGACGTTCCCCCGTCTTCCAAATGGGTGTGCTGAATCGATGTAGGGAAACTATGTTTGAGAAAATCTTGGTCGCCAACCGCGGTGAGATTGCAATTCGTGCTTTCCGCGCTGGTTACGAACTAGGCGCAAAAACAATTGCCGTCTACCCATATGAAGATCGTAACTCGATCCACCGCCAGAAAGCGGGAGAGGCCTACCAGATTGGCGAAGAGGGCCACCCGGTTCGCGCCTACCTGGACATTGACGAAATCGTCCGCGTCGCCAAGGAAGCCGGCGCAGACGCGATTTACCCAGGTTACGGATTCCTTTCGGAGAACCCAGACCTGGCCCGCAAGGCTGCAGAAAACGGTATTAAGTTCATCGGTCCAAAGGCGGACGTGCTTGAGCTGGCCGGAAACAAGGTCGCTGCGCTGAAGGCAGCGCGCAAGGCCGGCATCCCGGTATTGGAATCCTCCGAACCGAGCGACGATGTTGACTTCCTCCTAGCCGAGGCCGACCGCATTGGCTTCCCGATCTTCGTCAAGGCAGTTGCTGGCGGTGGCGGCCGCGGCATGCGCCGTGTCGACAAGCGCGAAGACCTGCCCGAGCTAATGGGTGCGGCAATGCGCGAAGCCGGTACCGCCTTTGGCGATCCGACCGTCTTCCTTGAGCAGGCAGTCCTTCGCCCGCGTCACATCGAGGTGCAGATCCTCGCCGATGAGCAGGGCAACGTGGTGCACCTGCACGAGCGTGACTGCTCCTTGCAGCGCCGTCATCAAAAGGTCGTCGAGATCGCTCCGGCACCGAACCTGGATGAGTCCATCCGTCAGGCGCTGTTCCGTGACGCCGTGAAGTTTGCGCAGACCCTGGGTTACCAGAACGCTGGTACCGTCGAATTCCTGGTTGATACCGTCGGTGAGCGGGCAGGACAGCACGTGTTCATCGAAATGAACCCACGTATCCAGGTGGAGCACACGGTGACCGAAGAAGTCACTGATATTGACCTCGTACAGGCTCAGATGCGTATCGCCTCCGGTGAATCGCTGAGCGATCTTGACATCAGCCAGGACAACATCGAGGTTCGTGGTTGGGCGCTGCAGTCGCGCATCACCACTGAGGACCCGGCAAATGGCTTCCGACCAGATGTGGGAACCATTACCGTTTACCGTTCTGCTGGTGGTTCCGGCGTGCGTCTTGATGGCGGCACCATCTACGCAGGCGCAGAAGTTTCCCCGCACTTTGACTCCATGCTGGTTAAGCTCACCTGTCGTGGCCGCGACTACAAGACCGCCGTAGCGCGGGCACGACGTGCGCTGGCCGAATTCCGCGTCCGTGGTGTGGCCACCAACATTCCGTTCATCCAGAATGTTCTCAACGATCCACAGTTCATCGCCGGAGACGTCGCGACCGACTTCATTGACTCGCGCCCGGATCTGCTGACCGGCAACGAATCTCAGGACCGCGGCACCAAGGCGCTGAACTACCTGGCTCACGTGACCGTCAACAAGCCGAACGGCGAACGAATCGATGGCATCGATCCACGCAAGAAGCTTCCGAGCTTCCCGGGGGACAAATCCTCGGAGCCGGAGCGTTCGCCATTCGACGGCCCTTCGAAATCGGTAGCAGCTCCAGCTGGCTGGCGTCAGAAGCTGCTGGATCTGGGGCCCGAAGGTTTTGCCAAGGCGCTGCGCGATGCGAAGGCCGTGGGCGTTACCGACACCACCTTCCGCGACGCACACCAGTCATTGCTGGCCACTCGCGTGCGTACCCGCGATCTGCTCGCCGCTGCGCCTGCCTACGCGCATACCGTGCCGCAGTTGTTCTCCATGGAAGTCTGGGGAGGCGCGACCTACGATGTCTCGCTTCGATTCCTGGGCGAAGATCCATGGAAGCGTCTAGAACTGCTGCGTGCCGAACTGCCGAATATCCCGCTGCAGATGCTGCTGCGTGGCCGCAATACCGTAGGTTATACCCCGTACCCCACCGAGGTTACCGACGCGTTCGTAAAGCAGGCCGCGAAGAGTGGCATCGACATCTTCCGCATCTTCGATGCGTTGAATGACGTCTCGCAGATGGCTCCGGCCATCAAGGCTGTGCGCGAAACCGGAACCGCCGTCGCCGAGGTGGCCCTGTGCTACACCGGCAACCTGCTCGATTCCAACGAGAAGCTGTACACCCTTGACTACTACCTGAATCTGGCTCAGCAGATCATCGATGCCGGTGCACACATTATCGCGATCAAGGATATGGCAGGACTGCTGCGTCCGGCCGCCGCAAAGAAGCTGGTCACCGCTTTGCGCGAACGCTTCGACGTGCCGGTTCACCTGCATACCCATGACACCTCTGGTGGACAGCTTGCTACCCTGATGGCAGCGATCGATGCAGGCGTGGATGCAGTTGATGTGGCTTCGGCTGCGATGGCCGGCACTACCAGCCAGCCTTCTGCCTCTGCCCTCGTGGCAGCGCTTGAGCATACCGAACGCGATTCAGGGCTTTCCTTGGACGCGGTAGCCTCGCTGGAACCGTACTGGGAGGCGGTGCGCGCGATGTACAAGCCGTTCGAATCCGGGCTGCCTGCACCAACCGGGCGCGTATACCAGCATGAAATTCCCGGTGGACAGCTCTCGAACCTTCGTCAGCAGGCCATCGCACTGGGGCTGGGCGAGCGTTTTGAGGCCATCGAATCCATGTATGCCTCGGTCAACGCCATGCTCGGAAACGTGGTCAAGGTGACCCCGTCTTCCAAGGTTGTCGGCGATCTGGCATTGCAGCTGGTCGGCTCCGGCGTTCCGGCGGCAGATTTCGAAGCCAATCCGCAGAACTTCGACATCCCGGATTCGGTCATCCAGTTCCTCTCGGGTGAGCTGGGCAATCCTCCGGGTGGCTGGCCAGAGCCATTCCGCACGAAGGCATTGCAGGGCCGCAGCGTGCGCCCACGCGTTGAAGAGCTCTCGGACGAAGACTCGGCGGCGCTCAATGCCGACGACGAGACGATCCGCGCGACCTTGAACCGCTTGCTCTTTGCCGGTCCGACGCGCGACTTCGAGAAGTCCCTGGAGAACTACGGCGACCTGTCCGTGCTGCACACCCGCGACTACCTATTCGGCCTGACCCCAGAGGTTGAGCGCGTGGTGTCCCTTGGTACCGGTGTGCGCCTGCTGGTGAAGCTGATCTCGGTATCCGAAGCTGATGAGAAGGGCTTGCGCACCGTGGTGTTCTCGCTCAATGGCCAGTCGCGCCAGATCAAGGTGCGTGACGAATCGGTCGAGTCGACGGTGAAGAGTGCGGCAAAGGCCGATCCGACCAATTCGGGCCACGTGGCGGCACCGTTCGCCGGCGCCGTGACGGTCAACGTCAAGGTCGGCGACTTGATCGAAGCAGGGCAATCGGTAGCAACCATCGAAGCGATGAAGATGGAAGCTGGCATCACGGCCAACGCTTCGGGTGTCGTTTCGCAGGTAACGTTGGACGGAACCAGCCAGGTGCAGGGCGGCGATCTGCTGCTCGTCATCGAACCAAAGTAAGTCAACGAAGGCGCAGCATTCGCTGAGCAATAGGTGTGGCCCCGGGGACTTTGAACTGGTCCTTGGGGCCACACCTTTGCACATTGGCATCAATGCGCTTGTGCGCGGTCCACCGGAGTAGTACCCCAACGGGCAGATGTGGCACGATGCTCTCTGACGGCTTCGATTTTCACCAAGAAGTCCGGAGAGCTCAAATTCTTGTTCAAGGAGAGACATGAGGATAGCGCGTAAGTCAGGTCCGACGCTGAAGCCAGCCACGTTGCGAGCGAAAGCCATCGCGGCGGGCAAGGTGCGGGAGAACTTGAAAATTACCGTCTTCGCGCTTAGTGCGGCACTGCCGGCCGCAGAACTTGCCGAGTTCCTTGAAGGCCAGTTGGCGCAGCTAGCGCTGAACTCGCAGGTCCACGTCGCGGGCCCCGAACGAGTCAAGGCGGCACTTGCTGGACGCTTCAACGAGGCCGACGTGCTGGTCGTGGTGGGCGATGGCTCCGCAACTGCAGAGCCTGCACTGATGGAGCTAGTGCAGTGGCTACTGCTCAACGGCCGAACGGCACTGGCCGAGAACCTGGTGTACGTGCAGCTCGGTGCGAGAACCTCTGCCACCCCGGCGCCGGTCTTCGAACGGGTTGTGCTCCCAATGAATTTTGCCGAGCAGACGCAGCAAAGCGGCCGCAGGTTGCCCTGGGCCGCTGCATCCCACGAATCGTGGGAACTTGCCGATGCTGTATTGAACTATGCGACGGGCTTATCTGCCGAATAGATTTCGTCGATGACCGCTTCGTAATCCTTGAAGACCACGGCGCGCTTGATCTTCATAGAAGGGGTCAGATGTCCGGAAGATTCGGTGAAGTCCGTCGGCACAATCCGGAAGGCCTTGATCGATTCTGCCCGGCTAACAGAGTTATTGGCTTTGTCGATGAGGGACTGCACGTGGGTCTTTACCTGATCTAGGTCGCTAACCTCTTCCACGGTCAGCGCGGTATCGAGCTGGTGGCGCTCCAACCAACCATGCAATGCCTCTGGGTCCAAGGTGACCAGAGCCGAAATGAACGGCCGGCCATCGCCCAAGACGACACACTGGGAAACAAGCGAATCGGCGCGAATTTGGTCTTCAAGCAGTGCAGGAATTACATTCTTGCCACTGGCAGTAACAATGATTTCCTTCTTGCGCCCGGTGATTCTCAAGAAGCCGTCGGCATCCAGCTCGCCAACATCTCCGGTGCGGAACCAGCCGTCGACGAAGGTTTCGCCTTCCAGTTCGGGGCGGTTGTGGTAACCGCGCATGACACAGATGCCCTTGGCTAGAATCTCGCCATCCTCCGCGATGCGTACAGCGTTGCCCGGTAGCGGTGGACCCACCGTGCCGATCTTAATGCGATCGATGGTGTTCACGGTGATCGGAGCCGTAGTCTCGGTCAGCCCGTAGCCTTCGAGGACAGTCAGCCCGATCCCGTGGAAGAAATGACCGAGGCGTTCTCCTAGCGGGGCACCGCCGGAAACTGCATGGCGAATGTTTCCGCCCATCGCGGCGCGCAACTTGCTGTACAACAGGGCATCGAACAGCTTGTGCTTTAGCTTGAGGACCAGCGGAACCTTGCCGGCGCCTTGAGCTTTGGAATATGCGACAGCAACATCCACGCCGGCATGGAAGATTTTGCCCTTGCCGGCGTCTTCTGCCTTGAGCATCGAAGAGTTGTAGACCTTTTCGAAGACTCGCGGCACCGCGAGAATGAAGTTTGGCTTGAAGGACTGTAAATCAGGCAAGAGATTTTTGACATCCGGGGTGTGTCCCACGCGGCAACCTGCGGAAACTGCCAGCACCGAGATGTAGCGGGCGAACACATGCGCCAGCGGCAAGAACATGATCGTCGCGGCTCCCGGATACACGCACTGCGGAAGTTCAGCTGCAGCGTTTTCGGATAGTTCAACGAAGTTTCCATGGGTCAGCTCGCAACCCTTGGGGCGTCCGGTGGTGCCAGAGGTGTATATCAGGGTGGCCACGTCGTTCAGCGTGGCCGAGGCGCGTCGTTCTTCCAACTCTTCGTCGCTAACATTTTCGCCGGCCTTGCGTAGCTCATCGAGGCCACCTTCGAATTGCCAGATGTTGTCCAAGGATTCGAGGGTTTCTTGATGGGCCGCCTGACGGACGACGTTTTCGTGGTTGGGTGATTCAACGACCATGGCGCAGGCTTCGGAATCGGCGACGATCCAGGCGACCTGGCTGGGGGAGGAGGTTTCGTAGATGGGCACGGTGACGCATCCCGCGTACCAGATAGCGAAATCAACGAGTGTCCACTCATAGCGGGTACGGGCCATGAGTCCGATGCGTGACCCCTGCTCAATGCCGGAGGCGATGAAACCACGCGCGATGGCCGAGGCATCGGCTGCGAACTGCGATGCGGTGATGTCCTGCCAAGCCCCACTGGCGGTCGGCACAGAGAATAAGGCAGGGTTGGCTGCCGAATTTGCATGTCGTAGGAGCAGATCGGTGATGTTCGAATTTTCCGGCGAGTGGATGCGAAGTGGCGAGCTAAATTCGCGCATCTGGTACTCAACTCCTGTGGTAAGTGTCCTAGGTTATAACGCCTCGTAAGCTGCGTCACATTTATATTACTCGATAGTAACGTAGCAGTTGCAGTGTTCCAAGTCGATTAGACCTTTGCCCCATCATCTCCCGGATCGCGCTGAGTCGGTAGTCTTCGCAGCAGGTAAAAAATGCCAAGAATCGCCGCTGCGGCCAAGCCCAGATAAATAAACCCCGGTGCACTGCGGAAAAAGATCACGCAAAACAGCAATCCAAAGGGTCCGCCGGCCGCGCCGACCCACGCCAAATTCAACATCGGATCGCCACTGCCCAGAGCGGCGGGCTCTTCGGGAACGAATTCGTCGGGAGTATCTACTGGTTCATAATCGCGTGGTCCGCGAGCGAGCGGCCCGGTGTTAAACAGCTTGTCCAATTGGGTGGCACGTTCGGCAGCGCTTGGCTCGCGAGGAGCCTGCGCGTCGAGACTTTTGAAATTCTCCACCAGTTGATCCCAGCGCGGGTCCTCGGCTTTTGAAGGCTCGTTCTCTGCAGGGCTCATTGGGCCTCTTCCCGTGCCGCGACGTCAGTAATGAAGCGCAGCGATTCCTTGAAAATTTTAGGCGCATCATAATCCAATGTCGCCACATGCCTACTACGTGACAACGCAATTCGCTCGCGCAGAATTCCCGGCCCGAGCCCGTTGAGCAAGGCGTGAACGGATGCATCCGAGACCACGTTGTCCACTGCGGAACGGAGTAACTGTACTGGTGCCGCCACCAATGGCAAACGAGCCCGCGTCTGCGCGAAAAGCTTGTACACCTCATGTACTGCCGCAACCGGCGTACGTTCGTAGGCATTCTCGTCGGCCCCGGGATAGGCAATGTCATTGCTTATCGGCGCGACTGTCCGAACCACCCGGCGCAGATAGCCCGCGTAGGGGGCAACCGGCGAATCGATGACCAAGCCAGGGTTCACCAGGGACACTCCGCTGACATTACGGCGTGATGCGAGGTGCAGTGCCAACGCCCCGCCCATCGAGAGCCCGGCGACAAAAACATGTTGATGCGCGGACGCCAGTTCATCGAAGGCATCCTCCGTCGCCTGGATCCACTGTCCGTAGGGTCGGCCGATCAGATCCTGCCAGCGTGTCTCATGTCCGGGAAGTATAGGTACGCTCGTGTGTACACCATGGCTCTGCAGCGAGTCAGCCCATGGGCGCATAGCCGTCGTGGAGCCGGTGAAACCGTGGATCAGCAATACAGCCACGTCCGAAGCGGACCCGGTTTCCGGGACCAAGGAAGTATCTTTCATCATGTGCACCCCTAAAATTCAACGGTTCACTGTCGAGCGTAGTGCACAATTGTATGGTGTGGGCTAAGGCGCCGTCCGGTTGTCTCCTGCGCAAAGTTGTTCGAAGACGAGAATAAGGAAATGCCACCCCGTGCTCTACGACTTTCTTAAACGGTTCGCGGTCCGGCCATTGTTGCGTATCTTCTTCAAGATCGATCTCCAAGGCATCGAAAATATCCCCGAACATGGTGCCGCGATCCTCGCCTCGAACCACCTGTCGGTCAGCGATTCGGTCTTTCTGCCCGCGAGTCTTGAGCGCCCGGTTATTTTTCTTGCAAAGGACGACTACTTCAACGGCAAGGGGCCCAAGGGACGCTTCGTCGCCTGGTTCTTTCGAAACATTAATCAGCTGCCGATGGACCGTTCCGGCGGCAAAGGCTCCGCGGCCTCGCTGGACAGCGCCAACCGGGCACTGCGAGAAGGCAAATTGCTTGGGATCTACCCGGAAGGGACGCGTTCGCCTGATGGCAGGCTCTACCGAGCCAAGCTGGGAGTAGCGAAACTCGCCATGGAATCCGGAGCTCCAGTCATTCCGGTCGCCATGATCGGCACGGATAGGGTTCAACCTATCGGGCAAGGAGTCCCGCGTCCGGGCCGTATCGGGATCCACGTCGGAGAACCCCTGGACTTCAGCAAGTATGCCGAACAGGTCGATGACCCGCAGGCGCTGCGTCACGTGGCAGATGAAATCCGCAAGGCCATCAACGAGCTTTCCGGACAGAACTATGTTGACGTTTACGCCCCGAAAAAAATCAAAAAATAGTTGGTCTCGCAACACGCCGGACTTCCAGAATCGGTGTGTTACGTCGAGTTGTTACATTCATCGCGGTGCTTTGATGCTCTCGGACGTAGAATTGTTAAGGTGAGCGAAGAAAACCGAACCCCATTGCCTGGCTCTTCTGTAGCCGGCCCCGCCACCGACCCTCAACTTGATGCGTGGCGTGATTTGCCTATTGCCCAACAGCCCACCTGGCGTGAGCACCCGGACTATAGTGCCTCAATATCCGAACTGGGTTCACGTCCGCCACTGGTATTTGCCGGTGAAGTGGATGTCCTCCGCGAACGCCTGGCCGCCGCGGCGCAGGGTAAAGCCTTCCTGCTGCAGGGTGGCGACTGTGCCGAGACCTTCGACGCGGCGACCGCGGATAAGATCTCAGCGCGCGTTAAGACCATTTTGCAGATGGCCGTCGTGCTTACCTATGGTGCTTCGATGCCAGTTATCAAGATGGGACGCATGGCGGGCCAGTTCGCCAAGCCACGTTCTTCAAATGATGAGACTCGCGATGGCGTGACCTTGCCGGCCTTCCGCGGCGACATCGTCAACGGCTATGACTTCACCCCCGAGTCCCGTGCGCATGATCCGAAGCGTCTGGTGCAGGCTTACAACACCTCTTCGGCAACGCTGAACCTGATCCGCGCCTTCACCCAGGGCGGATTCGCAGACTTGCGCAGCGTGCATTCATGGAATGCCGGCTTCATGGCTAACCCTGCGCACTCTGCTTACGAACAGCTTGCCGGAGAGATCGACTCCGCCATCCGCTTCATGGATGCCTGCGGAGCCGACTTCGAAGCACTGAAGCGCACCGAATTCTTCGCTTCCCACGAGGCGTTGCTGCTGGACTACGAGCGTGCCTTGACCCGTACCGATTCGCGTACCGGCCAGCCGTACGACACTTCGGGACACTTCTTGTGGATCGGCGAACGCACCCGCCAGTTGGATCACGCACATGTGGACTTCCTGTCCCGAGTGCGCAACCCGATCGGCGTCAAGCTTGGCCCGAACACCTCGCCAGACGATGCGCTGGAACTGATCGAGAAGCTGGATCCAAACCGGGAACCAGGGCGACTGACCTTCATTACCCGAATGGGTGCGCAGAACATTCGCGAGAAGCTGCCAAATTTGGTCGAGAAGGTCACCGCCTCCGGCGCCCAGGTACTGTGGGTAACCGACCCGATGCACGGAAACACCGTCACCAGCGAGAACGGCTACAAGACCCGCAAATTCGACGATGTCATGGACGAAGTCCGTGGATTCTTTGAGGTCCATGATTCGCTGGGCACCTTCCCAGGTGGCCTGCACGTGGAAATGACCGGTGACGACGTGGCCGAGTGCCTCGGCGGTGCCGACCCGATCCGCCAGGAACAGTTCGACGACCTCTACGAGTCGGTCTGTGACCCACGCCTGAACCACAAACAGTCCCTGGAAATGGCCTTCTTGGTTTCCAGTGCGCTGCAGAGCCGTGGTCGTCGCTAAACGCCCGCGGCACTAATTAACTTTGGCTTCCCGCGATTGCGGGAAGCCAAAGTAATTTAAAATAGCGAAGCCTTTGGTTTAGAACGCGTACAGTCTGACTTCACTGCCGCGTACGGCGCGCTGGTTCCGTGGGGTCTGCATGCGTACCGTGTCCGAGAAGCCGCCAAGCACCGATCGCGTCGAGACGGTGAATCCGGCTTCCTCAAGCGTTGCACTCGCCTCGGCCAGGCTTTGACCGATCACCGAAGGCACCTGAAGGTATTCAGGCCCCTTGGAGACATGAACGGTGACGGTGCTGCCAAACTCAACGGTTTGCTGCCGTGGGCTCTGATCCGCGACCAACCCTTGGTCAACTTTTGGCGAGTACTGCTGCTCGCCGAGCTTCAGCTTCAAGCCGACCTCGCTCAGCGCCTGCTCGGCGTGCTCCGGTGACATCCCAGCGAGGTTAGGTATCTGCACCGGTGCCGGACCCCGCGAGATCACCAATGCCACGGTGTTTTTCCGCCCCGCCAGTTCGCCGGCGGCCGGTGAGCTGGAAGTGACCTGTCCCTTGGCGACGGAGGAGGAATACTCTAGGCTCGTCTTCACTTTGGCCAAGCCCAGATCGGAAAGTTGCTCGGCGGCTTCCTCCTCGGTCACTCCTTCGAGCGCCGGAATTTCGAAGAGTTCCGGGCCGCGAGAAATCAGTAAATCGACGCCCTGAAACTTCATCATGCTTTCACCGGTGCGCGGCTGGGTTTGCACTACGCGGCCGACAGCGATCTCATCGTCATAGACGGAGTTCACTCGTACCGGTACGCCTTGCTCATCAAATTGGGCGACAACCTGGTTTTGCAACATTCCGGTCAGCGATGGGATGCGAATAATGGTTCCCGGGCCGCGGCCGAAGAACCATGCACCAGCAGCGACTAACGCGATGATAAAAATGAGTACCACCAAGATCACCGAACGCCTTCCGGCAGATTTTGGCTTCACCAGTTGATGGGTGGGTATTTGCGCGGTCTTGCGCCATTGTTTCGCCGCGCGTTTTTGCTCCTGCTTCTGCGCGCGAGCTGAACCATGGGTAGTAGCTGGTGCCACGGGTTTTTCGGCCACCAGAGCTGAATCGTCGAACCCAACTAAATCTTCGCGAGAATAAGCCGCAGTGGCGTCCGTTGCCGGTAACGCTTGGACTGGATCGCCGAGGGACAGCTGAGGTGTCACAGTGGTGGGCTGGGCCTCGCGAAGATCCAATACTTCGGTTGCTTGGGAGGCGCTGATGACCGCGGTGGCTTCTTCGAAGGGAACCGCAGAGTAGTCTTCGGTCGTCGAAGCGGCCGTCTCCCCGAGCGTGTTTTCGTCCAACCACCACGGTTGGCGTTGTTCCTCACGATAACGCTGCCACTCGTCTAGTCGTTGCTGCACGGTGGTAGGCATTGCCTCGGCAGCCAATGGGGCCAAGTCCGAAATCTGACCTAGAGAATCGGCATCAAGGTCGAGCTCCTCATCGGTGAGCGTGGAACGGATCTGGATGACATCATCGAGTAAGAAGCCGGCATTCTGCGGACGGAGATCCGGATCTTTTTCTGTGCAGTAGCGCACCAGTTCATCGAGATCTTCGCTGAGCCCTGGAACCATTGTAGAAGGCAACGGCATTGGCGAATCGAGATGTTGCTTCATCATCGCTGCGGGGTTGGATACCGGGAATGGCAACTGACCGGTGAGCATTTGATAGATCATGATTCCAACGGCGTAAATGTCGCTACGCGAATCGGAGGGCGCCCCTGAAACTAGCTCGGGCGAAACATGGGAGAGCGTGGCGACAAGCGTCCCGGACTGAGTATGCGCGCTGGCCGCACGAGCCAGGCCAAAATCGGTGATCTTGATTTCGCCATTATCTGAAAGGAGAACGTTCGCCGGTTTCATATCCCGGTGCACAATGCCTTCGAGGTGCGCGGCACGTAGGCCGCTGCAGATTCGCTCAAGAACGCTTAGCATCTGCCGTGGAGTAAACCGTCCACGTTCCTCGATAACTTGGGAAAGATTACGTCCGCGAACGTACTCCATCACCAGATACACGTGACTTCCGGAAACGGCATGGTCGCGGATGGACACTACATTCGGGTGGGAGATATTCGCTGCGATAATGGCTTCGGACTCGAACCGTTCGCGGACCATCGATTCGCTAGCGTAGTTCTCGTCCAGTACCTTGACGGCCACAGACCGGTGCAAATTCTGATCCATCGCCCGGTATACCCGTGACATCCCACCGAGCGCGATCAGCGTATCTAACCGATAGCGGTGACCAATTACTTGTCCGACGAGCGAGTCTGGTCGATCCGGGCTAATCAAAGAAAACTCCTGCCACAGGGGAGCACGGATGGCGAGTCTGGGACACGACCTTGCTCCTTTCGAACACAGATACTAAGTGTAGGTTACTCAGCTGGCCTGAGAATTTCACGGGTTAAAGTCGAAATCCGCCAGTAGAGTTGCCACTGACGGATTTCGGACAGCAACCCGGGTTGCGAGAACTACCTCGGGTGCAGCTATTACTCTAAGAAGCGCGACGGGCCCGTGCAGCACGACGCTTCAGGGCGCGACGCTCGTCTTCACTCATGCCGCCCCAGACGCCGGCATCCTGCCCGGACTCGATGGCCCACTGCAGGCAGGTTTCCGTGACGTCGCATCGACGGCATACGCTTTTGGCCTCTTCGATCTGTAATAGGGCCGGACCGGTGTTACCCACCGGGAAGAAAAGTTCCGGGTCCTTTTCCAGACACGCCGCGCGGCTACGCCAATCCATGCTTATTGATGCTCCTTGAAATATTTAGGGGAACGAAGACCTCCCAGAAATCGTCACAAACAGAAAACAACTGCGAATAGGAATTGCAGGTGCGTTACGTTGTGTGTACCGGAAAGGTCATCGATGAGTTGGAGAGGTACGAGCAGGGGTGTTCGTTTAACCAACCACATTAGGTTTTCATGTTACGAGAAAGTAAACAAGAGTCACGGAAGTGAAATGTGGTTGAATGCCTGAGTGCTTTCTCACATGGATTTCCGTGGCTCGCTGCGCTAACTGAAGGGGCTGTGGTCGGTGCCATATTCGCCTTCGATGTTGCGCGTTTGAGTTCCTGAGTTGCTTGCACGAAAATTGTTGTCGTGAGCAACAACGAATCTTCCGTATCCCGTCCTCCCAGCGTTTTGGCCGTCTCAGCCCTGACAATGCTCGAAGCGGTGGCGGTCCTGGTTTACGCGGTCAACTACCTAATGCATCTCGCTGACGCCGGGGACTTGAACATGGGCGGCCGAATCTTCATGCTCGTCCTGTGCTTCGCAGCCGGCGCCTGGCAGATCAGCGTTTCCTTCAACTTCTTCCAGGGGAAGGCCTTCACACGCGCACCGATTATCGTGTGGCAGCTGTTCCAATTGATCCTCTCGTTTTCCTTCTTGCAAGGCCCATTTAGCGGTATCGCGATTGCGGCCATCGTGATCGCCGGAATCATCGTCGTGATGTTGTTTGCACCCAAGACAACCATATTTCTAGGAGACCGCCCGCAATCCTAGAAGTCATCCATGTCGATATAGATGGCGCGTGGTTGCCCACGGTAACTGGCGACCGCGCGCCATTTGTTTACCCGCTGTCTCGATTCTTGAGAACTCAATGGCTCCCACGACATGGGTTGCATATCGTGCGGATGGTGGGCTTCGACTAATGCAACACAACGGTCATCGAGTGCCATGCCCGGCGCCCCGATCTCGTAGGCAAGTCGGCTGGAAGGCGGTACGAATAGCACCGGGATCACCGCACGGCTCAGCGCGGAATTTAGCAACCCGGCAAGTCGTGGGTCGTTCGTATGTTCGAGCACCAGCGCGATATTCCCCGGTGCCATTTGGTCAAGCCGTGATTCGAATTCGTCGATTCCGTGCAAGCGTTCTAGCGACCACCGGTGACACAGGCATTTGCTTAGCTCTTCTCGGATCAAAGGGTTTCCACAGATCAGGAGCGTCATCGCCGAGGCAGACAGACTTATCGTGGCATCTACAAATGAACGCTTGCCAAGCGGGAAAGCCCCTGGCTCGGCTAAGTAGGAAGAGTCATCGATATTCGCGTTCCACACGCCTTGTTCCAAGGCCGCGGGCTGGGGCGAACCTAACTGGATGGTGCGTGCAGCGTCGGTACCGCACACCATTATTCCTCGTCCGACCACGCTTGCAGTTTCGGGCAGGCGAGGCCAGGTCATTTTCAAGGATTCGGTGGCCTGAAAAGGAAAGTACCATTGCTCGGTGCACAGCCCTGCGGCTTTGAGCAGCGCCTGATCCCGATCCACCGCGAGGAGGATGGTGGTGCCACCGGCTGCACCGCGACGCAAGAGACCCCCGAGAACTTCGTCGAAGCGTTGAAAATGCTGTGGGTGCAGCAAGGATTGCAGCTGCGCGACACCATGAACTAGAACGAGTAGGCGCGTGTCTTCGCACCGTTCCTCGAGGTAGTCCAGCGCATCTAGAAAGTCGTAAACGTCTTCCCCGGTAATTTGTCGCAGGTGCGGGCTGCTGCGTTCATCTGCGTTCAGCGCGGGCCCGAAACTCAGTATTTTGCGCGGCAGCCGACACAGGCCGGTCAATAGCTGACGAGGGCCAGCCTCCGGAAGGCCACACACCAACAGGCTGCGCCTCGCCTCGCCACCAAGCTCTAGTGGCTCGAGGGCGCCGTGCTCTAGCTGGTCAATCAACCCGCACCAAATAGTGTCTGGCCTCATGGGTGACCAGTCCGAACCGGGTGGTTCAGGTTGCGCGGGTAGTGCCGGGGCAAACGGTGAGCGCGGTAATCGAAGCGTCGCCCAGCGCTGAGCCACAGTTTCCATCTGGTCGTGCAGTGCCTCCATAGCTTCGTAGGCAGTTGGGGGCGCCCCAAAGGTGCAGAGCTGCCGTGCGCGGAGGTTCATTGGCCCTCGTTCGGCCAGTTCACCATAGGGCGGTGGGTCGAAGGCGAGCGCAAATTGGAATTTTCGGGTCTGCCGCGTGGCGCAATGGATGATTGCTTGCCCGGGGTCCAACAGCGAGGCAGCGTCCCGGATACCGACCAGCTCAATGGATTCACCCGGGTCATTAACGCGCAGTGCGATCACGGTATTGAGGTTTGCCCGGGTTTGCCCGGTCAGGGTTCCTGCTGGCCGCTGGGTGCTAAGCAACAGGTGAATGCCCAGAGCCCGGCCCACGGCCGCGAGCCGGTCGATTCGTGGGCTGGCTTCCGGGATGGATTCGCTAAATACCCGAAATTCGTCGATCACCACCAACAGCCTTGGCAAGGCTGGCGCCGGATCGCTCAGTTGTTGGTATTCGAGCAGGTCGCTGCAGCGATAGTTGGCCAGCAGTTGTTCGCGGCGAGTGACCTCGACTTCTAATTGAGCCAGGGTGCGTTGCGCGGCCGCCGCGTCGAGGTCGCTGGCGAAGAGTTGGACATGAGGCAAGGCGGCGAAGACCGAAAGCCCGGCTCCGCCCTTGAAATCGACGAGGACGAAGGCTAATTCTTCGGGGGAGTAATCGGCAGCTAGTTCTTTGACAATGCGGCGTAGCGCCTCGGATTTTCCTGATCCGGTGGTGCCGCAGATCAGCATGTGCGGCCCGTCGGAGTCAAAGTCCAGAACCACCGGATCAAGCTGCGTGGTGGTGCCAATGTGGGCGGTCAACCCGGGTCGTACAGGCTGTCCCTCGCCCGTCGGCGGCGCAGGACTGCTGAGGGGACCGTGGGTTTCGGCGAGGTCCAGACATCGATCGATCAGCCGGGCGAAACGCGGTGCGCTCAGCCGCTGCACGTTCCGCAAGGCCAGCTGCGGATCTTCGAGCGAGGCTAGCGGCAACAGGGGATTCACCCACCAGGTGCCCTGCGGCACCGGGGCGCGGCTCAGCCCGAGCACTATCGACTCCTCGCAGGGCTGTGCTGCGGTGGCCAGCACGTACAGGGAGCGCACTTCGCCGGTCGCCGGTGCTGCCAGCAGGCTTGCGCGTGGAGCCGGTGGCAGCCCGGTGCTCACCCCGGGTAACAGGATCAGACTGGCCGGAAGGCATTCGAGTTGCGGGTCAAGTATCAGTTCCAGCCGTCCGGCAAGGACCGCGGGCAGGTAGCGGGCGAGCAGGGCAAACAGCAGTTCGCAGCTCGCCTTGTCCTGATCGCCGACGATCTGCCAGGCGCCGGGAACGCTGGCGGTGAACACCGGCGAGGGGCAGGGGGCATCCAAAGCGCTGCGCGGTTTCCTGCGCCGCTTCTTCTTCGGCGTCATCTCTTCCGCCGCCGGGGACCACAGCCCTCGGCCGAACACCAGCGGAGGCAATCCGGAATTCGGCATCCCCAACTCGGTACGATCCAACCCGGCGAGCAGGGCGATCCCCAACGGCGGCGCATAGGCCTCACGAGCTTGCGCCACCTGGGCGCGGTGCACCACGGCCTTGGCTTTCCACCGGCGACGCTCGAGGATCAGCTGCCCGGCAGGTACGATTCCCAAGAGGGCCGAAGCGCCGCTGAGCAACAAGAACAACATCGACCCGGTGAGCACCGCCAGCAACACCCCGGAAAGCATCGGAACCAGGGCAGCCAAGCACAAGGCGATCAATCGTTGTAGCTCCGGTTTGTCTGGCAGCTGCCAGCGCAGTTGCTCGGCCGACAGACTCTGGCCGGTATCAAGCAGTACCGGATCGCCGACGCACAATTCGGTGTCTCCCAAACAAAAGCGCGTTCCGCGGTGCAGCTGCAGACGGGTCACCGAACTCCGCTTCCCGACGCGGTCATCCACCCCGATCGTATTTGCATCATCACAGGTCAGTACCAGGGCCGATTGGTCCACTGCAATTTGGGCATGGTGCCGGGCGATCAGCGGGTCCTGCAGCCACAGCGGGGCACAGCGCCCCAGCCGATGCACGCCTTGGTCCAGTCGCACGCTCGCCCCGGCGTCCGGCCCAGATGCGACAAAGAGTTGCAGCGCGGCAGGCATCCGGACCCCCGAGGTGGCAGTGGCTCGCGGAATATCGGTCAGCAACAGGTGAGTGCGCGCGCTGAGCATCCCACAATCTTCCAGAGCGGTGTCTGCCACAAACCAGCGCGTCGCGCCGAAGGAGCCGGCCAAAATTTTGGCCAGCCCAGCGCCATCTAGCTGCGCGGAAACGTCGAGCCTGAATTGGCGCGGCTGGGCGAAACACCGCGCCGCCAGCAGCAACTCATAGCGCACCATGAATTCTCCTCCTCAATCGCTAGCTGGGTCTTGGCAACACTTCAGCACGCACGATGGTCCACTATTCGAGCCGCACCTCGCACTGTGGAAAACCCGTCGGAGTTTATCCACATCTTCGGGCATGCTATTGAAAGCGCTAGCCGGTGGGGCTAGGCTCCCTTGACATAGCCCTTCTAGCTAACCTCCAGAAAAGGGTTGCAAGACGCTGTGCCGGTGCCGCGCTCGCCGGTGTACCTCGAAGCATTCGGGAACGATTTTCATAGTTTCGGCTAAGGACTTTGACGTGGACGCGCTATCCATCGTGGAAGACGAAGTGCGAGAGCTGGTGCGCCGGCGCGGACTGGACCCTGGCAGACAACCTGCGCTCATCAGATCCCTGATTGACGATGTCTTGCGTGACTATGACGAACGTTCCCTGCTCGGCGCGGTCCCGGCCATCGGATCGCTCGATCAGGTTCGCCGTTCGGTCTTCGACAATGTGGCAGGATTCGGGGCGCTGCAACCGCTGCTCGATGACCCCAACGTCGAAGAAATATGGATCAACTCGCCGCAACAGGTTTTTTGCGCGCGTGGCGGGCAAAGCGAACTGACGCATATCAGGCTCGAATCCGACGAGGTAGCCGGCCTGGTGGAACGAATGCTGAAATCCTCTGGGCGCCGGTTGGATCTGTCCCAACCCTTCGTGGACTGCCAATTGCCCGATGGCTCCCGACTGCACGTAGTCATCCCGGACATCACCCACGAACACTGGGCGGTGAACATCCGTAAATTCATCGCCCGCGCAACGAAGCTCGAAGATTTGGTGGAAATCGGTTCGCTCAGCCAGGATGGGGCAGCCTTCTTAGGGTGGTCGATCGCCGCAGGGCTCAACGTGGTGGTCACCGGTCCTACCCAAGCTGGCAAGACGACGATGCTCAACTGTTTGGCATCCTCCATCGGATCGCGCGAACGCATCATCACCATCGAGGAGATCTTCGAACTGAATCTGGCCCTGCGCGATGTGGTCAGCATGCAAACCCGTCTAGCAAACTTGGAGGGCACCGGGGAAATCACCATGCGTCGGCTGGTCAAGGAAGCGCTACGCATGCGCCCGGACCGAATCATCGTAGGTGAGGTGCGCGAGGCCGAATCATTGGACATGCTCATCGCCTTGAACTCAGGCATCGCCGGACTGTGCACCTTGCACGCGAACTCTGCGCGCGATGCAATCACCAAGATCTGCACCCTGCCGCTGTTAGCCGGACCCAATATCACCAGCGACTTCACCGTGCGGACCGTGGCCGCCTGCATCGACCTGGTGGTGCACTGCACCCGCGACCCGAGCGGAAAACGCTACGTGCAGGAAATCCTCAGCGTGCGGGGCCGGGTGGAGGACGGCCAGTTCGAAACCTCAACGCTTTTCGAATACGGGCAGGGCGAGCTGAACCAGGCATCAGGAGCCGACTGGGCGCACGAGAAATTCGCGCTCGCCGGGATTAACGTCGCCCAATTGCTGATGGAACGCTCATGATCGCATTTCTAGGATTACTCGGCGGGCTGGGCATCGCGTTGATAGTGGACTGGCTGCTTTTCGACCCCACTCCGCCGCGGGCCAAACGCCAGTCGGCGATCCGGTTGTCCCTGCTGCGTGCGGGCATCGTAAGCCTGAGCCCGGCAAAATTTGTGGCGATCTGCGCGGCCAATGGACTGGTGTTCGTGCTGATCACCCTCGCTTTGACCGGTTCGTGGCTTTTTGCCAGCGTGTTTTTGCTCTTCGGGCTGTGGGCGCCATGGGTGTATCTGCGCCATCAGGCGGCTAAACGACAGGCGGCGTTGCACGAACAGTGGCCAGAGGTGGTTGATCACCTGCGCAGCGCCATCCGGGCCGGGCTATCGCTGCCCGAATCGTTGAGCCAGCTGGGCAGCATGGGACCAGAACTGCTGCGCCCGGCCTTTCGCGACTTCGCCCTGGACTATCGGGCCACCTCCAATTTTTCCATTGCACTTGAGCAATTGGGTGCGCGGCTGGCGGATCCGGTCTCCGATAAGATCCTGGCCACGCTGCGCATCACCCGCGAGGTCGGCGGTACCGACCTGGGGCAAACCTTGAGCACCCTGGCAGCATTTTTGCGCGATGACGTGCGCACCAGGGGAGAACTGGCCGCCCGCCAGTCGTGGATCGTTTCCGCGGCCCGGCTGGCGGTTGCGGCCCCCTGGATCCTGTTGCTGGTGCTCGGTACCCAAGACGCGGCGAAAAACGCCTACCTGACCTCGGGCGGAGTGGTAGTACTCATCGCTGGACTGCTCATCTCGCTGTTCTGCTATCGGGTGATGCTGCGCCTTGGCACGTTGCCGGTCGAAGAGCGGGTGCTGGCATGAACTCGCTGATCCCGTGGGCGGTGCTGTGCGGCTTCGGCTTCGGCCTGGGCTTATGGATGATCATCGTCAACCTGCCCGCTTGGCGTCCGATGTCCTTCGCCGAACGCGTTGCCCCGCACATCCGTGTGGGCATGCGTTCTTCGAGGATGCTCGAAGATTCCTGGCGGGCCGAATCGCGGAGCCCGGCGGTGGTGCAATTCGCTGCGCCGCTGCTGAACCAGATCAAACGCCTCGCCAGCCTGCACAGCCCCGGCACCGAGACCGTACGCAAGCGGCTTCGTGCCGCAGGATTGAAAGCCAGCGTTGTGGACTACCGCTCGCAAGAGATCATCTGCGCGCTGTTTGGCCTGCTGGCCGGCTCGGCGCTCATGGCCCTGCTCGCGCTGAGCCGGCCCATAAATTTCGCTTTCGCTCTCATCGTGGCGCTCGGCTGCGGCATGCTCGGGTTCATGGCCCGTGGATGGTGGCTGAACGAACAGATTCAGCGTCGTGCCCGCAAGGTTCTCACGCAATTCCCCACGGTTGCGGAGGTTCTCGCCCTCACTGTGGGAGCCGGTGAATCGACCACCGGGGCGATCGAACGGATCTCGCGTATCTGCCATGGGGTGATTGGCGATGAATTCACCGAAACGCTCAACGAAATCCACGCCGGCAACTCGATGATTCAGGCAATGCAGAATATGTCCGATCGTATCCAAGTTGGGGCGATGACCAGGTTCGTCGACGCGATCGTCGTGGCCACAGAGCGAGGCACGCCGCTGGCACAGGTGCTCCGAGATCAGGCTCAAGATGTGCGTGATGCCTCCAAGCGAGAGCTGATGGAAGTTGCCGGAAAACGTGAAATCAGCATGCTGATTCCAATAGTTTTTGGAGTCCTGCCGTTGACCATCGTATTTGCGGTGTTCCCCGGCCTAGCACTCTTGGAGATGAGCTATTGACAATTTGCCGCAAGATCACAGTATTTGCCAAACGCAAAAAATGTTAGGAAGTAATCCCATGTCAAGCTTCCAATCGTGGCTTCTGATCATGTCACTACGGCTGTCCGAAGGTTGCCAGAATTTCTGGCGTCAATTCACGGTGAAGCTGCGCGAAGAGCGCGGCGACGTCCCCGGATGGGTCATGATCACCTTAATGTCCGCTCTGCTCGTTGCCGCGTTGTTGGCCATCGCTGGTCCGCGTTTGCAAGACCTCTTCAACCAGGCGATCGATCGAGTCTCTGGATTAGGCTGAGCCAGGGGTCCGCGAAGATGAGCAGCGCCGCGACCGTGGTACGACGTCGCTTCCGGAGACAAGGCCCGGATGAGGCAGGATCGGCCGTGGCCGAATTCGTTATGATCACCAGCTTGCTGATCGTCATCACGTTAACGCTGATTCAACTGACGCTGGTGCTCCATGTGCGCAATACGCTCACCGACGCGGCGGCCAACGGCGCGCACTACGGGGCGTTGGCAAACCGAACTCCAGCCGACGCGGGCGGTCGAACCCGCCTGTTGATTGCCGAATCCTTGCATAGTGGTTTCGCCCAAAACGTGCAGGTGTCAACGAGCGCGGTTGGGGAAAGCCAGCTAGTGAGCGTCACCGTGTCGACGCGGGTGCCGTTGATCGGGCTACTGCCCAACGGGTGGAATTTGAGTGTTCGCGGCGATGCGGTGCGTTATGGCTAAAAGTACGCCCCGTGCCTCGCACGATGAAGGCAGCGCCATCGTGGAATTTGTGTTCGCCTCCACGGTTTTGCTGATCCCAATGATTTACCTGATCCTCGCGGCCGGTCAACTCCAGGCAGGATCCTATGCAGTGGTCGGCGCGGCCGACCAAGCCGCCAAGGTCTTCGCCGTCGCCGATACTCCCGCCCAGGCGCATTCCAACGCCCATCAGGTGGTGGAGCGTGCGATGAATAACTTCGGTTTATCCGGTGCCAGCACGCAGATATCCTGCGATCTTGATTGTCTGAGCCCCGGTAGCATCGTCACGATTCAAGTGTCCTTGCGCGTGCAGCTGCCGTTTGTCTCCGACTACTTTGATGTCTCCGTTTTCACCGTCGACGCTGCCTCGACACAACGAATCGACCGTTTTGGATAGCGGCGGGAGGTGGCCGAGGTTGCTGCGTACTGCCCGCGCCGAGGACGGGCAGTCGCTGGTGCTTGCCATTGGGTTGTGCGCGATCACCTTGTTGACTATCTCGGTGGTGCTCGCCGCCAGCGCGGTGAACCTCAAAGCGCGCCAGCTTTTGTCCGTCGCCGATGGTGCGATTGTCGCGGCCGTGGATGAGTTCGAATTTGTAGCCGACGGAGGTCAGCCACGGATCGAACTGAACCAGGCTCAAGTGCGGGCGGCAGTTCAGCGCTATCTGCAGGATGTGGACGCGGGACAGCGTGTCGATAATCTTGCCATTGGATCGGTACAGATTCTGCCCGATGGCCAAGGCGCGCGTTTATCTCTGACTGGTTCGGTGCAGCCACCGATCATCGGGTGGATCGTCCCGTCCGGGGTGAATATCAGCGTCAATTCCTCCGCGCGCACCGTTTTGAGCAGATAGTGTCGCGAGCTTAAGCCGTCCGCTTTCATGGCGTAGGCTTAGATAACTATGGCAAAAACTGACTTCTCCGCTGAAATTCGTTCGCTTCGATCCACTTTCTCTGCGATTGAGGACGTAAGCGACGTTGCTCAAATCAAGGCCGATATCGCCATGCTTTCGGAAGAGGCCGGTGTCCCTGACCTATGGGATGATCCAGCCAGCGCGCAAGTTGTCACTAGCAAGCTGTCCCATCGCCAGACAGAACTTGAACGCCTGAATAAGTTGCGCACGCGAATTGACGATCTTGAAGTTCTCGTGGAACTTGCCGAAATGGAAGACGACGACGAAACCCTGGTCGAAGCGGACAAGGAACTCATCTCGATCCACAAGGCGCTGGATGAGCTGGAAATCGTCACATTGCTCAATGGCGAGTTCGATTCGCGCGGTGCGGTGGTGACGATCCGTGCCGGAGCCGGCGGCGTCGATGCCGCAGACTTCGCCGAAATGCTGTTGCGCATGTACCTGCGCTGGGCGGAAAAGCACGGTTACAAGGCCACCGTAATGGATACCTCCTATGCGGAAGAAGCAGGGTTGAAATCCGCTACCTTCGAAATCGACGTGCCATACGTCTTCGGAACTCTTTCCGTCGAAGCCGGAACCCACCGCCTGGTACGGATCTCACCATTCGACAATCAAGGGCGCCGTCAAACCTCCTTCGCTGCGGTGGAAGTTGTGCCCCTGATCGAACAGACCGACACCATCGAAATACCCGAATCCGAGCTTCGAGTGGACGTCTTCCGATCCTCGGGACCAGGCGGCCAAAGCGTGAACACCACCGACTCGGCGGTCCGCATGACGCACATTCCCACTGGCACCGTGGTGTCGATGCAGAACGAGAAATCACAAATCCAGAACCGCGCCGCCGCCTTGCGCGTCATGCAGTCGCGTCTGTTGCTGATTAAGAAGCAACAGGAAAGTGCGCAGAAGAAGGAGCTGGCTGGAGACGTTAAAGCATCGTGGGGTGATCAGATGCGCTCCTACGTGCTCAACCCTTATCAGATGGTTAAGGACCTGCGTACCGAACACGAGGTCGGCAACACTCAGGCGGTACTCGACGGTGAAATCGATGATTTCATTGACGCTGGAATCCGTTGGCGAGCGGGAAACCGACGCCCCGCGAACTAACTCAAAGGCCTGGAACTGAAATAGTTTCAGGCTTTTTTGTTTCCAAATTTCTCTAATTTTTAGAACTAAAAAGTTCAAGTTTATCGCCGATTTCGAGGCGATATCCTAGGAATTCAGCTACCTGAAAATCGAGTACATGCTAGGATGAAATGGTTGCTGCGGGCATTGCACCCTGCGGTTTTCGCGATTCTAGTAGCTCAGAACCCGCTCGATGTAGGCACCTTGGCCTCTTTGAAGCCGTCGGAAGCGCCATCGATAATGGCAGGTAGACGCGAAAATTAGGTGCATCATTTTGCGAGACCACGGCAACGAATGAACAACCGAGAATCTATGGATTTGAACGGATGTTCGCGCGCAATTGTGTGTGGCATTTCGGTTTTTAAGGAAAGAAATCGCATTAATGCGACCGTGCTGTCCCGGAATCGGGGCAGCTCTTTGCGTGCCAGTACAAGGATGCGAAGTAACTGAAAACGATACGTAACGATGAGTGAAGGAAGTGATTGATGGATAGAGGGCTTATGTACGTCGGCTAAGCGAATCCTCGCGAATCATTTCGCGGGATGAGACGTGCGAACCACGCATCAAAGGTTCCGAGGCTTGCCTCGGAAGATGCCAATTCTCAACTACGTCGTTTGAAGGAGGTGGCGTGTGAACAACCCGGAAACGGTCGGTTTCAGCGCCTTGATCATCGTACTTTTACTGGTCTTATTCTATGGGGGAACTTTTTTTGTTTCCACGAAGATTGGCCAGAAAAATGAAAACGCCGACGGTTACATGACCGCAGGCAATAAAATCGGATTCGGAATCTCCGCGGCCAGTATGACCGCGACATGGATCTGGGCATCCTCAATGTATGCCTCCGCCGCCTCGGGCTACACCTACGGCATCAGTGGTCCTATTCACTACGGTCTCTGGGGCGCCCTGATGATTCTGTTCATCTACCCGTTCGGTAAGCGGATCCGTAAAGTCGCACCGAAGGCCCATACCCTGGCCGAAGTTATGCACGCCCGCCACGGTCGCTCTAGCCAGCTGATGCTAGCCGGTTCGAACATCGTCGGTTCGGTCATTTCATTGATGTCCAACTTCATCGCCGGTGGCGTGCTCATCTCCATGCTCTCTCCCTTCAACTTCATTCAAGGCGTACTCGCGGTAGCCGGTGGCGTACTGCTCTACACGCTGTGGTCCGGATTCCGCGCCTCGGTTCTCACCGACTTCATGCAAGTTATGGCGATGCTTGGTGCCGTGGCAATCATCGTCCCGTTCATTTTCTTCGCTGCAGGATTCCCCGCGGCGTTCGAGACCGGTGCCGGCAACCTGAGCGCCCAACAGTCGAACTTCTTCTCTTCCGAAGCATTCCTGAACCAGGGTGCCCCGTATATCGCAGCGGTGTTGGCTTACGCAATCGGTAACCAAACCATCGCACAGCGTCTGTTCGCTGTTCGCGAGGATTTGATCAAGCCGACCTTCATCACCGCCACCATCGGCTACGGCGCCATGGTTATCGGTGTCGGCATGATCGGCGTACTAGCCCTGTACCTAGGCTTCGAACCAACCGATGGCAACGTCAACAACATCATTCCGGAAATGGCCATGAGCTACCTGCCTGGTATCTTGTTGGCTCTGTTCTTCGTGATGATCATCGGTGCGCTTTCATCCACCGCTGACTCGGACCTAGCTGCTTTGTCATCGATCATGATGGCCGATGTTTACGGTCAGAACGTTGCAGGCAAGAAGAAAGCCAATCCGAAGACCATGTTGTTGGTTGGACGTATCACGATGATCGTGGCAACGGTCTTGGCGGTCTGCCTCGCTAGTTTGCAATTGAACATCCTTGACCTTTTGGTCTTCGTCGGTGCACTCTGGGGAGCTTTGGTGTTCCCAGTGCTTGCCAGCTTCTACTGGAAAAAGGTCACAAACAAGGCCTTCACCGCAGCGGTATTGGCCGCCTTGGCTGTTTTCATTCCGGTGCGTTTCGACTTGATTCCAATGGTCGGATTCACCGCCATAGTCATTGAGCTCCTGGCGATTCTTGGTATCGGCATTGTGCTTGGTCTGATGAGTTTCGGCTTCTTTGGGCTGCGTCCTGCATTGATCGTCGGCACCATCGCCTCGCTCGTCGCAGCACCATTCTGCTTCGGCTTCTTGCGTGACTACACGACCTTGACCGCCTCGCTCGTCGCTTACTCGGTGAGTACCTTGATTTGTTACTTCATGTCGTTCCGTTCCAAGGAAGACTTTGACTTCGCGGTCATCGCCGAGCGCGCTGGCGACTTCGACCCGGTCGAAGAACTAATCAGCACCGCCACAAGTGGTGCGGATAAAACCGAAGGTACGAATACTCCGAAGGGGAAGGGATAAACATGCTGGCACTCACCATTTACGTATTGGCCTGGCCCGTGGTCGTTGCCGGAGTGGCGATCTTTATTGGCAGGGCCTTCATCATCGAGGCCCGCGCAGCAAAGCGCAATGGCCACCCGCTGATCTAGCATTCTAAATTCGGGGGGTAAGTGCCGGTCATGTGCCGACGCTTACCCCCGAGATATTTAACAGCGGCCAGATCAGATCCCTTGTTGGATAGGCCGGGCCCTTGAATTATCCGGAAGTACCGCTGATGTGCGGAAGGTCACCGGGGCCACTTGTTTGACGAAAAAGTAGTCAGGTCACCGTGTTTCACGGTTTGCGCCAAGCCTGTGGAAACAGCATGAATGTGACAACACACCGTCCCAGCCGCACGCGATGTTCACGTTGCACCGATAAGGTTTGGAAGACTGGCGCATCAAAAACGTTCGATCTCGACCTGAGTTTCCGTGGGTCGCGCCCCGACGGCAACTAGCGATTGAAGACATGATTAAATTCGAAAATGTCTCGATGGTTTACGAGCCGAAGCAGAAGAATGCTGCTTTGAATGACGTAAACATCGAGGTTAACCGTGGCGAATTCGCCTTCTTAGTTGGAGAATCCGGCTCGGGAAAGTCTACTTTTCTGAGCTTGATACTGCGCGAAAAACGAGCCACGGACGGAGCGGTATACGTTGCAGGTCAAAACCTGAACCGTATCCCGAGCCGACGCGTGCCCAAATTGCGCCGCGACATCGGATTCGTGTTCCAGGACTTCAGACTGCTTCGCGAACGGACCGTGTTCGATAACGTCGCGTTTGCGATGGAAGTTATCGGTGCCTCACGCGCGCAAATTCGTGAACGTGTTCCGGACGCGCTGAGAATGGTCGGACTAGAAGATAAGGCCCGCCGTAAACCAACCGAACTTTCAGGTGGCGAGCAGCAGCGTGTGGGTATTGCCCGCGCCATCGTGAACAAGCCATCGATCCTGCTTGCCGATGAGCCGACTGGTAACCTCGACCGCAAAAACAGCGTCGAGGTCATGAACGTGCTTGATCGGATTAACCAGAACGGCACCACCGTGCTGATGGCCACGCACGCACACGAACTGGTCAGCGAATTCCGTCATCGCGTCATTGAACTGAGTAAGGGCAACGTCGTCCGCGACGAAGCTGATGGTCAGTACACGGCGATGACTACCGTAATTAATCAAGATGGTTCTCGCGAGCTGCTCACCGGTGAGGCCGCTAAGGAAGCATCTGGCGAGCTCGCAACGAACGTAGAGAAGGACGAGGACCAGTGAGACTAGGATTCATCCTCCGCGAGGCTGCTAAGGGCCTTCGGCAAAATGTCATCATGGTCGTCTCTGTTGTTTTGGTGACTTTCGTATCCCTGACCTTCGTGGGCGCTTCGGCGTTGCTGCAGCTGCAGATCAACCAGATGAAGGGTTACTGGTATGACCGCATGGAAGTTGCGGTCTTCTTGTGCGACGACAACACCGCCGCGCCGAATTGCGCCGGCGAGGGGGTCACCGATGAGCAGCGCACGAGTATCCAGCACCTGCTGGAATCTGACGAGATGGCTCCGTACATCAAGGAATTCGCGTATGAGTCGAAGTCTGATGCGCTGAAGAACTTCAAGGAGCAGTACAAGAACTCCTCACTTGTCGATCAGGTCACCGAAGATCAGCTTCCGGAATCGTTCCGTGTTGGGCTAGTTGACCCGGAGAAATATCCGGTGATCAACGAGGCGTTCTCCACAGTAGCGGGCGTGGATTCGGTGGTGGACCAACGCGAACTTTTGGAAAAGGTTTTCCAGCTCGTACGAGTAGCATCGGCCGCCGCGGCGGTGGTGGCGATCGTGATGATTGCCTGCGCGGTGCTGTTGACCGGCACGACCATTCAACTTTCTGCGATGCACCGGCGTCTGGAAACCACGATTATGCGTTTAGTCGGCGCTTCGAAAACGACCATTCAACTTCCGTTTATTATCGAAGGCGTGATTGCCTCCGTTATCGGTGGTTTACTTGCTTCGGGCACCCTGTGGCTGCTTGTGAAGTTCCTTGTTCAAGATAAACTCGCCAACGAAAACGTTGGAGTTGCCTTCATTTCGACGAATGAAGTTCTACTCGTTGCTCCAGGGCTCTTGATTATTGGTATCGTTTTGGCCACAATTTCTTCAGTGGTAACGTTGAAGCGTTACCTGAAGGTTTAGTTGTTCGTTATCTTTGGTCGAACTTCAGAACTTGATGCACAAAAACCTCTAAGGAGCAGTATGCTGTCCAACGCGGTGCGACGTAAGTTCCTACGCGCCACCATCGGTGGAGCCCTTGCTTTGTCACTTACTTTGCCGGCGGGGATCGTACTCGCCGACGAATTGGATGACCGTAAGGAAAAGGTCGAACAGAACATCGACAACCTCGAACAGGATATGGAAGTCCTAGACGCGGATATCGTTGAGACGGATCGCAAGCTGCGAGAGCAACAAGCACAAGTTCCGGTGGCAGAAGCGGCCTTGGCTGACGCGCAAAGCCGTGTAGCGAATGCCCAAGCCACCGTCGCTGACCTGACGAATCGGTTGATCAGCGCCCAGGCCACGCGTGACAAGGTTGCCAAGGCGATCGAAGAAAACGCAGCCAAGATTGCTGAAGCTGAAAACACCATGGCGCAGATCGCCTCCGAGGCATACAAGCGCGGTGGAGTTTCTAGTGGTCTAGACATGATCCTGAACATGGACTCAGCCACTGCCATGGCCGAAGGTCTCGACATGGCCAATAGGGCTATGGATTCTCAGAACGCCGTATATAACGATCTGGCGCAAGAGAAGGCAACGGACGAAAGCAACAAACTTCGCCTGGCCGCCGTAGAGGAAGAAATTTCTTCGCTCAAGGGGCAAGCCGAAGAAGCTCTCGCGCAGGAACAGGGCGCTCGCGATGCAGCGCAATCGGCCAAAGATGAACTGAACGCCCTCGTGGCCAGCACCGAATCACTCAGTGCCGAGCTGGAATCTAAGAAGCCGCAGATTCAGGCGAAGCTGAAGTCGCAAGAGCAGGAATACGCCACGGTTAACCAGCAGATCAAAGAACGCCAAGAGCGCTTGATCCGCGAAGAAGCCGAGCGCAAGCGCAAGGCGGAGGAGAAAGCTCGCAAGGAAGCCGAGGCGGAGCGTCAGCGCATCGCCAAAGAGAAGGCAGCCTACGAGGCCGAGCAGGAGCGCCAAGCCGCCGAAGCGAAGCGGAAGCAGCAGACGTACAAGAAGAAGCAATACGTCGCTCCCAAGGCAAAACCGAAAACCGAATCCCGCGCGGAACCAAGTAGCTGGGGCTTGATCAAGCCAACGAGCAGCTCGCGTATTACTTCCAGCTTCGGCTGGCGTCCGACCCCGGCGGGAACCATCGACTACACCGGTCGCGGCGGCTATGTTCACGCAGGCGTTGACTGGGGCTTCGGTGGCCAGTGTGGTTCGCCGGTTGTCGCAGCTACCAGTGGTGAAGTGTGGTTCGCCGGATGGGGTGGTTCCTCGGGCAACAAGGTGACTGTTTCGCACGGTGTCGTCAAGGGCAAGGCTTTGGCAACGAACTACCACCACCTTTCACGTATCGCTGTGAGCAACGGCCAGCACGTCAACCAGGGCCAGGTCGTCGGGTACGTGGGCACCACCGGCAACTCGACCGGTTGCCACCTGCACTTCGAAACGATCATCAACGGTTCGCACGTGAACCCATTGGGACTTCTCTAGCGTTAGACTTGTTATTTGTGCGCGGGAATCCGCCCGCGACATGCAAGGAGTGTCATGGCTAAGAAGAACCAAGAAGATCGCATCATCGCGAGCAACCGCAAAGCGCGCCACGATTTTGAGATTCTAGATACCTTCGAAGCGGGCATGGTGCTGACAGGGACCGAGGTCAAGTCGCTGCGCGAAGGTAAAGCTTCGCTGGTGGACGGATTCGGCCAGTTCTACCGCAATGAGCTCTACATTGAGAATTGCTACATTCCTGAGTACCTGAACGGTTCGTGGACTAATCATGCCGCACGCCGCCGCCGCAAGCTCTTGCTGCATCGTGCAGAACTGCTTAAGATCGAACGAAAAATCTCTGAGTCAGGCCTGACCATCGTCCCGCTGAAGTTGTACTTCAAAGACGGGCGCGCGAAGATCGAAATCGGCGTGGCTCGCGGTAAGCGCGAATACGATAAGCGACAGACGCTGCGTGAACAGCAAGATAACCGCGAAGCACTGCGTGCAATGCGAGAGCGTAATCGCGGACACGCATAAGCGTGAGGCGAAACTCGTTGGGATACCCTCCAAGATTGCGCTATGATTGTTTAACGCACCTTTGGTGTGGTTGTACCCGGGAAACCGGGACTGACAACAAAATACGGGGATGATCGGTTTCGACGGTGTGAGTCGCGACAGATGAAGCGGGCCGAGGATGCAAAGTTATCTCGTAAACGCTCTTTGCAAAACAATAAGTGCCGACTCAAAGCGCACTGACTTCGCTCTCGCTGCCTAAGCAGCCAGACAGTCCGTAAGCCAGGGGATGCTATCGCCCCTGTACCTTACGTCATTTAGATAGCCCCTGTATCCAGCGGCCGTTACCGCTGTTGGGTACATATTTTGGTAACTGTGCCTGGATCAACCACATGTTTGCGTGATGGTTGGGGCAGAGAAAATCCGCAGCAAACTGCGCCCGGAGAAGACCTGGCAACACCACATCGGACGGGAGTTCAATTCTCCCCATCTCCACGTATTTTAGCCCCGGGATCCTAGTGATCCCGGGGCTTCTTTTTTGCTCGACGCCCAAATCGGCTTGACCATTGGCCGCGCGACCATGGCTCAACACGATACGCGGCACCTCGTTACCTTCCAATCGTTTCTTTCAATCAAGGTCCGAGGGATCCTCGCGGAAAATGGCAACGCTACTGCTGCTGTCCGGCGTTCTCGGGGTCATATGATGCAGCTGAGGCGACGCGTATCCCACCCGGACATCACAGCCTCGGCGTAGGCATGCGCGGCCTGAAGGTACACCCAGTAGGCGTCCTCGACGGTGATCACGAATGAACTTGTCTCCGGCGATTCCCAGCTTGTGGTTCCGTGCTGCGGTGTCCAGCCTTTGAAGGCTGCGATGCTTCGAGCTACCAGACCATTGAGGTATTGGTTTATTTTCTCGTCGGCTGATTGCTGCGGGTTCTCCGGCGTGGTGAGCTCATTGGCATAGTAGCGCAGCTCGGTGGAACCGATGTTGGCCCCAGTTCCCGACTCAAAGGCGGGCGTCATCCGAGATCCCGGGGCACTTCATCGGCGGTAAAGCCGGCAAGGGGCAGCGCAACTGCCAGGGGGTGCGGGGCTAATCTCGTCAGGAATCCTCCGTCAGGCATCGGCAGGAGTTGTATCGTTCGGGGTGGAGAAATATCGTCAGACGATGCAGAACCACGGCCACCTGCCCAGCGGTTTCGTGGGAAAATCTTTCGGCCGGCAATTACTGCGAGCAATAATCCAGCGGATAGGGCAGATCCAGGCAGAGTGGTCGAGGACGAATCGCTTACGGAACCTTGCGGAACCTTGCGGTGGCCGCGGCAATGAATATTGATGGCGCAACGTTTGCAACTCGACTAACTCCGGTCTCCAGCAGGCTTCGGACCACCGGTTTCGGGCCCTCCCAGCTGTGGATATGATAGGTAACAAGGAGCCTTGCGAGCGAGTCCATGTCGCGGGGCTGCCGTTTACCACCTAGACTTAAACAGAACGGCCAAGCCGATGGCCAGATCGCTGAAACGGAGTGAGATCGAAAACGATGGGTAAAAACGGTTCCCAGCGGGTATCACCGGCAATTTCGGCAATCTATGCTGTGATCGCGTTCCTCCTCGAGGTTGGATTGCTTTTCGCCGCCGCGCTGGCCGCCATCGCATTCATTCCCTGGCCGACGATTCCAGCGATCCTCGTGGTCGTGGTGCCTTTGCTGATCATCTGGGCGCTGTTCTTCTCGCCTAAGGCGAAGTTCCGGCTCCGCTTGCGCACACGCTTGATGCTCATTCATCTGATTTACCTGGTCGGTGCCTACGTGCTCTGGCTGAGCGTGGATCATTCATTCACCGATCAATCGCAAATCTGGGCGATCGCGATGCTTTCCTTGACTGGAATTAGCGCAATCTTGATTCTGGCTACCGGCGGATATGTGGTTCCACATGACCGCGAGAAGCGTGCACCGGTCGCGCCGCAACCTGCACAGGATGCCAAGCGCAGCCAAAATCGTGGACGCCGCGCGGCACGCTAAGTTTTCGCTGCAAGTAATGAGGGGCTCGGTCGGCTGACCGGGCCCTTGCTCATACCCGCCACGCAAGGTTTAGACGTTCAGCAACCAGCCCAGCAGCCCGGCGGTTCCGGCCAGTGACAGCGTGCCTAACAGGAACATGATGGCGCGGGCGCGGTTTACCTCGTAGAGCAGGTGGAAGCCGACGAAGAGGGTGCTTGCCGTCGTCAACGAACCGCAGAATCCGGTCGTCAGCAACCATAGCCGGTCCGCGGTAGATGTGCTGCCGGCGAAGTTATCCCGAGCGAGCTCTAGTCCGTGAGCGTGCGCATAGCCAAGGAAAAGGCCCAGCGCGAAGGTTCCAACGATGTTGGCGGCGAGGATTCCGAGCGGCCAGCCACGCCAGAGGCTGTGGGTATCGCCATGGGTGGCAGGAAGCGCTCTGTCAAGCAGATATCGTCCCACCGCGCCCAGCGCCCCAGCCAGCAGCAAGAGCCCGATCATGGGCGGCCCTCGGACGCTGGGACCAGACGCAGGATGACTCGGTGGGTGGTGAAGACCGCGGCCAGGCACAGGGCGACGGTCAGGGCCAAATAGCCCAGGTAGCCGGTGGCGCTCATCGCGGTGAAGAGCAGCAGCACGGTGGACAGGGTGGTGAATGCGCCACAGAAACCGGTACCGGCGGCCAGCTGGAGCAGCGGATTCAATGGCCTGCGGGCGCCGTAGGCGCTCAGCCCGGCCAGGGCGGTGCTGCCCAGCACATTGACCAGCAATGTCGACGCGGCCCACTCGTTGGCTGGCAGGAGCATGTCCACCCCGACCCGGACGTAGGCTCCGAGTGCGCCGCCAATTGCTACCGCAAAGAGCCGGTAGACGGTCTCCCTGCGGATCACAGTTCGCGAACCCAGATCAGCGATGCCGAGATGTAATCCAGGCCGTGCGGAATCTCGATAACCGCTCCGGGGACGAGCCCCAGGTCCTTGGCGCGGCGCAGGAAATCCGGGTCCTCGTCGCTGACCCGGCAAATGACCGCGCGCGGTCCGTCGAAGCGGTCCAGCCGTTGCGCATCGCGTGCGGCCAGCACGCCGGCGGCCGAGGGGATTGCGTCTCCGTGCGGGTCTACCGCCGGGTGGCCCAGACGTGCATGCAGCGCGTCGATGAATCGGTCGGTGACGGTATGCTCGAGCTGTTCAGCCTCGTCGTGGACCTCGTCCCAGCCGTAGCCGAGCTCATCGCGCAGGAAGGTCTCCAGGATGCGGTGCCGGCGCACCATGCGCAGCGCTTCGCGCCGCCCGGTGGCGCGAAGCGAGATGGCCCCGCGCGGAATATGGTCCACCAGGTTCTTGGCCGCCAGCTTTTGCACCATCGCGGTGGCCGAGGCGGGGGACAGGCCCAGCTGGTCGGCCAGCGCACCGGTGCCGACCGGTGTCTCTTCCCACTCGGTGAGCAGGTACAGCGCCTTGAGGTAGTCTTCCTCGCTGGTGGTCAGCTTGCGCGGATCATATCCGGGCATGGCTAGCCGCGGTTCAGATAGGGCAGGATCGCGTCGTGCAGCTTCCCGTTGCTGGCCAGCGCGTTGCCTTCGTGGCAGCCCTCCACGCCGGCGATGCTGGTGAAGCGGCCACCGGCCTCGCGTACGACGGGGACCAGCGCGGCCATGTCGTAGAGCTCCAGTTCCGGTTCGAAGGCGGCGTCCACCGCGCCCTCGGCGACCAGCGCGTAGGACAGGAAATCGCCATAGCCGCGGGTGCGCCAGGCCGTCCCAAGCAGTTCGAGCAGGCCATCGAGCTTGCCGCGCTCCTTCCAGCCGTTCAGCGACGCGTAGGACAGCGAGGCGTCGGGCAGTTCGGCCACCGCCGAGACCGCCAAGCGGCGTTGGCCTTCGCTGCCCGGCTCGGTGACGAATGCCCCCAGCCCGGTGGCCGCATGCCAGCGGCGGGAAAGCGCCGGAGCGGAAACCACGCCGAGCACCGGCTCGTCGTCGATGAGCAGCGCGATCAGCGTCGCCCACACCGGCACGCGGCGCACGAAGTTCTTCGTCCCGTCGATCGGGTCGATGACCCAGCGCCGGGACCCGGTGCCGTGCACCCCGAATTCCTCGCCGAGCACCGAATCTTCGGGGCGGTGCGCGGCGAGCTCTGCGAGGATCAGTTCCTCGGCGCCGCGGTCCGCGTCGGAGACCGGGGTCATATCGGGTTTGGTTTCCACCCGCAGGTCGTTGGAACCGTAGCGGGCCAAGGTGAGCGCATCGACCTTATCGGCCATCGCCAAGGCGAATTCAAGGTCTTGCTGCAAGGTGTATTCGGCCATGGTGTGGTGGCGCTAGAGCGCGCCCAGCTCCTTCTCGTGCGTGGTGTCCTCGGTGGTGATCAGTCGGCGGTAGGAAGCCAGCCGGGAGGCGGCGGCCGGAGGCGTTTGCGGATCCTGCACCCAGGCTTCCAGCGCGCAGCCGGCGGCGTTGGCCTGGTGGTTGCAGCCGCGCGGGCAGCCGGTGGCGATATCTGCCAGCTCCTCGAAAGCGCCCAGGATATTGTCCGGATCCACCAGGCCCAGCCCGAAGGACCGGATGCCGGGGGTGTCGATCAGCCAGCCGCCGGCGGCCTCGCCCAGGCGCAGCGCCAGCGCATTCGATGAGGTGTGCCGGCCGCGGCCGGTCACCGAGTTCACCTGCCCGGTGGCACGGGTGGATCCGGTCAGCGCGTTGACCAGCGTGGATTTGCCCACCCCGGAATGGCCGAGCACCACCGAAACGCAGCCCGAGAGCAGTTCTTCGAGTTCCTCCAGCGCGCCGACCGCTAGCCGGGCGCTGGATCCGTCGGCACCGCGCGCATCCACGCCGGTGGCCTCATCCCCGGTGGTGCGCGAGATGACTACCGGCAGCGCCAGCCCCTCGTAGTGGCCCAGGAATTCGGCCGGGTCCTTCACATCGGCCTTGGTCACGCAGAGCACCGGCTGGATCCCGGCATCATAGGCGGCCACCAGGGCGCGGTCCACGAAGCCGGTGCGCGGCTCGGGGTTGGCGGCGGCGACCACGATCACCAGCTTGTCGACATTCGCCACGACCACCCGCGCGGTCGCGTCGGTGTCATCGGCGCTGCGGCGCAGCAGCGTGGTGCGTTCCTCGATGCGCACCAGCCGTGCCAGGGTGTCCGGCTTGCCGCTGGTGTCGCCGACCAGCGCCACCAGATCCCCGGGCACGACCGCCTGGCGGCGCAGCTCGCGGGCGCGCGCGGCGACCACGATCCGCTCCTCGGGCGTGTCCTCGTCCAGGATTGCCGTGTAGCGGCCGCGGTCCACGGTGATGATGCGTCCGATGACCGCCTTCTCGTAGGCCGGGCGCTCCTTGGTGCGCGGGCGGGAGCCCTTCTTGTTGGGCCGGACCCGCACCGTGAAATCGTCGTATTCGCTGTAGCTCATCAGCCTGCCTGACCCGGTGCGCCGGGCGCTGCGGTGCTGGCCATCTGCGCCCAGAGCTGCGGGAAATCGGGCATGGTTTTTGCGGTGGTGGCGATGTTCTCCACGCGCACCCCTTCGATGGCCAGACCCAGCAGCGCGCCGGCGGTGGCCATCCGGTGGTCCTCATAGCTGTGCAGGTCCGCCGCCTGCAGCGCCCCGGGTTCGATGCGCAGCCCATCCTCGGTGGCGCGCACCCGGGCGCCCACCTTGGACAGCTCGGTTTCCAGCGCGGCGAGCCGGTCGGTTTCGTGGCCGCGCAGATGCCCGATGCCGTGCAGCGTACTCGGCGCATCGGCCAGCACGCACAGCGCCGCCAGGGTGGGAGCCAGTTCGGAGGCGTCCGCGTAGTCGATCCCGTGGATGGTTCCGGAACCGCGCACCGAGAGCACCCCGTCCGCGGAGCGCGAGACCTCGGCGCCCATGGCGCTGAGGATCTGCACCCATTTGCCCCCGACCTGGGTGGTGTTTTCGGGCCAGAAAGGCACCCGCACGGTGCCCGCGGTGGCCAGCGCCGCGGCCAGGAACGGTCCGGCATTCGAGAGATCCGGTTCCACGGTGACGGTGAAGCCGGCGATGGCGCCGGGAGCGATCTGCCAGCCGCGCCCGTCGGCGTCTTCCGCGACCGCAACGCCTAGTTCGCGCAGCGTGGCCACGGTCATCAGGATGTGGTCGGGGCTGGCGATATGCCCTGCGGCGGCCCGCAGGTGCAGCCCGCCGGGCAGCGCATGCCCGATGAGCAGCATCGCGGAAATGAATTGGGAGCTGGCCGAAGCGTCGATGGTGACCGATTCGCGCGCGGCCACCGCGGAGGCATCCATGGTGAAGGGCAGCATGGAGGGCTGTGCGTGGAAATCGAATTCGACGCCGAGCGCGGCCAGCGCGTCGAGCACCGGGGCCATCGGGCGCACCCGGGCGGCGGGGTCCCCGTCAAAGTGGACCTTCGCCCCGGTGACTGCCGCCAGTGCGGGCACAAAGCGCATCACGGTGCCGGCCAACCCGCAGTCCACGCGCGGGGTTTCGGCGCCCGCGGGGCCACCGGGGGTGAGCACCACCGTGGTGGAGCCGTCCTCCTGCGCGGTTCGCTGAACGCGCACGCCGAACTGCTCCAGAGCACGCAGCATCAGTTCCGTATCGCGGCTGATCAGCGTGTTGTGGATCGTGGAGGGTGAATCTGCCAGCGCGGCCAACACCAGATACCGGTTGGTGAAGGATTTCGACGCCGGAACGCTCACCGTCGCATCCAGCGCGCCGGAGGCAAAAGGTGCCTCCCACCAGTTCAGCTCGCTTCCATGAGTGCTCACAGAGATAATCGCACTTCCTTCAAATCAGCCGTCGGACTCTTGGCACAATTCTAGCCGAGAGCGTGGCGGGAATATCCGCATAGCTACCGCGGTTGAGATAAGTGTGACGACGATTGAAGACATTCAGACGCAGCAGACGGCTTGCCCCGGTGTGAGCCGCACCCTGTCCAGCCATCGGGCCAAGCGCGTAGACTCTGTGGTGATGACTGATAACACCGTGGACACGGACTTGCCCGATGTGAGCAAGGAGACCGATCAACAACGTCGCGAGCGCTTCGAACGCGATGCGCTGGGCTATGTCGACCAGCTGTACTCGGCGGCGCTGCGCATGGCGCGCAACCCGTCGGACGCCGAAGATTTGGTGCAGGAGGCCTTCACGAAGGCCTACTCGGCATTCCATCAGTACAAGCCCGGCACGAATCTGAAGGCTTGGCTGTACCGGATTCTGACGAACACCTACATCAACCTGTACCGCAAGCGGCAGCGCGAGCCGCAACGCACCTCCACCGACACGGTCGAGGACTGGCAGATGGCCGCCGCGATGGAGCATTCCTCCACCGGGTTGCGCTCCGCCGAGGCCGAGGCCTTGGACCACCTGCCGGACTCCGATGTGAAGGCTGCGCTGCAGTCCATCGGCGAGGACTTCAGGATGGCTGTCTACTTCGTGGACGTCGAGGGCTTCAGCTACAAGGAAGCGGCCGAAATCCTCGGGGTGCCGATCGGCACGGTGATGTCTCGGTTGCATCGCGGACGCAAGTCGTTGCGTGAACTACTCGCAGATTATGCAGCCGACCGCGGCATCAAGCCGGCGGAGAGCAAAACCAAGGCCACAGCGAAGAAAGCAGAGAAGTAGCGATGGACTGTAACTCATTGGGGGATTGCGCCGATGACCGCATGGTGCGCATCTATGAATACCTAGACGGTGCGTTGACGCTCAATGACCTCAAAGACGTCAAGGCACACCTGGACCACTGCCCGGAATGCACCGAGCAGTACGACCTGGAATGCATTATCCGTTCGGTGGTGCGCCGCAGCTGCCAGGAGCATGCCCCGCAGCAGCTGAAGGCGAATATCATCACGCGTATTTCGCAGATTCGGATCGAATCCGGACACTGATTTTCACGCTTTTGCCGCCGGTGCGAGGCGCAGGCGGCCAAAGGGCATAAGAAAAACCCCGTATCCTTCGAAAAACTTCGAATGCTACGGGGTTCTTTTTACTCGCATCGCTTAGCTGTTTGGGCGCTTGCCATGGTTGGCACCGCCACGCTTGCGATCTTTACGCTTACGCGAACGCTTCGACATGGTGACTCCTTTGCGCGATCAATATTTCTCTTCCCGATTTCTCGGGTCGGCTAGTAGTCTTTCACACCTTGATGTGATTTCCCTAACCAGAGGCCCGGGCCGCGATTCGCGGTCCGACGGCTTAGCTGGCGTCGGGTTCGGGCAGGTCCAGCCAGGAGTACCAGCCGCGGTGCAGCACCAGCCACGCCATCAGCCCGTAGCCGGCCTGTCCGGGCACTCCGCCGGAAGCCGTCAGGTCGCTGCGCCACTGCGAATGCGCCCGCAACGGGGTGAAGGTGTCGATGTAGTGGTGGTTGCGGCGCAGGGCCACATCCGAATAGACCCGGTTCAATTCCGCGACACGTTCGTTGCGCGCGTCGTCCAAGCCCGGGGCCGGGCCGACGAGCAAGGCCTTGATGCTCATCTGCGAGGCCGAGTCGAGAATGTTGGCCAGGTTCAGCCGGCTGCGCGCGGTGGTCAGCCCGAGGTCGACGTCGCGATCGGAGAGCGCGATGACCAGGCGGTTTTCCACCTGATCGCCGAAACGGCGGGAGGCTTCCCCCATCCAGCGTTCGGCTAAGGCCTCGGAACCTTCGGCGGGGCTGGCGAGCACGAAGGACTGCAAGCGCAATGCCGGGTCCTGGGTCCGAGCCAGCACGCGGCCGAACCAGCCCAGCGCACGCGGGTCGCCATGTCCTGCAAGTAGCTCATCGCCGATGGCGGTGATGCGGATGGTGCGAAACTCCAACTTGGCGACCTTTCGTTGGGAAATCTAAATCTTTGTCAACCTTAGCAGTGTTGACTTGCCGGATCGGGGAGGACAAGGCGGGTTAAATGCCACAGCCGGCGAACCCGGCTCCGTGTTGACGGGGTCGGGTTCGCCGGCTGTGCGCCGTTCAACCGAGCGTGTCGGCTAGCGGGCGAAGGCCTGCTTCAGCAGCACCGCGGCTTCGGCGTCGTGACGCTTAGCGGTACCGGCAGAGGTCGCGGCCGAGGCCGGACGCGAGACCAGGGTGACCTTCTTCTCAAGCTCCGGGGCGACGTACAGGCCGAAGAACGGCCATGGGCCCTGGTTGGCTGGTTCGTCCTGAACCCACGAAACCGTGGCGTTCGGGTACTTGGCCAGCTCGGCAGCGATCTGCTCGGCCGGAGCCGGGTAGAGCTGCTCGACGCGGACGATCGCGACCTTCTCGTCCTGCGCCTTGGTGCGCGCGGCGAGCAGATCGTAGTACAGGCGACCGGAAACCAGCAGCACCTTCTCCACGGCATCCGCGTTGGCGATCGACTTGTCGCCGATGACCTCCTGGAAGCCGCCGGTGGTGAAGTCCTCCACCGAAGTGGCCGCGGCCTTCAAGCGAAGCAGCTGCTTCGGGGTGAAGACGATCAGCGGCTTGCGTGGCCGGGCGTAGGCCTGGCGGCGCAGCAGGTGGAAGTGGTTGGCACCGTTCGAAGGCTGGGCGACCACCATGTTGTTCTCCGCGCACATCTGCAAGAAGCGTTCGATGCGCGCCGAGGAGTGGTCCGGCCCCTGGCCTTCGTAGCCGTGCGGCAGCAGCATCACCAGGGAGGTGGACTGCGACCACTTCTGCTCGGCCGAGGAGATGAACTCGTCGATCACGGTCTGCGCGCCGTTGACGAAGTCACCGAACTGCGCTTCCCACATCACCAGCGCATCCGGGCGCTCCACCGAGTAGCCGTATTCGAAGCCGAGGGCCGCGTATTCCGAAAGCAGCGAGTCGTAGATCCACAGCGGTGCCTGGCCTTCGCTCAGGTGGTGCAGCGGGTACCACTCGTTGTCGTTCTCGCGGTCGTGGAAGACCGAGTGGCGCTGCACGAAGGTGCCGCGGCGCGAGTCCTGGCCTGCCAGACGAACCGGCACGCCTTCCATGGACAGCGAGCCGAGGGCCGCCAGCTCGGCGAAGCCCCAGTCGATGCCGCCTTCGCGGGACATCTTCTCGCGGCGTTCGAGCAATGCCTTGAGCTTGGTGTGCATGGTGAAGTCTTCGGGCACCGCCAGGTGGGCCGCGCCGATCTTCGCCAGCGTCTGCTCGCTGATCGCCGATCCGCGGGCGCCGTCGACGGTGTTCTCGTCGGCGGCCTGCGCGAAAGGCTTCTCCAGGTCGTTGATGGTCGAACCCGGGGTGATGATCGGGATCGGGGAGGTCTGGGCGGCATGCGTCTCGGAGAAGATGCGCTCCAGGTTCTCCTTGTATTCGGCCAGCACGTTCTCGGCTTCTTCCGCGGTGATGTCCCCGCGGCCGACGAGGGCCTCGGTGTACAGCTTGCGGGTGGAGCGCTTCGCCTCGATCAGGTTGTACATGATCGGCTGGGTCATCGAGGGGTCGTCGCCCTCGTTATGGCCGCGGCGGCGGTAGCAGATGAGGTCGATGACCACGTCCTTGCCGAACTTCTGGCGGTACTCGAAGGCCATCTGGCCCACGTGCACCACTGCCTCCGGGTCATCCCCGTTGACGTGGAAGATCGGTGCCTGCACGGTGCGTGCCACGTCGGTGGCGTACACCGAAGAGCGCGAAGAACTCGGAGCGGTGGTGAAGCCGATCTGGTTGTTCACGATCACGTGCACGGTGCCGCCGGTCTTGTAGCCGGGCAGCTGGCTCATCGCGAGCACCTCGGAGACGACGCCCTGGCCGGCGAAGGCCGCATCGCCGTGCACCAGGATCGGCAGCACGTTGTTCTTCGAGCCCATGCGGTCCAGCTTCGCGCGGGTGATGCCCTCGAGCACCGGATCCACGGCTTCCAGGTGCGACGGGTTGGCCGCCAGGTAGACCTTGGTGGCGTTGCCGGCGTCCGAGGTGTAGGAGCCCTCGGTGCCCAGGTGGTACTTCACATCGCCCGAACCCTGGACGGAGCCCGGGGTTGCGGTGCCTTCGAATTCGCGGAAGACCTGTGCGTAGGTCTTGCCGGCGATGTTTGTCAGCACGTTCAAGCGGCCGCGGTGCGCCATGCCGATGGCCACCTCGTCCAGCTGCTCGTCGGCGGCGTCGGAGATGATCGCGTCGAGCAATGGAATCAGCGACTCACCGCCCTCCAGGGAGAAGCGCTTCTGGCCGACGAACTTGGTCTGCAAGAAGGTTTCGAAGGCCTCGGCGGCGTTCAGCTTGCTCAGGATGCGCAGCTGCTCGTCGCGGGTCGGCTTCGCGTAGCCGGACTCCAGCTTCGCCTGGAACCACTCGCGCTCTTCCGGGTTCTGCAGGTGCATGTACTCGGTGCCGGTGGTGCGGCAGTAGGCGTCGCGCAGGATGCCCAGCACGTCGCGCAGCAGCGCGCGGTTCTTGCCGCCCAGCCCGCCGGCAACCCATTCGCGATCCAGATCCCACAGGGTCAGCCCATAGGTCTGGATGTCCAGGTCCGGGTGCTTGCGCTGGACGTATTCCAGCGGGTTGGTATCGGCCATCAGGTGGCCGCGCACGCGGTAGGAGTTGATCAGGTGCTGGATGCGCGCGACCTTGTTGACCGCCAGGTCGACGTCGACCTGGTTGTCGATGGCCCAGCGCACCGGCTCGTAAGGGATGCGCAGCTGCTCGAAGATCTCATCGTAGAAGCCCTGCTCGCCGAGCAGCAGTGCCTCGACCAGCTTCAGGAATTCGCCCGAACCGGCACCCTGGATGACGCGGTGGTCATAGGTGGAAGTCAGCGTGATGTGCTTGCCGATGCCGAGGGACGCGACGGTCTTCTCGGATGATCCGCGGTACTCGGCCGGGTATTCCAGCGCGCCGACACCGATGATCGCTGCCTGGCCCTTGGACAGGCGCGGCACCGAGTGCACGGTGCCGATGCCACCGGGGTTGGTCAGCGACACGGTGGTGCCGGAGTAATCGTCGGCGGTCAGCTTGTTGTTGCGGGCCCGCTTGATCAGGTCTTCGTAGGTGGCCCAGAACTCGTTGAAGCTCAGGGTCTCGGCGACCTTGATATTCGGGACCGCGAGCATGCGCGAGCCGTCCGGCTTTGGCATGTCGATGGCGATGCCGAAGTTCACGTGGGCCGGCTGGACGGCGGTCGGCTTCTTGTCGATCACATCGTAGGTGACGTTCATCGACGGGATCTGCTTCAGCGCGCGAATCACGGCGAAGCCGATCAGGTGGGTGAAGGAGATCTTGCCGCCGCGGGCGCGCTTGAGGTGGTTGTTGATGACGATGCGGTTATCGATCATCACCTTGGCCGGAACCGCGCGCACGGTGGTGGCGGTCGGCACGGTGAGGGAAGCATCCATATTGGTTGCGATGGCCTTCATTGGCCCGCGCAACGGGGTGCGCTTCTCCTCGCCGTACAGCCCGGTGGAAGGCGTTGCCTTCGGAGCCTGGGCCGGAATCGGAGCAGTCTTCGGCGCTGCTTCCTTTGCTGCTGGTTCGGCTTTGGCCGCGGCCGGCGCGGGAGCCGATTCGGTGCTGCGCGCCTCGGCCGCGGCGCGTGGTGCGCCCTGGCCGTTGGCTGCAGGAGCAGGTTTCGCCGCCGCTGCCGCCGCTGCCGCCGCCGGCGGCGCGCTCGGCGCGGCCTTGGCCGCGGATGCTGCCGGTGCTGCCGGTGCTGCCGGTGCGTTGTTTTCGGTGGTGAGGGACTCGAAAATGTCCCACCATTTCTTATCGACCGAGTTCTTATCGACGAGATACTGCTGGTACAGCTCGTCTACTAGCCACTCGTTTCCACCAAACTCTTCAGTAAGTCGGTGGTGTGCTTGCTCTGGCACGTGCAACGCCTCTTCCCTGATTTCTACGTTGTTCTAGCTTGAGCCGGTGGTAGCCCGAGGACGTGAATAATGGCCACCGATACTCACAAGATTTCTAGACCTGCGCCCCAGTCTAGTGACTTTTCCAAGGGATTTGCCACGAGTCGTCGGGAATCTCACGAAAGTGGCGCTTAACACTGCCCATTTAGCTTGTTTCCCGTACCGCTGGTCGTGCGTGCGTGGCTATTGTGCGCGAAGCGGGTTCATTGGATAGAATGAATCGCACTATGGAATCTCATTCTCCTAGCCGGACCGCCGCCCGCGGGCGCAGTGCCGGCCACCTTTGCCATCGTCCGGAAGGCTCCGCCTCCCAATTGGAGCCTTCTAGTTGCCGCTTACGGCAAATTAGACGCAATTTAACCCATTCACCCCGGGGGCGTGGTTAGCCGCCCATGGAATGGATCTACATACTTTTCGGCCTGCTGCTGATTCTGGGCACAGGCTTCTTCGTGGCCGTGGAATTCTCCCTCGTTGCCCTCGACAAGAGCACCGTTCAACAGGCCATCGATCGCGGCGAACGCGGTTCCAAGGCGCTGTTGCAGTGCTTGACCTCGCTGTCCACCCAGCTTTCCAGCTGCCAGCTGGGCATCACCCTGACCACCTTGCTCACCGGCTATGTGCTCGAACCGGCGATGAGCAAGCTCCTGGCTCCGGTGCTCGAGAACATCGGCGTGGTGGGAGCCAGCTCCAAGGCCATCTCGGTGGTCATCTCCATGGTGATCGCCACGCTGCTCTCGATGCTGATCGGCGAGCTGGTGCCCAAGAACCTGGCCATCGCGAAGGCCATGGCCGTGGGCAAGGCGCTGGCCCGCCCGCAGCTGATCTTCACCGCCATCTTCAAGCCCGCCATCGTGCTGCTCAACGGCTTTTCGAACTCGGTGCTGCGCAAATTCTTCGGGCTGGAGGCCAAGGAAGAAATTTCGGCCGCCCGCAGCGCCCAGGAGCTCGCCTCGCTGGTGCGCCGTTCGGCGGAACTCGGCACGCTGGACATCCAAACCGCGCGCTTCGTGGAATCGACCATCGAATTCTCCGAACGCACCGCGGCCGATGTGATGACCCCGCGCACCTCGATGTCCACCATCGAGTCCGAGGCGGCACTATCCGAACTGATCCTGATGAGCGCGGACACCGGGTTCTCCCGGTTCCCGGTCACCGAGGGATCGAGCGATGACATCCAGGGCATCTGCCATGTCAAGGCCGTGGTCTCGGTGCCGCGCGAACGCCGCGCGGCGCTGCAGGTCGGCGAATTTGCGCGCGATGCGCTCTACGTGCCGGAAACCATCCACCTCGACGTGCTGCTCGAGCAGCTGCGCGCCGCGGAATTCCAGGTGGCCATCGTGATGGACGAGTACGGCGGAACCGCCGGGCTGGTCACCCTGGAAGACCTGGTCGAAGAGATCGTCGGAGAGGTCTCCGATGAGCACGACGAGGACGAGGAAGAGGCGGTCACCCAGCCGGACGGCAAATGGCTGTTCCCCGGCATGTACCGCCCGGACCAGGTCAACGAACACTTCGCGAGCGATATCATCGCCGACGATTCGGCCTACGACACCATCGGCGGGTTCATGCTCTCCGAGCTGGGGCGTTTGGCCGAACTGAACGATGCGGTGCAAACCGAGGCGGGAATTTTCACGGTGACCGAGCTCGATGGCCGCCGGATCGCCCAGGTGCGCTTCGAACCTGCCACGCACACCAAGGAGGAGTCCAATGAGTGATTTCATCGGGTTGGCCTGGCTGGTCGTGCTGCTGGCGGTCAATGCATTTTTCGTCGCCGGCGAATTTGCGGTGATGTCCGCGCGCCGCTCGCAGATCGAGCCGCTGGCCGACGAGGGAAACAAGCGGGCGAAGATCGCGCTGTATGCGATGGAGCACGTCTCCATCATGCTCGCGGTCTGCCAGCTGGGCATCACCGTCTGCTCGCTGCTGATCCTGAACATCTCCGAACCGGCGCTGCACCACCTGCTGGAGGTGCCGATGACGGCGCTGGGCATGCCGGAGCAGATCGCGGACACCGCCGCCTTCCTCATCGCGCTGGTGCTGGTGACCTTCCTGCACGTGACCTTCGGCGAAATGGTGCCGAAGAACATCTCGGTCTCCGTCGCCGACAAGGCGGTGCTGGTGCTGGCCATGCCGCTGGTGGGCGTGGCCAAGGTGCTCAAGCCGATCATCTCGATGCTCAACGGCGCGGCGAACCTGTTCCTGAAGCTCTTCGGCGTCGAGCCGCAGGACGAGGTGACCAGTTCCTACACCGCAGCGGAGGTCCGCTCGATCATCGACACCTCCTCCCAGGAGGGCACGCTGCGCAACGAGCATGCGCTGCGGCTGACCAAGGCGCTGGAATTCTCCACCGTCACGGCCGCCTCCTGCATGGTTCGGGTCGACGACCTGTTCACCCTGGAGTGGGGGCAGACCACCGCGCGCGAATTCGAGAAGAAGGTCGGCAAGACCGGCTACTCGCGCATGCTGATCACCCGCGACGAGGTGCCGGTGGGCTACTGGCATGTCAAGGACGTGATGCTGATCGACGACGCGCACTCCACCGCGCCGCTGCGCGACCTGCCGCTGCACCCGCTGGGCGTGGTCAAGCAGGACGCCGAAATCGAGGAGGCGCTGGAGAGCATGCGCCAGGAGGGCAACCACCTCTCGGCCGTGGTCGACGAGGCGGGGCACACCATCGGCGTGCTGTTCCTGGAGGACATCATCGAGGTGCTGGTCGGCGAGATCAGCGACTCGACGCAGAAGCGCCACGCTCCACCGAGCAAGGCGAACGGCAATTAGTCTCACAGCCAAACGCGTAATGCGAACCAGTCGCAACTGGTAGGATTGACTGCGGCACCGCTTCAGCGGTGCCGCAGTCTTCTTTAAGCGCGAAAGCCGGTTCATGAGCACATCCCCGATTGTCACCTTCGACGCCGCACGCCTGGCCTTCGGGTCCCGGGTGCTGTGGGAGGGGCTGGACTTGCAAGTGCAGCCCGGGGAGTTCTTGGCGGTGCTCGGGCCCAACGGCTCGGGCAAAACCAGCTTCATCAACACCATGCTCGGCACCACGGCCCTGAACGCCGGTACCGTGTCCATCGCCGGGGACCCGGTGCGCCGCGGCTCGGAGCTGGTGGGCCTGATCCCGCAGCAGCGCCCCTTCGGCGACAACGTGCCCCTGCGCGCCCGCGACCTGGTGGCCCTGGGCGTGGACGGCAACCGCCCCGGCATCCGGCTGGCCCGGCGAAAGGTTCACGCGAAGGTGGACGAACTGCTCGAGCTGGTCGGCGCGCAGGACTACGCGCACCGCCCGGTCTCCGATCTTTCCGGCGGCGAACAGCAGCGGCTGCGCGCCGCGCAAGCGCTCGCAGGGGATCCGCGGGTGCTGCTCTGCGACGAGCCGCTGCTCTCCCTGGACCTGCACCACCAGCAGGCGATCAGCGAGGTGATCCACCGCCAGGCCGTGCAGCACGGGGCCGCGGTCATCTTCGTCACCCACGAGATCAACCCGATCCTGCCCTATGTGGACCGGGTGCTCTACCTGGCCGAGGGCAAATTCCACCTGGGCAGCGTCGACGAGGTGATGCGCTCCGAGGTGCTGAGCGCGCTCTACGGCGCCCCGGTTCAGGTATTGCGCGTCAACGGGCGGATCGTGGTGCTCAGCGGCGACGGGAACCGGCAGCTGCCGCCGGACGGGCATGAGCACCCCGAAGACCACGCACTAGAGACCGGAAGGTAGGCGCGCGATGAATTTCGCAGACTTCCTGGAGCGCACGCTGAATTTTGATGACTACGCGCAGCTGCTGCCGCTGGTGACCAACTCGCTGATCGCCGGGGCGGCGCTGGGCATCGTCGGCGGGCTGATCGGCATCTTCATCATGATGCGCGATATGGCCTTCGCGGTGCACGGCATCGCCGAACTCTCCTTCGCCGGGGCGGCCTTTGCGCTGCTCATCGGCGTGGATGTGGTCACCGGCTCGGTGTTCGGCTCGCTGGTCGCGGCGCTGGTGCTCGGCGTGCTGGGCACCCGGGCCAAGGACCGCAACTCCATCACCGGGGTGCTGATGCCCTTCGGCCTGGGGCTCGGGATCCTGTTCCTCTCGCTCTACGAGGGGCGCAGCGCCAATAAGTTCGGCCTGCTCACCGGGCAGATCGTCGCGGTGGACGATGTGCAGCTTTCCGGCATGCTGGCCCTTTGCGCGGTGGTGGTGCTCGCGCTGCTCGTCGTCTGGCGGCCGCTGACCTTCGCCTCGGTGGACCCGGTGCTGGCCAACGCCCGCGGGGTGCGCACCGGCGGGCTGTCGATAATCTTCATGGTGATCCTCGCCCTGGCGGTGGCCGTCGCCATCCAGGTGGTCGGCGCGCTGCTGGTGCTGGCGCTGCTGATCACCCCGGCCGCCGCGGCCCTGCGGATCAGCTCCAACCCCGGGCTCACGGTGTTCCTGGCGATTCTCTTCGCCGAAATTTCGGTGCTCGGCGGGATCCTGCTGGCGCTGGCCGGCTCGCTGCCGATCAGCCCGTATGTGACCACCATATCCTTCGTGATCTACCTGGTCTGCCGGGGGATCGAGGCGCTGCGCTCCCCGCGCAAGCACCTGGTCTAGCCGAGCGGCCCACCGGCCCGCTCGGCGCAGCGCGAAGGCCGCCCACCGTAAATGGGGGCGGCCTTCGCCTTTGGGGTTCGATGGAGCCGTTCAGCTGGCCTTGCGGCGGCACTCTTCGCAGAGCCCGTAGATTTCCACGGTGTGCTCCGGGTCGGTGAAGCCGTTCTCCTGCGCGACGCGCGCGGCCCAGCGCTCCACCGCCGGGGCGAGCACCTCCACGGTCTTCGAGCACACCCGGCAGACCAGGTGGTGGTGGTGCACCTCGGTGAGGCACTGGCGGAAGCGCGCCTCGCCGTCGCCGCTGCGCAGCACGTCCACCAGCCCGTCGTCGGCCATGGACTGCAAGAGCCGGTAGACGGTGGCCAGCGAGACCTTCTTCTGCGTATCCACCAGCCAGCGGTGCAGTTCCTGGGCGGTCGCAAAATCATCGACCTCGCCCAAGGCCTCGGCCACCGCGAGCCGCTGCTTGGTCACGCGGGTTTCTGGCTGCACCATCGACTTGCACCATTCCTTCTGAAAAGCTGTTTCGGGCGAAACGTGTTCGGCCCCGTTCCACCCAATTTTAGCCAACTTTTCGGCCGAGTGCGTGTCAGTGGCTGGCCGAGGGCGCGCCGTCGGCCTAGGCTGAAGCTATGCGCATCACATTACGCGGGCATTCCTGCTTGGAAGCCACCACCATCGACGGTTCGCTGCTGCTGGATCCGGGCAGCTTTTCGCAGCTGGACGGGGCCTTCGCCGGCATCAGCGCCGTGCTGCTCACCCACCAGCACCCCGACCATGCGGACCAGCGCCAGATCCTCGCCGCGGTGCAGGACAGCTCGCTGCTGCGCGTGTATGCCCCCGATGCGCTGGCCCGGATCCTGCGCGAGCAGCTGCCGGCGCCCAAGCGGGCGCAGATCATCACCGTGGCGCCGGGGGAGGACTTCGTGGTCGGCGGCATCCGGGTGCGCACCTTCGGCGGAACCCACGCCACCATCCACGGTTCGATCGAGCTGGTGGCCAACGTCGGCTACCTGCTGGGCGACGAACAGCTCTTCCACCCGGGAGACAGCTACCAGATGCCGATCGGCATCCGCCCGCAGGTACTGCTGCTGCCGCTGATGGCCCCGTGGGCGAGGATCGGGCAGACCATGGACTTCGCCACCGCGCTGAACGCGCCGGTCTGGGTGCCGATCCACGACGGGCTGCTCAACGAACGCGGGCTGAACCTCTTCGACACCATGCTCGGCGCGCGCGCCGAAGCCAACGGCAGCCTGCTGCGCCGGCTGGAGGCGGGCACCACCTACCTGCTCGACGAGCTGGCCGAAGGCAGCGGGCAGAATTCCGGAACACCGGCGGGAGAGAGAAAATGAACACGCTGATCAGCGCCGCGGAACTCGCCGCCAAGCTAGCCGATGAAAGCCTGGTGCTGCTCGATGTGCGCTGGGTGCTCGGCCGCAAGGACGGGCAGGAGCACTACGCCGCCGGGCATATCCCCGGCGCGGTGTTCGTCGAGATGGAAACCGAGCTATCGGGGGCGACCGGAGCGCATACCGGACGCCACCCGCTGCCCGAACCGGCCGACTTCGAGGCCGCCGCGCGCCGCTGGGGGATCGGAGCGGATTCCTTCGTTGTCGCCTACGATGATTCCGGGGCGCTGGCCGCCGCCCGCGCCTGGTGGCTGCTGCGCCACGCCGGCTTTGAGAACGTGGCCGTGCTCGACGGGGGACTGGATGCTTGGAAGGAACGCGGCGGCCACCTGGCCACCGGGATCGAAACCAGGGAGCCGTCGGAGGTGGCGCTGAGCTGGGGCGGGATGCCGGTGCTCGAATACCAGGAGCTGGCCAGCTACTCCGGCACGCTCATCGACTCGCGCGCCACCGCCCGCTACCTGGGCATCCAGGAGCCGATCGACCCGGTAGCCGGGCATATCCCCGGGGCGCGCAACCGGCCGACCACCGACAACCTCGACGCGCAGGCCAAATTCTTTTCCGCCGAGCGGCTCGCGGCGGCCTTCGCCAAAATCGCGCCGGAGCACCTTCCGCTGGCGGCCTATTGCGGCTCCGGGATCACCGCCGCCCACCAGGTGCTCGCCGCCGAGCACGCGGGCCGCACGGCCGCCCTCTACCCGGGCAGCTGGTCGCAATACTGCTCCTACCCGCAGTCTCCGATCGCCACGAGCGATGAACAACACCGCCACTAACCGAGCCGAGAAAGGCCGCCATGAGCACGCTCTTCACCAAAATTATCGACGGCGAGATCCCCGGACGCTTCATCTGGTCCGATGAGAGCTGCGTCGCGTTCCTGTCCATCGGACCGCTGACCGACGGGCACACCCTGGTGGTCCCGCGCGCGGAGATCGACGAATTCACCGACGCCGACGAGGCGCTGCTCAGCCACCTGAACCTGGTGGCCGCGAAGATCGGCCGCGCGCAGAAACGCGCCTTCAACGCGCAGCGCGCCGGGCTGATGATCGCCGGTTTTGAGGTCCCTCACCTGCACGTGCATGTCTGGCCGACGAACTCGCTGGCCGATTTCGACCTGTCCAACGCGATGCTGAACCCGGAGGCGGCACGCATGGACGCGAGCGCGGCCAAGCTGCGTGCGGCCCTGCGCGAAGACGGGCACAGCGAATTTGTGCCCGCCGATTGAGCCTGCGCGGTTCATCCGCTACCAGTCGCTGGTGCCCAATCAACGCGGGGTGCACCCCGGCATTTTCGCGCTGGTCAACAAGCTGGGCGCGCAGGGGGAACTGAGCCCGGCCGAGCACGCGCGCTGGCGGGCCGGAAACGACTGGTACAACGCGGCCTACCCGAATCCGAGCCTCAGCGACCCGCAGGTCTACGACCGGGTGCTCAACCCGGGCGCGGCCGCCTGGTTCAAGCACGGCGCCGTGCACCTGCTGGCGCGCGTGGAGCCCTACCTGCTGCTGCTCGATGCGCACCAGATCCGTTGGGAACGGCTGGAAACTGCCGATCCGGGCCGCATCGTCTACGAGGACCCGGTGCAGGTGATCGCCGCCGGCGGGCCCCGCGGCTAGAGCGCCGCGAGCCCGTCCTTGATGGCCTTGCGGATGCGCTTCTCGCTGACCGAATAGGCGGTGCCCAGCTCCTGGGCGAACAGCGAGATGCGCATCTCCTCGAGCATCCACTTCACCTCGCGCAGCCCGGCCGGGGTGCGCGCGCCCTCCGGCACCCGCCCCAGCGCGCCGTCGTAGTCGTCCTCCAGCTTCTGGATCACCGTCAGCGACTGCCCGTCGCGGGTGACCGCCCCGGAATTGAGCTTCACCAACCGCGATTCGATGCCCGCCAGGTAGCGCGGCAGGCGCATCAGGTGCGCGGCCCCGGTGGCGGCGATGAACCCGGGGTAGATCAGCTGCTCCAGCTGCGAGCGGATGTCGCTGACCGCGGCGTACATCGCCAGCGACTTGGTGGACTTCAGCTGATTCGCCACCCGGGTCGCGGCGCCGAACACCTGGGAGATCACCGAGGTGATCGAGAAGACCGTGTCGATCTGCTCGGCGCGCACGGTTTCGAAGAGCTTCTCGTAGCCCGCCTCATCCATCGGTAGCGCCTCGGGCACCAGCTTGTCCACCGCGGCCATGGTGCAGTCGGCGATCAGCTCGTCGATCGACCCGTGCGGGTTCTGGCTGAACGCCAGCCGCTCGGCATTGCTCAGGTGCCCGATGACGAACTTCGCCGCCGGCGGCAGGCGCAGCATCAGCAGCCGGATGATCCCGGCCCGGTGCGCGGCATCGCGTTCGGCCGCGGTGCGGTAGACGCTCAGCGCCGCATCCTTGCCGGCGTCGTGCAGCCCCGGATAGGCGGTGATCTCCTGGCCCATCACCGTGGTGGTGACCTGGGCCGGCAGCGCGTTCCCGGCCGTGTGCAGCTTCGGCCAGCCGGTCAGCTCGCGCTGGTCCCACTGCCCGGAGCCGGGCGCGGACTTCGGAGCCTTGGCCGCCGGGGTGGCCTTGGATCCCTTCGCGCCCTTGGCCTGCGCAGGGGCCGCGGCGCGCACGGTGGCGGGGGAGTTGACCTGGCTGGCCAGCGCCGCCCGGTTCGCCGCGGCCAGCTTGTACTGCAGGGCGGCGAGGTCATCGCCGTGCCCCAGCGGCTTGCCCGCGGCGTCCACCACTTCGAAGCCGAAGCGCAGATGCGCCGGCAGCGTCGAGAAGTCGAAGATCGCCGGGTCCACCACGATGCCGCGCAGCCGGCGCAGCACCAGTGCCAGGGAGTCGGCGAGGTCGTCGCTGCCCGGATCGAAGTCCGCGTCTAGCATGGCCAGCGCCTGGCCGGCCACATCCGGGGCGGGCACGAAGTTCTTCCGGATCGCCTTGGGCATGGAGCGGATCAGCGCGGTGAGCAGCTCGTGGCGCAGCCCGGGGATCAGCCAGGCGAAGCGCGCCGGATCGAGCTGGTTGAGGAACACCACCGGCACCTGCAGGCTCACCCCGTCGCCTTCGGCCTCGGCGGAGGCCGGGTTGTACTCGTAGCTCAGCGGCAGCGCGATGGCCCCGTGGCTCCAGTTGCGCGGGAACGCGGTCTCATCGAGCTGCTGTGCGTCGCCGGCGAGCACCGCGGCCGGATCGAAGTCCAGCAGGCCCGGATCCTTGGCCGCCGCGCGCTTGAACCAGCGGTCGAAGTGCCGCTCGGAGACCACCTCTTCGCCCAGCCGGGCATCGTAGAAGTCGAACAGGTCCTCGTCGGAGATGCGCAGATCGTGGCGGCGCATCCGGGTTTCGAGCTCCTCCACCTCGGCGAGCACCGCCCGGTTGCGCGCGAAGAACTTGTGGTGGGTGCGCCAGTCGCCCTCCACCAGCGCATGCCGGATGAACAGTTCGCGGGCCAGCGGCTTATCCACCCGCCAGTAGTGCATGCGGCGCTTGAGCACGATCGGCAGCCCGAAGAGCGTGACCTTCTCGTAGCCCATCACCGAGCCCATTTTCTTGGACCAATGCGGCTCGGAGTAGCTGCGCTTGAGCAGATTCGGGGCGAGCTCCTCCACCCAGGCGGGGTCGATGACCGCCGCGGTGCGCGCCCAGAGCCGGGAGGTCTCCACCAGCTCGGCGGCCATCACCCAGGTCGGGGACTTCTTGAACAGCGCGGAGCCGGGGAAAATCGAGAAGCGCCCGCCGCGCGCGCCCTGGTAGTCGCGTTTGCGCTCGTCATAGAGCCCGATATGCCCCAGCAGCCCGGACAGCAGCGACTTGTGGACCGCATCCTCGTTGGCCGCCGGGTCCACCGGGGCCGCGGCGACGGTGATGTCCAGCGACTTGGACAGCTGGCGCAGCTGGGTGAACAGGTCCTGCCATTCGCGCACCCGCAGGTAGTTGATGTGCTCGGCCTTGCACAGCCGGCGGAAGGCCGAGGAGGACAGCTCCTTCTGCTGTTCCTGCAGGTAGGCCCACAAGTTCAGCAGCCCGATGAAGTCGGACTTCTCATCGGCGAAGCGCTTATGCAGTTCGGCGGCGCGTTCGCGCTGCCCGGTGTCCTCGCTGGGCCGCTCGCGCGGATCCTGGATGCTCAGCGCGGCGGCGAGCACCATCAGCTCCTTCGCCACCCCGCGCTCCGCGGACTCCAGGATCATCCGGCCCAGGCGCACGTCCAGCGGCAGTTGGGCCAGCTTGCGGCCGATCTGCGTGACCTGCGCGCGCTTGTCTTCGCCCAGTGCGCCCAGTTCGCGCAGCAGATTTACCCCGTCGGAGATCGCCCGCGCGTCCGGCGGCTGCACAAAGCCGAAGTCGGCCACGTCGGCGGCGGTGGCCACTACGCCCATGGAGATCATCTGCAGGATCACGCTGGCCAGCGAGGTGCGCAGGATCTCGGGGTCGGTGAATTCCGGGCGCGCGGCGTAGTCCTCTTCGGAGTACAGCCGGATCGCGATGCCCTCCGAGACGCGCCCGCAGCGGCCCGAACGCTGATTCGCGCTGGCCTGCGAGACCCGCTCGATGGGCAGGCGCTGGACCTTGGTGCGGTGCGAATAGCGCGAGATGCGTGCGGTGCCGGTGTCGATCACGTACTTGATGCCCGGCACGGTCAGCGAGGTTTCGGCCACGTTGGTGGCCAGGATCAGCCGCGGCGCGGACCCCGGGTGGAAGACCCGGTGCTGTTCGGCCAGCGAGAGCCGGGCGAACAGCGGCAGCACCTCGTAGCGCGGCAGCCGCTTGTTGCCGGCCACCATGGCGCGCAAGGCGTCGGCGGCGTCGCGGATCTCGCGCTCCCCGGAGAAGAAGATCAGGATGTCTCCCGGCTCCTCGGCGGACAGTTCGCGCACCGCGTCGGTCACCGCATCCAGCGGGTCGCGGTCATCTTCCAGTGCGTTCGCATCTGCCTCGTCCGGCTCTTCGCCGCCGGCCTCCAGCGGCCGGTAGCGGATTTCCACGGGGAAGGTGCGCCCGGAGACCTCGAGGATCGGCGCGGGCACCAGCGCACCTGCAGCATCGAGGGTGCCGAAGTGCGCGGCGAAGCGTTCGGGGTCGATGGTCGCGGAGGTGATGATGATCTTCAGCTCCGGGCGCTGGACCATGATCTGCTTGAGGTAGCCGAGCAGGAAGTCGATGTTCAGGCTGCGCTCGTGCGCCTCGTCGATGATGATCGCCGAGTACTTCTTCAGCAGCCGGTCGCGCTGGATCTCGGCGAGCAGGATGCCGTCGGTCATCACCTTCAGCTTCGTTTGGCGCGAAACCTCCCCGGTGAAGCGCACATGGAAGCCCACCTCGTCGCCGATGCTCGTGCCCAGCTCCTCGGCGATGCGCTCGGCCACGGTGCGCGCGGCCAGTCGGCGCGGCTGGGTGTGCCCGATCATGCCGTGCTTGGCCAACCCGAGCTCGAGCAGCATCTTGGGCAGCTGGGTGGTCTTGCCGGACCCCGTTTCGCCGGCGATGATCACCACCTGGTTCTGGCGCACCGCATCGAGGATGTCGGCGCGGCGGGCAGAAACGGGAAGGGCTTCGGGATAAGAAATGGTGAGGGCCATGATGTGCCCATTCTATTCCGGCCAGGCGGCTGCCGGCAGACACCGCGACTCAGCGCGCCCGCGGGGGCGCAAAACCGGCCGCGCGCCGGCAAAAACCCTTGATCTGCGTCACAGTGCGGCGAAGTCAATTTTTAAATCCGTCCACCGAAATGCCGGCAGCCTCGCTGGCCCGAATACGGATTCGCGCCCGAGAGCACGCCAAATGCCCAGTTGTGTCCGGCATTGGCCGAATCAAGGGGCAAACGTCTTTGGCATCACCGGGTTCATCGGCGAAGTGAGGTCTTTCACATGTAAGATCGTGGGTAATCACCTGCACGTGGTTCGGGCAGTTCCCGGTTCGCTTGTCTTCGCCGATGAGCTGGCTACCGGGCCAACGCGCACGGGGACATCACTCGCACAGGGAACATGTTGAAAGGATCACCATGAAGCGATTCACAGCTTTGAAACTAGCCGCAGTGGCTGCCACCGGCGCCTTGGCGCTCACCGCCTGCGGCTCGGACACCGGCAGCGAGGGTTCCGGCGACGGCGGAGCCGCCGCCGAGGGCCCGGTCAAGATCGGCATTTTCCAGTATGTCTCGCACCCATCCCTTGACGCCGTCACCAAGGGCTTCAAGCAGGGCATGGAAGACGCCGGCTACACCGGCGACAAGATTTCCTACGACGACAACAACGCGCAGGGCGACCAGGCCACCAACGCCTCGATCGCCGGCAAGCTCGCGGCCGACAGCGACATCGACCTGGTGCTGGCGATCGCCACCCCGTCGGCGCAGGCCGCGGCCCAGTCGATCACCAGCATTCCGGTGCTCTTCTCCGCGGTCACCGATCCGGTGGACGCGAAGCTGGTGGCCTCCAACGAGGCTCCGGGCGCCAACGTCACCGGCACCTCGGACAAGAACCCGGTCAAGGAGCAGCTGGAACTGCTCAAGACGCTCTCCCCGGATGCGAAGAAGGTCGGCATCGTCTACTCCTCGGGCGAGGCGAACTCCGCCATCCAGGTCCAGTGGGCCGAGGAAGCCGCCGGCGAGCTCGGACTGACCATCGAGAAGTCCGCCATCTCCGCGCCTTCCGAGGTGCAGCAGGCGGCCAACTCGCTGGACGTCGACGCCTACTACGTGCCCACCGACAACGCGGTAGTCTCCGCGCTGGAAGGCCTGCTGCAGACCGCGCAGGGCAAGAAGGTCCCGGTGATCGCCGCCGATGGTGACTCCGTAAAGCGTGGCGCCACCGCCACCTACGGCATCAACTACGAGAAGCTCGGCGAGCAGACCGCGATGATGGCGGACAAGCTGCTCAAGGGCGAGGCGGAACCGGCCACCATGCCGGTGGAAACCCTCACCGAGGTGGAGCTGTACCTGAACGAAACCGCCGCGAAGAAGATCGGCATCGAGTTCTCCGCGGAACTGAAGTCCGAGGCGGTCGAAACCTACTAGGGTCAAAGCACCACCCACCTGCGAGGAAGGCGAGGCGAGCACGTAGACGCCTCGCCTTCCTCGTGACCAAGAACTTTCCCACAACTCAAGGATCCAATTATGATCACAGCGGTTGAACTCGGGCTCATCTACGCCCTGATGGCGCTCGGGGTATATCTGACGTTCCGCATCCTGGATTTCCCGGACCTCACCGTCGACGGCAGCTTCACCACCGGTGCCGCCGTCGCCTCGGTGGGCATCGTGAACGGGGTAAACCCCTGGCTTGCCACGCTGCTCGCCTTCTTCGCCGGCATGGTCGCCGGCGCGATCACCGGCCTGCTGCATACCAAGGGCAAGATCGACGGCCTGCTCGCCGGTATTCTGACGATGATCGCCCTCTATTCGATCAACCTGCGCATCATGGGCAAGGCGAATACGCCGCTGCTGGGCGAGGACACGCTGATCAGCCCGTTGCGCACGGCGGGAATTCTCGGCTCCGCGGGCTCGGTCCTGATCCTCTTCGCCGTTGCACTGCTCTTCGTGGCCGCGATCGTCTGGTTCCTGCACACCGAAATGGGCATGGCGATGCGCGCCACCGGGGACAACCACGAGATGATCCGCTCCTTCGGAGTGAGCACCGATAGCCAGAAGATCCTGGGCCTGGCCCTGTCCAACGGCTTTGTCGCCCTCTCCGGCGCGGCGATCGCCCAGTACCAGGGCTTCGCCGATGTGGGCATGGGCATCGGCGTGATCCTGATCGGGCTGGCCTCGGTGATCGTCGGCCAGGCCATCTTCACCCAGCGCTACATCTGGCTGGCCGCCCTGGCCGTCGTCTTCGGCGCGGTCATCTACCGGCTGGTCATCCAGTTCGCGCTGGTCGCCGGGCTGGAGGTCAACGACATGAAGCTGATCTCCGCGGTGCTCGTGGTGGTGGCGCTGCTGCTGCCGAAATGGAAGGGCTTCCAGAAGATCGTGAAAACCTTCAAACGCAAGGATTCGGACGCCGCGCCGATCCAGGAAGAGGTGCGCAGCAATGCTTGAAATTTCCAACCTCTCACGGACCTTCTTCCCGGGAACGGTCAACGAGCGCAAGGCGCTGCGCAATATCAACCTGAACCTCGGCCCCGGCGAATTCGTCACCGTCATCGGCTCCAATGGCGCGGGCAAGTCCACGGTGCTGAACATGGTCGCCGGCAAGCTCTTCCCGGATACCGGGACGGTCACCGTCGACGGCAAGAACGTCACCAAGATGGCGGACTACACCCGCGCCAGGTACATCGGCCGGGTCTTCCAGGATCCGATGGCCGGCACCGCGCCGACGATGACCATCGAGGAGAATATGGCCCTGGCGCACGCCCGCGGCCGCTTCCGCGGTCTGGGCATGGGGGTGGGCGCCAAGCGCCGGAAGCTGTTCGTCGAGGAGCTCAAGTCCCTGGAGCTGGGGCTGGAAAAACGCTTGAAGACGAAGGTCGGGCTGCTCTCGGGCGGCCAGCGCCAGGCGCTCAGCCTGCTGATGGCCACCTTCTCCAAGCCGAAGATCCTGCTGCTCGATGAGCACACCGCCGCGCTGGATCCGCAGCGCGCGGCCCTGGTCTCGCGGCTGACCAACGAGATCGTGCAGCGCCATGCGCTCACCACGCTGATGGTCACCCACAATATGGAACAGGCGCTGGCCCTGGGCACCAGGCTGATCATGATGCATGACGGGCAGATCATCCTGGACCTGGACCAGGAAGCGAAGTCGAAGATGACGGTCAAGGGCCTGCTGGGCGAATTCGAGAAGATCAAGGGCGCGCAGCTCGACGATCGCACGATGCTGCAGTAGCTTTTTCTTGGCTTTTGCCTCCGCTGGCCGCCGGTGTTCCCTGTAGTTCAGGGTTCGCCGGCGGCCAGCGGTGCTTTAACCGGACAACGCGGCGGCGCGGGGCGTACTAGGGTTGGAGCGGTTGATGTTTCCCGCTCGCGGCTTCCGCAGCCCCGGCGAGCACCGCATGAAAGGTCCAGGTGGATAGATGGCACGCAGGCAGATTCCGGTGATCGCGCTGACCGGATACTTGGGGGCCGGCAAAACCACCGTGCTCAACCACCTGCTGCGCACCCCGGGGGCGCGCATCGGGGTGGTGGTCAACGATTTCGGGGCCATCAACGTCGACGCCGGGCTGATCACCGGGCAGGTGGACGCCGCGCAGTCCATCGCCGGCGGCTGCGTGTGCTGCCTGGACGATTCCGGGGGACTGGATGAGGCCCTGGCCAGACTCGCCGCGCCGCGGCTGCGGCTGGACGTGATCATCATCGAAGCCAGCGGGGTGGCCGAACCGCTGTCCCTGGCCCGGCTGATCCGCTTCAGCCAGGCGAAGAACATCCGGCCCGCCGGGCTGATCGAGGTGGTGGATGCGGCGAACTACTTCGAGACGGTGGACACCCATGCCGATCCGCCGGCGCGTTTCGAGGCCGCCTCGCTGGTGGTGCTGAACAAGCTCGACCAGCTGGAGCAGGAAGCCCACCCCGGCGCGGGCCAAGCCGACGTCCTTGAGCGCATCACCGAGCGCATCGCCCTGCGCAATCCGCGCGTGCCGCTGGTGCACGCGGTGCGCGGGGCCATCGACCCGGAGCTGGTATTCGACGTGGCGCTGGCCGAAGATCCCGAGGACCAGCTGCCGCTCGGCGCGCTCATGCGGGCCGAGCACGGCTCGCACACCCACCAGCATGCCGCCTCGGTGAGCGTGACCGCCTCCGCTCCCATCGCCGCCGGCGCGCTGCTGGACCTGCTCGAGCGTCCGCCGTCCGGGGTCTACCGGCTGAAGGGGATCGTCCAGGTGGCCACGGCCCGCGGCGCGAAATCCTGGGCGGTGAATCTGGTCGGACGCCATATCCATGTGGCCGCGCATCCTTCAAGCGATGCTGCGGGGCTGGTGGCCATTGGCGTCGGGATCGATGAGCATCTGGTGCGCGGGGCGCTAGCGCAAACGCTGCGGCCGGCACAGGGTCCGGACGCGGAAGGGATGCGCCGGCTGCAGCGCCATGCCCGGCTGAGCGCCTGAGCGCCAGCCTGCCGAGGCGGGGCAGCGATCGAGCGAGCGCGGGGAAAAGAAAAAGGCCCCGCAACTGCGGAACCTTTTTGCTGGTGCCCCTGAAAGGAATCGAACCTTCGGCCTTCTGCTCCGGAGGCAGACGCTCTATCCACTGAGCTACAGAGGCATGTTGCTGGGCAACAGGAAAAATACTATCAGGTGAAAGCGCCATCTGCGCAATTGGCCCGGCGGCGCGCCAACGCGGGTGATGCCTGCAGCATCACAGGGGGCAAAGTCATCAATGCCGAAGATGCCTGCGAAAAACCGCTATTCTTGAACAGTGACTCCTGAAGAACTCTCCGCTGCCATATCCGCATGCCTGACGCAGGCCGTAGCCGCCGGCGAAATCGCCGTCGAGGTACCCGACACCGTGCGCGTCGAACGACCCAAAAGCCGTGAGCACGGCGACTGGGCGACCAACATCGCGCTGCAACTGGGCAAGAAGGCCGGCATGGCCCCGCGCGACTTCGCGCAGATGCTGGTGCGCCGGCTTTCCGAAGTCCCGGGCGTCGGCGCGGTGGAGATCGCCGGACCCGGCTTCCTGAACATCACCGTGGACGCGGCGGCCGCCGGCGAGCTGGCCCGCTCCATCGTCGAGGCCGGGGCGGGCTTCGGGCACAACCAGGCGCTGGCCGGGCACGTGGTCAACATGGAATTCGTCTCCGCCAACCCCACCGGCCCGCTGCATATCGGCCACACCCGCTGGGCGGCGCTGGGAGACGCGATCGCCCGCGTGCTGCGCGCCTCGGGCGCCGAGGTGACCAGCGAGTACTACATCAACGACGCCGGCAACCAGATGAACGTGTTCGCCCGCTCGGTGTACAACCGCATGCATGGCCTGCCGGTCCCCGAGGGCGGCTACCCGGGGGAGTACATCAAGGAACTGGCCGACATCGTGCAGGCCGCCGCCCCGGAACTTGCCGAGCAGGACGAGGCCACCGCGCTGCCCAAGCTGCGCGAACTGGCCTATACCGCGCAGCTGGCGGACATCAAGTCCACGCTGGCTGACTTCGGCGTGCACTTCGACGTGTTCTACTCCGAATCCACCCTGCATGAGGGCGGTGCGGTGGCGGACGCCGTCGCCCGGCTGCGCGAACAGGGCCACATCTTCGATCTGGAGGGCGCGGTCTGGCTGCGCACCACCGACTTCGGCGACGACAAGGACCGGGTGCTGATCCGCGCCAACGGGGAACCGACCTACTTCGCCGCCGACGCCGCCTACTACCTGTCCAAGAAGGACCGCGGCTTCAGCGAGAAGATCTACCTGCTCGGAGCCGACCACCACGGCTACGTCAACCGGCTGAAGGCCATCGCCGCCTGCGCCGGGGATGACAAGGACAAAAACATCGAGGTGCTGATCGGCCAGCTGATTTCCGTCAACGGGGCCAAGCTCTCCAAGCGCGCGGGCAATATCATCGAGCTGCGCGATTTGATCAACTGGATCGGCGCCGACGCGCTGCGCTACTCGCTGGCCCGCTACCCGGCCGATTCGCCGATCGCGCTGGATCCGGAGCAGCTGAAGAAGAACACCAACGACAACCCGGTGTTCTACGTGCAGTACGCCCACGCGCGCTCCTTCGGCGCCTCGGCGAACGCGGTCGCCAAGGGCGTCACCCGCGAGAGCTTCGACGCGGCGCTGCTCACCGACCCGAGCGAGAACGAACTGCTGGCCGTGCTCGGCCAATTCCCCTCGGTGGTGGCCGGGGCCGCACAGTCGCGCGAGCCGCACCGCATCGCCCGCTACCTGGAGCAGGTCGCCGGGGCCTACCACTCCTGGTATGCGGCCACCCGCGTCACCCCGCTGGGCGACGAGCCGGTGCAGGAAGTGCACCACACCCGGTTGTGGCTGAACGACGCCACCACTCAGGTGCTGGCCAACGGACTCGGACTGCTGGGCGTTTCGGCCCCGGAGAGGATGTAATTCTTATGACCGCTTCACCACTGGCTCCGGCCTGGCTCAGTTTCCCCGCCGACCCCAACGCGCTGCGCGAGGTGCAGTGGGCCTCCGGAGTTTCCCGCGATGCCCACGGCGAGCTGGCCGTGCAGGGCGTGGCGGTCTCGGAACTGGCCAGGGAATTCGGCACCCCGCTGTTCGTGCTGGACGAAAACGACTTCCGCGCCCGCGCCCGCGGGTTCAAGACCGCCTTCGATGCCGCCTTCGCGCAGCTGTGCGGCGCGGTGGACGTGTACTACGCCGGCAAGGCGTTCTTGTGCACCGAGGTGGCCCGCTGGGTCACCGCCGAGGGATTGCGCCTGGACACCTGCTCCGGCGGCGAGCTCGCGGTGGCCCAGGCCGCCGGAGTGCCCGGGGCGAAGCTGTCGCTGCACGGGAACAACAAGTCCGTGCCGGAGATCGCCCGCGCCCTGCGCATGGGCGTGGGACGCATCGTCATCGACTCGCTGGACGAGCTGGAACGCGTGATCTTGGTCGCAGCCGCGGAGGGGATCACGGCGCAGGTGATGCTGCGCCTGACCCCCGGGGTTCACGCCTCCACCCATGAGGCCATCGCCACCGCGCACGAGGACCAGAAGTTCGGGCTGTCCATCCAGCCCGGGCCCACCGGCACCTCCCCGGCGCTGGCGGCCATCGCCCGCGCCCTGGAGGCCCCGGGCATCAACCTGCTCGGCCTGCACGCGCATATCGGCTCGCAGATCTTCGACGCCGAGGGCTTCGCCATCGTCGCGCGCACGATGCTCGGCATCCTCGCCGAGGTGCGCGAACGCCACGGGGTCACGCTGCCCGAACTGGATCTGGGCGGCGGCTACGGCATCGCCTACACCGAGGCCGACCACCCCTCCACCCCGGCGAAGCTCGCCGGGCAGATGGCCGAGGTGGTCGCCGCGACCTGCGCGCAGCTGGGCATCGACTGCCCGCGCCTGTCCATCGAACCGGGCCGCGCCATCGCCGGGCCCTCGACCTTCACGCTCTACGAGGTTGGCGTGCGCAAGGACGTGTTCGTCGAGGACGGGGCCGGGGGCACCGCGCCGCGGCGCTACGTGTCGGTGGACGGCGGGATGAGCGACAATGCCCGGCCGGTGCTCTATGACGCGGATTACAGCGCCGTGCTGGCCAACCGTGTGACGCAAAGCGACGCGATTATTTCTCGCGTAGTTGGGAAACACTGCGAGTCGGGTGACATAGTCGTGAATGACGTTTACCTGCCCGAGGACGTAGCCGCCGCCGATTTGCTGGCGGTTCCGGGCACCGGCGCCTATTGCTGGGCGCTGTCGAGCAACTACAACTACCTGACCCGTCCGGCGGTGGTTGCGGTGCGCGACGGCCAAGCCCGTCTGATCGTGCGCAGGGAAACCGAATCCGATTTGTTGGCCCGTGACATGGGAGTTTAAGTGAGCGGTGAAAAAAGCCTGAAGGTCGCCCTGCTGGGTTGCGGCACGGTAGGTGCCCAGGTGGCACGAATCCTGATCGAGGACAGCGGCGCCCTGGCGGCCCGCTCCGGCGCGAGTTTGGAACTGACGGGGATTGCCGTGCGCAACCTGGAGTCCAAGCGCGATGTGCAGCTCGACCAGCAATTGTTCACCACCGATGCCAATGCGCTGATCGACGGCGCCGACGTGGTGATCGAGCTGCTCGGCGGCATGGAGCCGGCCGGGGAGTACATTTCCCGGGCGCTGGCCCGCGGGGCCAGCGTGATCACCGGGAACAAGGCGCTCATCGCCGCCCGGGGCGCCGAATTGAACGCGCTGGCCGCCGCCTCCGGCGCCCAGCTGCGCTACGAGGCCGCGGTGGCCGGGGCGATTCCGATCCTGCGCCCGATCGCCGATTCGCTGGCCGGGGACCACATCACCAAGGTGATGGGCATCGTCAACGGCACCACCAACTTCATCCTCGACGCGATGGACACCACCGGCGCCGCCTTCGACGACGTGCTCGCCGAAGCCCAGGCGCTGGGTTATGCCGAGGCCGATCCGACCGCCGACGTGGGCGGGCACGATGCCGCCGCGAAGGCCGCGATCCTCGCCTCGCTGGCCTTCCATACCACCGTCTCCTCGGACCAGGTGCACACCGAGGGCATCACCGAGGTGACCGCCGCCGACGTATCCGCCGCCGCCGCGGCCGGCTACGTGATCAAGCTGCTGGCCATCGCCGAGAAGTCCGAGCAGGGCATTTCGGTGCGCGTCTACCCGGCGCTGGTCAACCGCAACCACCCGCTGGCCACCGTGCACGGTGCGTTCAACGCGGTGTTCGTCCAGGCGCAGAACGCCGGGGACCTGATGTTCTACGGCGCAGGAGCCGGCGGCAACGCGACCGCATCGGCCGTGATGGGCGACGTAGTCGCCGTCACCCGCCAGCTGGCCGCCGGGGCCCCGCTGCCCAATGGCTCCGCGGATGCCGCCGCGAGCCTGATGGACTTCTCCGCGATCACCACGCGCTACTGGATCGGCTTGACCGTCTCCGACGAGCCCGGAGTGCTCGCGCGCATCGCGGCGATCTTCGGCGAGCATGGGGTCTCCATCGAATCCATGAACCAGCAGGCGGCGCAGCCGGATGCGGCAGCCCAGCTGCGCATCCTCACCCACCAGGGCACCGAGGCCGCGCTCAGCTCCACCGTGGCGGCGCTCACCGCGCTGGACGCGGTGGATTCAGTCCTATCCGTAATGCGAGTTGAAGGAAACTAAGTGGCGCATCAGTGGCGTGGAGTCATCCGCGAATATGCCGACCGGCTGCCGGTCGATGAGAACACCCAGGTCATCACGCTCGGCGAAGGCGGGACCCCGCTGGTCTTCGCCCCGGCGCTGAGCGAATTGACCGGATCGAGCGTCTATCTCAAGGTCGAGGGCATGAACCCGACCGGCTCCTTCAAGGACCGCGGAATGACCATGGCGATGACCGCCGCGGTGGCCGCCGGCGCCAAGGCCGTGGTCTGCGCCTCCACCGGCAACACCTCCGCCTCCGCCGCGGCCTACGCCACGCAGGCCGGGCTGAAGTGCGCGGTGCTCGTCCCGGAGGGCAAGATCTCCATGGGCAAGATGTCCCAGGCGATCGCGCACGGCGCGGACATCATCCAGATCGACGGCAACTTCGACAACTGCCTGGACGTGGCCCGCAAGCTCAGCGAGAACTACCCGGTGTTCCTGGTGAACTCCGTGAATCCGGCGCGCATCGAAGGCCAGAAGACCGGCGCGTTCGAGGTCGTCGACTTCCTCGGCGACGCCCCGGACTACCATGTGCTTCCCGTCGGGAATGCGGGCAATATCACCGCCTACTGGAAGGGCTACAAGGAGTACGCGGCCGAGTACACCACCCAGGCCGGCGGCAAGCTGCCGGTGGTCTCCACGAAGACCCCGATCATGTGGGGCTTCCAGGCCGCGGGCGCCGCGCCGATCGTGCTGGGCCACCCGGTCACCGAACCGGACACCATCGCCACCGCGATCCGCATCGGCAACCCGGCCAGCTGGGAGCAGGCCGAGGCCGCGCGCGATGAATCCGGGGGACAGATCGATTCGGTGACCGACGAGGAAATCCTCGCCGCGCACCGCTGGCTCTCCTCCCGCGAGGGCGTGTTCGTGGAACCTGGTTCCGCCGCCGGGGTTGCCGGGCTGATCAAGCACCACGGCGCCGGCAACGTGCCCAAGGGCAAGAAGATCGTCATCACCGTCACCGGCCACGGCCTGAAGGACCCGAACTGGGCCCTGCAGAACCCGGACGGCACCACGGTGGAACCGACCAAGGTCGGCTTCGACGTGGTCGAAGTTGCCACCGCCCTGGGCCTGGCCTAAAAAATGCAGCATCGGCCCGCCGCATCATCCCTCGATGCGGCGGGCCGAGCACTATCCGAGCCAAGAATGATACGCCGATGAACCCCGAACTTCTCGAAGGAACCATGACGCAGCAGATCGCCCTGGGCCAGCACCTCATCGTGGCCCCTCCGGCCACCAGTGCAAACCTCGGCCCGGGCTTCGACTCGCTGGGCCTGGCGCTGGAATACCGCGACCGCCTCGAAATCCGCACGGTAGAGCAGAGCTCCGTGACGCTGACCGGGCAGGGCGCGGACACGCTGCCCACGGACGAGTCGCACCTGATCATCGCGCAGATGCACAGCTACTGGAAGGCGCGCGGTTTCGCTCCGGTGGGCATCGAGCTGAAGGCGGAGAACAATATCGAGCATGCCCGCGGCATGGGGTCTTCCGCCGCGGCCATCGTTGCCGCCTTCGCCGCCGCCGACGCCTTGCTCCCGGAAGATGCGCGCGGCGGCATCGACGCCATCTTCCAGGCCGCTGCCGCCTGGGAGGGGCACCCGGACAACGTGGCGCCGGCCGTGTACGGGGGATTGAGCATTTCCACCACCGATGCGGCAGGTAGCTTCACCACGGTGGCCGTGCCGCTGCACCCGGCGGTGCGCGCGGTGCTCGCCGTGCCCTCGAACGGGCTCTCCACCGAGGCCGCCCGCGGGGTGCTGCCGGCGCAGATCGACCACGCGCAGGCCTCGGCGAACTCCGCCAGCGCCGCGCTGCTCATCCATGCGCTGAGCAATGACCCAAGCCAGCTGCTCGGCGGAACCCGGGACTACCTGCACCAGGACTACCGGGCGGTGGCCATGCCCGAAAGCGCCGCGCTGCTGCGCGCCTTGCGCGGGAATTCGCTGGCCGCGGTGGTCTCCGGGGCCGGTCCCACGATCTTGACCCTGGTCTCCGATGAGGCCCAGCTGCAGGCCGCCCGCGCCGTAATCGAGTCATTCGCCACAGGATCTTCGGTGTCGTGGAGCATTAAAGTGCCCGAACTGGCCAAGAACGGTGTTACAGTAGAAGTGCTGTAACACTCACGGCAGACCGGATTGCTGAGCGCATTGCGCAGTAATGAATCCACTTGGCCAGTGTTGATCGGGCGAAATCGGTTTACCGAACTTTCGTTCGTCCAGCCGTTCCGGATCTTTTCTGCAGTTCGCAGCACCTCTGATATCCCACGTTTGTGCACTCCTCGTGCCGTCGAGATATCAACCTTTAAGTCCAGCGTTTGCCTTACACAATCTTTTAGCGTGAGCGGCCTGGATGGCGTGACGACCATCGAATCTCGGTCGTGACGCCTATACATACGGCACAGTGGGTTGCTTGAACCAGCCCATCCTACGAGTCAGAAGGAACTTTCGTGACCGAAACCACAAGCCTCAACGAAGGCGTGGACACTAAGACTTCCGAAACCAAGAGCGCCGGCCTGGCCTCTTTGAAGATGACCCAGCTCCAGCAGCTGGCCTCCCAACTAGGCATTACCGGCGGATCGCGCATGCGCAAGGCCGATCTGGTGAAATCCATTGGCGATCATCAGCGCGGTGGCTCCGTAGCCTCCAAGGAAACCGGCAAGGAATCCGCCAAGGCAGCCAAGGCTCCGGCCAAGGAGCAGAGCGAAACCGCCGAAAAGGCTCCTGCGAAGAAGGCTGCGGCCAAGGCCCCGCGCGGTCGTCGCGCACCTAAGGCCGAGGCCGAAGCGCCAACTCAGGGCGAGGCTTCGACCCAGGCGGCAGCTCCGGCAGCTGCGGCAGAGCCGAAGACCGAGCAGGCCGAAAAGCCAGTGCGGGCACGTCGCACCTCGCGTCGCGTCACCGACTCGGGCAAGGTCAGCGCTCCGGCAGCCGAAGGCGGCGAAACTCCGCAGCCAGCGGCCGAGCAGGCTCCGGCCGCGAAGGCCGAGCAGACGCAGGCTCCGCGCCAGCGTCGTAACTCGCGTGCGAAGGCCGAACCGGTCGCCGCGGAGAACACCGAAGCCGCTGCGGAAGCCAAAGCAGATGCTGGCGCATCGGCCCCGGCCGCAGAGGGCGAAAACCAGCCGGAGGCCCGCGAAGAGCGGCGCGAACGCGGCAACCGCCGGGAACGCAATTCCAATCGTCGCGAGCGCAACGCCGACCGTGGCGAGCGCACCGAGCGCAGCGAGGCCGACACCGAGCGCAACGATCGCGAAGAGCGCGGCGAACGCGGCAACAACCGCAACGAGCGTGAAGAGCGCGGCAACAACCGCAACGAGCGCGAAGAGCGTGGCGAGCGCGCCAACGACCGCAATGACCGGCGTGAGCGCAGCAACGACCGCAATAGCGACCGCAACAACGAGCGCAACGACGAGCAGGGCGCAAACGACTCCGAGGACCGCAATGAGCGTTCCAACGATCGCAATGACCGCAATGCCGAGCGCAGCGAACGCAACCGCAACCGCCGCGAACGCAACCGCGGGGACCGGAACGACCGCAGCGATCGTAACGATCGCAACGATCGCAACGACCGGAACAACCGCAACCGCCGCAACCGCCGTGATGACCTGGACGAGCCACAGCTGAGCGAAGACGATGTCTTGCTGCCGGTGGCTGGCATCCTGGACGTGCTGGAGAACTACGCGTTCGTCCGCACCTCCGGTTACCTGCCAGGCCAGAACGACATCTACGTCACCCTGGGCCAGGTCAAGAAGTACAACCTGCGCAAGGGCGATGCGATCGTCGGTGCGGTCCGCGCTCCACGCGATGGCGAAACCCCGAATCCGCGCCAGAAGTTCAACGCCCTGGTGCAGCTGACTTCGGTGAACGGCAAGAAGCCCGAAGACAACAAGGAGCGCGTCGAGTTCAACAAGCTCGTCCCGCTGTACCCAACCGAGCGCCTGCGCCTGGAAACCGATCCGAAGCTGGTCGGCCCACGTGTGATCGACCTGGTCGCCCCGATCGGCAAGGGCCAGCGTGGCCTGATCGTTTCGCCTCCGAAGGCCGGCAAGACGCTGATCCTGCAGGCCATCGCGAACGCGATCACCATCAACAACCCAGAAGTGCACCTGATGATGGTGCTCGTTGATGAGCGTCCCGAAGAAGTCACCGACATGCAGCGCACCGTGAAGGGCGAGGTCATCGCCTCCACCTTCGACCGTCCGGCAGATGACCACACCACCGTCGCCGAGCTCGCCATCGAGCGCGCCAAGCGCCTGGTGGAAATGGGCATGGACGTCGTGGTCTTGCTTGACTCGATGACCCGCCTGGGCCGTGCGTACAACCTGGCCGCTCCTGCTTCCGGACGTATCCTGTCCGGCGGTGTGGATTCGGCCGCGCTGTACCCGCCGAAGCGCTTCTTCGGTGCCGCCCGCAATATCGAGAACGGCGGCTCGCTGACCATTCTGGCCACCGCGCTGGTGGAGACCGGGTCCAAGATGGACGAGGTCATCTTCGAGGAGTTCAAGGGCACCGGCAACATGGAGCTGCGCCTTTCGCGCAAGCTCGCCGACAAGCGCATCTTCCCGGCGGTCGACGTCAACGAGTCCTCGACTCGCCGCGAAGAGCAGCTGATGAGCGCCGAAGAGGTGCGCATCATGTGGCGCCTGCGCCGGATGCTCTCGGGCATCGATCCGCAGCAGGCCCTCGAGGTGCTCACCGGCAAGATTCGCGAAACCGAATCGAACGCCGAATTCTTGATGCTGGTCAACAAGACCACTCCCAACAAGGATTAGCACCCCTGACCGCCATGGCGTTCAGGCAGTCGGCATTTCACGCCGACCGCCTGGACGCCATCGGCGCGTCACACGACATAGACTTTGACTACAGCGCGCGACGCACGATCCGTGGGCCGGGCAACGCATAACAGGAAGAACAGCCAACATGTTTGAATCCGTCAAGACGCTACTTGAGGAGCACGCCGCGATTCAGGCGGAGCTTTCAGACCCAGCGGTCTACGCCGACCAGGCCAAGGCCCGCAAGCTCGGACGACGTTCGGCTCAGCTCAAGGGCATCGTCGACGCGTACAACAAGTGGAAGCAGGCCACCGAGGATCTGGAAGCCGCGCAGGAAATGGCCGATGAGGATCCGGAGTTCGCCGAAGAGGTTGAAACCCTCAAGGTGGCCCTGCCCGAGCTGGAGGAGAAGCTGCGCCGCCTGCTGATCCCGCGCGACCCGAACGACGCACGCGACGTGATCCTGGAGGTCAAGGGCGGCGAAGGCGGCGACGAGGCGGCCCTGTTCGCCGCGGACCTGCTGCGCATGTACACCCGCTTCGCCGAGCACAAGGGCTGGAAGGTGGAGATGATCTCCTTCAACGAGTCCGATCTGGGCGGCTACAAGGACGCCCAGGTGGCGATCAAGGGGAAGTCCAACGACCCGGCCGAAGGCGTCTACGCGCAGCTGAAGTTCGAGGGCGGCGTGCACCGCGTGCAGCGCGTGCCGCAGACCGAGTCCCAGGGCCGCATCCACACCTCGGCCGCCGGCGTGCTGGTGCTGCCCGAGGTGGACGAGCCCGAAGAGGTGGACATCCACGCGAACGACCTGAAGGTCGACGTGTACCGTTCCTCCGGCCCCGGCGGGCAGTCCGTGAACACCACCGACTCCGCGGTGCGCCTGACCCACATCCCCACCGGCATCGTGGTCGCCATGCAGAACGAGAAGTCGCAGATCCAGAACCGCGAAGCCGCGATGCGCGTGCTGCGTTCGCGCCTGCTGGCCCACCAGCAGCAGATCATCGACGAAGAGAACTCCGCCGTGCGTGCCAGCCAGATCCGCACCATGGACCGTTCCGAGCGCATCCGCACCTACAACTACCCGGAAAACCGCGTCGCGGATCACCGCACCGGCTACAAGGCGTACAACCTGGATGCGGTGATGGACGGCGAGTTGGCTCCGGTGATCGAATCCTGCATCCAGCTCGATGAAGAAGAGCGCCTGGCGGCGCTGGGCGAACGCTAAGCGGCAAAGAGCCATAGCGTGGAGCAGCTGAATACCGCGCGGCGGGCCGCCGCCGCGGTTCTCTCCGACGCCGGGGTGCCAAGCCCCGGCGTCGATGCCGACCTCTTGCTGTGCTTCGTCACCGGGGACAGCCGTGCCGAGCTCAAATTGCGCGAGCTGCGCGGGGAAAACCTCGACGAGGCACAGTACGCACAATATCTGGACCTTGTAGACCGACGGGCGCGGCGCATCCCGCTGCAGCACCTGACCGGCGAGGGCCATTTCCGCTACCTGACCCTGCAGGTCGGGCCCGGGGTATTCTCGCCGCGCCCGGAAACCGAGTCGGTGGTGCAGGTAGGTCTGGACTTCATCGGCTCGCTACAAGGTTCACGTTGTGTAGACCTGTGCTCCGGGTCCGGGGCGATCGCCGCCGCGCTGGCCACCGAACTGAGCGCATCCACCGTGTGGGCGGTGGAACTCTCCGCCGAGGCGATCGGCTATACCCGGGCGAACTGCGAACCGCTGGGCGTGAGAGTCCTGCACCAGGACGCGGCGCAGCTGCCCGTTGCCCTGCACCGAACCATGGACCTGGTGATTTCGAACCCGCCGTACATCCCGCCCAACGCGATCCCGCGCGAGGTCGAGGTGCGCGAGCACGACCCGCAGATGGCGCTGTACGGGCTGGGCAGCGACGGGCTGCGGATCCCGCGGGCGGTTTCCGCCGAAGCCCTGCGGCTGCTGCGCCCGGGCGGCATGTACGTGATGGAACACGCGGAGGTGCAAGCCGCCAGCGCCGCCGCGATGCTGGACGAACTGGGTTTCGAGGCGGTCACCGGGCACCAAGACCTCACCGGACGGGCGCGAGCCACCAGCGGCCTTGCCCCGTTATCCTCCGACCGCATGAAAGAATAAACCCGTGAGCACAACATTTGATGTCAGCAACGCAGAGCAGCGCGCCGCAGCGATCACCGCAGCCAAGGAAACCCTCGGCGAGAAGCGCTGCATCGTCCTACCCACCGACACCGTCTACGGGATCGGCGCCGACGCATTCAGCCCGCAGGGCGTCGCCATGCTGATGGCCTCCAAGGGCCGCTCACGCAATATGCCGCCTCCCGTGCTGATCGCCCAGGTCGCCACCATGGACGGGCTCGCCCGGGACATCCCCGATGAAGCCCGCAAGCTCGCCGAGGCCTTCTGGCCCGGCGCACTGACCCTCATCCTGCAGGCACAGCCCTCGCTGACCTGGGATCTGGGGGAGACCCGCGGCACCGTCGCGCTGCGCGTGCCCAACGACGACACCGCGCTGGAACTGCTCGGCGCCACCGGACCGCTGGCCGTCTCCTCGGCCAACCGCACCGGCCAGCCGGCGGCGACCACCGTGGACGAGGCGATCGCGCAGCTCGGCGAGAGCGTGGACGTGTACCTCGACGGCGGCGCGCGCGGCAGCTCCGATGGCGGCGCCACCCTGCCTTCGACCATCGTCGACGCCACCGGCGAGACCCTCCGCGTGGTCCGCGCCGGCGCCATCGACATCGGCGAACTGCGCGTCGTGGTCCCGAACATTGCGGATGTGGAGCCCCAGGCTCCGAGCCAGGACGCATGAGAAGCTACGTCCTGCTGATCGCGTTCAGCTTCGCCACCTCCTTTTTGCTGACCCCGATCATCCGTTCGATCGGCCACCGCTTCACCCGCAGCCAAATGGTGCGCGAACGCGACCAGCACAACGCGCCGATCGTGAAATTCGGCGGGTTGGCGATCATGATCGCCTTCGGCGCCGGGCTCTGGCTGGCCAGCCACTTCAGCTTCTTCGCCGGGGTCTTCGAAAACGGGCTGACCATCCGCGGCATCGCCATCGCACTGGTGATGATCGCGCTGCTCGGGCTGTGGGATGACGTCGGCGACCTGCGCTGGTACTACAAGGCGGCAGGCCAGGTGGCCATCGGCGCGGTGATCGCCGGACACGGCATCCTGATCCGCTCGCTGCCGGTTGGCACCTGGCGGATCGAGGAGCCCTGGGCACAGGGAGCCCTGACGGTGTTTCTGGTCGTGCTGACCATGAACGCCATCAACTTCTCCGACGGGCTCGACGGGCTCGCCGCGGGCCTGGCCGCTATCGGCGCGGCCACCTTCTTCCTCTACTCCTACATCCTGGCCACCCATGTGAGTGCCGATGACTACGCGAATGTCGGAGCGCTGCTTTGCGCTTTGTTACTCGGTGCGTGTGTGGGATTCCTGCCACATAATTTCAACCCCGCGAACATCTTCATGGGGGAGACCGGGGTGCTGACCATCGGGCTGATCCTGTCGGTTTCGGCCATCGCGGTCACCGGCGATGTGCAGGGGCTCGATGCCCATCGTTTCCGCAATGTGCCGGCCTACATGCCGATGGTGCTGCCGATGGTGATCGTCTTCCTGCCGGTGCTCGATCTGAGCCTCTCGGTGGTGCGCCGCCTGCTCAACAAGCGCTCGCCCTTCTCCCCGGATTCCAAGCACATCCACCACCGCATGCTCTCCCAGGGCCACTCGGTGCGCAAAAGTGTGGTGTTGCTCTACATCTGGGCGGCATTGGTGGCCGCTACGGTCGTATCGATCGCCTTCATACCGCTGGTCATCTTGATCCCGGTCATCGTGATTCTGGTTATCGGAGCCGCCTTGCTCACCTGGTGGCCGCTGGTCTCGGTGCGTTACACCAACCTTCGGGCCAAGCTCGGGAAGTAACCAGAACCCAAGCAGTTTCTATCTCGTGTAGAATTCATGGTGGATCATCTCCCGCGAGGGTAATAACCGTGCGGGGGAAATGAGTATCATCAGCATCATCCGGTGCCCGATGGATCGTCGAAAGTGAACAGAGGAGGATGCGGAGATGAATTCACGTTCTGACCGCATAACCGCCTCTGCCGCTCCGAAGTCCATCTGGCTGCCAATTCTTGGTATCTCCGTGCTGTACTCGTTGATCGCAACGGCCGCATTTTTCCTGATTTCGTGGCTGCTTGCAGATTTGCGATACGCACTTTCCGGGGCGTTTGCCGCCGGCTTAGTGATCGGCTTCTTCGCCGTCAGCATCTTGATTGCTGAGGCCGCCGGACGAATCCGCAGCACGTGGGCGATGCCCGCGTTTCTGGGAACATTCGTCATCAAGGTATTTGGCATTGCCTTCGTGCTGTTGAACCTGGGGTTGCCCGAATGGGTCAACCGTCAGGGATTCGTGCTCGCAGCTGCGGTCTCACTCGTTGCCTGGCAGGTCGGCGAGGTTCGCGCCTTCATGAAGACGCGCCTTGCCATCTACAACGAGTCATAGACATTTAGCCCGCGACGTTTATGTCATGGGTGAGCTGTGAGTTTGATAGGCTTACTACGGGTCATTTTCGGCAATTCGTTTAAATACGAGGGGCCGTCTCCGAAAGGCATTCTCAGGGGAACCTGAGGGTGGCACTTCATCAACGTCGATGTGCTATGCAAAAGCGCTGATGGAACCCGTTTGATTTTTTCTTCACAAGGTGAGAGGCAGTTACCGCCAGTCACCGCCTTTTGCCCGTGACCGTTACTGCAGAGAGGACAGCGCGTTGTTCGCGTTTGCGCTCCCAATGGCCTCAGAAGAAGGCGGATTCATTCCGCCATCCGTATCCGATACTCACCTCCCAGATATTTTCCCTTGGATGGTTGAGTACGGCACCGGTTTCGGCAAGCAGATGCTCATGATCGTGCTTTCGATCGTGCTCATTACTTGGTTCTTCACCGCGGCCATCAAGAACCCGAAGCTGGTTCCAAGCAAGACGCAGTACCTCGCCGAGTCCGGCTACGCCTTCGTGCGTAACGGAATTGGCCGCGACATCATTGGTGAGAAGAACTTCCGTCCTTGGATTCCTCTGCTGTTCGCGACCTTCTTCTTCGTCCTGCTGAACAACCTCTTCGGAGCAATTCCGTTCCTGCAGATTCCATCGTTCTCACACGCTGGTTCTGCATACGCGATGGCCATCATCATCTACGGCACCTGGATTGCCGTGGGTTTGAAGAATCATGGTATTCGCTACTTCAAGTTGGCCGTCGTTCCATCCGGTGTTCCGGGCTGGATCATGCCACTGATGATTCCACTGGAAATCATCTCTAACTTCATCGTTCGCCCACTGACGCACTCGCTGCGTTTGATGGCAACGATGCTGGCCGGTCACATGATCGTGATGCTGGCAGCTGCCGGCGCACGTCACCTGATCGTTGTTCAGGATTCCTTGGCTATGAATGGTCTTGGCATCTTGGTCATCCTCGGATCGGTCGCAATGTACTTCCTGGAACTGCTGATCATGGTGCTGCAGGCGTTCGTTTTCGCCTTGCTTACCGCGATCTACCTCCAGGGTGCAATTGAAGCCGACGCCCACTAAGGCCAACACTTCTTCTAACCACTAAAGATCTTCCTTGAGTCGCTCAAGGAATACCTCACAACCTACCGGCAAAAGTTCGGTATCTTGAAAGGAACATAATCACATGTTGCATGGCTCCCTGAATATGATCGGCTACGGCCTGGCTGCAATCGGTTCGGCAATTGGCGTGGGCTTGATCTTCGCTGCTTACATCAATGGTGTTGCACGTCAGCCAGAAGCTCAGCGCATCCTGCAGCCAATCGCAATGCTTGGCTTCGCACTTGCCGAAGCACTTGCAATTTTGGGCCTGGTTTTCGCTTTCGTTATCGGCGCCTAGTCTTTTCGCGACTGTAGTAGTGGCCTCGCCACTGTTGCGAGGCGTACACACATGCGGAAACTAGTAGATAGGAATAGTGAGAATGAACAGCACTGAATTCATCCTCGCTGCGGGCGAATCGGTTAACCCGCTGTTGCCGAACCCGTGGGAGATTCTCGTCACGGGCGTTGGCTTCGCGGTATTGCTCTTCATCGTCATCAAGGTGATTGCTCCGAAGTTTGAGCAGTCCTATGAAGATCGCGTCACCGCGATCGAAGGTGGACTTGAGAAGGCTGAGGCCGCTCAGAAAGAAGCAGAGGAGACCTTGGCTCAGTACAAGGCCCAGCTTCTGGAAGCGCGCACCGAAGCTAACCGCATCCGTGAGGAAGCACGTAGTGAAGGTGCACAGATCCTTGCCGATCTGAAGACCAAAGCAACCGATGAGGCTACTCGTATCACCGAGCAGGCTCAGCGTCAGATCGAAGCAGAGCGCACCAGCGCCCTTGCTTCGCTTCGCAGCGATGTTGGCTCTTTGGCCACCGAGCTTGCAAGCAAGATTGTTGACGAAGCTCTGCAGGACGATACCCGTGCACAGCGCGTGGTTAATTCGTTCCTGACCGATTTGGAAGCTCAGCAGAATGCAGGTGCATCGAACTAATGGCAAGTGTATCGAGCGAGTCATTGGCAAAGGCCTTGGAGTTCTTGGAACCAAAGCTGGCGCAGGCATCTGTTGATCTGCCGAAGGATCTGTTCGCGGTCCTGGAAGTACTGGATGCAAATGCCGGTCTTCGCCGCGCATTGACTGATCCAGCACGTGAAGCTGCCGCTAAGGCAGGCCTTCTGGCCCAGCTGTTGCGCGGAAAGGTTTCGGCTGACGCCGAAGCAATCGTCGCAGAGTTGGCTTCGTACCGCTGGAGCTCGGAACGCGACATTAGCGATGCGCTCGAAACGCTGGCAGTCACCGCGGTCACCGCGGTGGCAGAGCAGCAGGACGGCGCTTCGGGGCTGGCCAAGCTGGAGCAGGATCTGTTCTCCTTCATCGAGGTAGTTCGTTCTAACCATGAACTACAGCGTGCGTTGGATGAGGCGCAGGCCCCAGCCGAAGCAAAGAGCGCCCTGGCGCTCAAGCTCGTGCCTAACGCGTCGCGAACCTCGAAGGTATTGATCCAGCAAGCGGTGGCAGCTCCTCGTGGGCTCAAGCCAATGGCCTTGGTGGAACGTTTCGTTGAGTTGGTGGCCAAGCGCCAGCAGCGCTGGATCGCTACGGTGACCAGCTCTGTCCAGCTTTCCGAGACTCAGCTTCAGCGACTTCAGCAGGGCTTGAACAAGTTCTACGCTCGCGAGCTGAACCTCAACACCTCCATCGACCCAAAGTTGGTCGGCGGATTGGTGGTCAAGGTTGGCGACGAAGTTGTCGACGCTTCCGTGGCATCACGCGTGGCCGATTTGCGCCGCGCACTGGCTAGCTAGGAATTTTCGGTGGGGGAGCGATCCCCGCATCGAAGTCCTAGCTAACCAGGACCACAACAGACTTCATTCATATTCGATTCGTAATCTTTTTCTACGGATCACAATTTAGGAGAGCAGGGACTGCAGATGGCCGATTTGACCATCAATGCCGACGACGTCCGTAATGCCCTAAACGAGTTCGCTACTTCCTACGAACCGGGTAAGGCAGAGCGTACCGAGGTGGGACGCGTCGTCAGCGCGAGCGACGGCATCGCCAAGGTGGAGGGTCTTCCTTCCGTCATGGCCAACGAGTTGCTCAAGTTCGAAGACGGAACTCTGGGCCTGGCCCAGAACCTTGACACCCGCGAAATCGGTGTTGTCGTGCTTGGTGACTTCACCGGCATCGAAGAGGGCCAGAAGGTTGAGCGCACCGGCGAGATCCTTTCGGTTCCAGTAGGCGACGCCTTCCTGGGCCGCGTGGTTGACCCATTGGGTGAGCCAATGGATAACCTGGGCCCAATCGAGGCCGAGAGCCGCCGTGCACTGGAACTCCAGGCACCAGGCGTCACCCAGCGCAAGAGCGTGCACGAGCCAATGCAGACCGGTCTGAAGGCTATCGACGCCATGATCCCGATCGGCCGTGGCCAGCGTCAGCTGATCATTGGTGACCGCCAGACCGGTAAGACCGCTATCGCGGTTGACACCATCTTGAACCAGCGCGCCAACTGGGCCTCCGGCGACGAGACCAAGCAGGTTCGCTGCATCTACGTAGCGGTTGGACAGAAGGCATCGACCATCGCTGCCGTACGTCAGACCCTCGAAGAGCAGGGCGCTTTGGAGTACACCACCATCGTGGCCTCCCCGGCATCCGACCCAGCTGGCTTCAAGTACCTCGCCCCATACGCAGGCTCGGCCATCGGCCAGCACTGGATGTACGGTGGCAAGCACGTGCTGGTCGTCTTTGACGATCTGTCCAAGCAGGCTGAAGCATACCGCGCCGTGTCGCTGTTGCTGCGCCGTCCACCAGGACGCGAAGCCTACCCAGGCGACGTGTTCTACCTACACTCCCGCCTGCTTGAGCGTTGTGCCAAGCTCTCCGACGAACTCGGTGCAGGTTCGATGACCGGTCTGCCGATCATCGAGACCAAGGCAAACGACGTGGGCGCGTTCATCCCGACCAACGTGATCTCGATCACCGACGGTCAGATCTTCTTGCAGTCGGACCTGTTCAACGCCAACCAGCGTCCAGCCGTCGACGTGGGTATCTCCGTATCCCGCGTGGGTGGTTCGGCGCAGGTCAAGGCCATGAAGAAGGTCTCCGGTACGCTGAAGCTCGAATTGGCCCAGTACCGCGACATGGCGGCCTTCGCCATGTTCGCTTCGGACCTGGACGCCGCTTCCAAGCAGCAGCTCACCCGTGGTGCACGTCTGATGGAACTGCTCAAGCAGGGCCAGTACCAGCCGTACGCCGTGGAAGATCAGGTTGTATCGGTTTGGGCCGGCACCAACGGCTACCTGGACGATGTTCCAGTGGAAGACGTCCGCCGCTTCGAAACCGAGTTCATCGATTACCTGCGTCACCGCACTCAGGTGCTGACCGTTATCGGCCAGACTGGCAAGCTGGAGAACGAGACCGTGGAAGCCATGAAGGCTGCCGTCGTCGACTTCAAGGCTGGCTTCTTCGGTGAAGGCGATGACCAGCTGGTTGCAGCCGGCCACGAAGAGCATGACGCTCTGAACGCCGAGTCCGTCGACCAGGAAAAGATCGTCAAGCAGAAGCGCTGACATTTTCTTTACGCAGGGGTGGGGCGCTGCTAGCGGCGCCACGCCCCGATCGTAAGGATTAAGGAAAGGACACACATGGGAGCCCAGATTCGGGTCTACCGCCAGAAGATCGGTTCGACTTCGTCGATGCGCAAGATCTTCAAGGCGATGGAACTGATCGCTGCATCCCGCATCGGCAAGGCACGTGCGCGTGTTTCGGCTTCATTGCCGTATGCCAATGCGATTACCCGTGCAGTAACCGCCGTCGCGTCCCAGGCCGATGTCGATCACCCATTGACCACCGAGCCGGCGCAGGTTCGCCGCGCCGCGGTCTTGGTTATGACGTCGGACCGAGGCCTCGCCGGGTCCTACTCCGCCAGCGTTCTGAAGCAGGCAGAGCATCTCGTGGAACTCCTGCGTGAGGAAGGCAAGGAAGTCAAGACCTATTTGGTCGGCCGCAAGGCTCAGGCTTACTTCGATTTCCGTTCGCGCGAGTACGCCCGAGTGTGGACCGGGGACACCGATTCCCCGCGTTTCGAAACCGCACGCGAGCTGCGCGAAATCCTCCTAGAGGACTTCGCTACCGATTACGAGCAGGGCGGTGTGGAGGAGATCCACGTCGTATACACCCAGTTCAAGTCGATGGTCACGCAGGAACCGACGGTCATCCGTCTGTTGCCGTTGGAGGTAGTCGAGGATGAGACCGAGACGCCAACCGACGAGTTGTTGCCACTGTACGAATTTGAGCCATCGCCGGAGGAAGTGCTTGACGCGCTGCTTCCGCGGTACATCGATTCGCGATTGTTCAACGCCCAGCTGCAGTCCGCAGCCTCGGAGCTCGCTGCTCGTCAGCGTGCGATGAAGGCTGCTGGCGACAACGCTGGCGAACTAATCAAGAAGTACAAGCGATTGCTCAACAATGCCCGTCAGGCTGAAATCACCCAGGAGCTTTCGGAAATTATTGCCGGCGCAGACGCGCTGAACAGCTAAATTTCGAAACTCCGACCAGACAAGAAGTGAGAAAGATGACTGCCCAACTCAACGAGCAGGTTACCGCAGGGGCCACCGGTCGTATTGCCCGCGTGATTGGCCCGGTCGTGGACGTCGAGTTCCCTGCCGATGCACTGCCTTCAATCTACAACGCCCTCACCGCCGAGCTAACCCTCGCCGGTGTAACCAAGACCATTACCTTCGAGACCAGCCAGCACCTCGGCGACAACATGGTCCGCGCGGTATCCCTCCAGGCCACTGACGGCCTGGTACGCGGTACCCAGGTAATCGACACCGGCGCTTCGATTTCCGTCCCTGTTGGCGACGGCGTCAAGGGCCACATCTTCAACGTTTTGGGCGAAGCCCTGGACGTTGACAACTCGGAGATCCAGGTCACCGAGCGCTGGCCAATCCACCGCCAGCCACCTAAGTTCGCAGACCTTGAGGGCTCGACCGAGATGCTGGAAACCGGCATCAAGTCGATCGACCTTCTCACCCCGTACATCAAGGGTGGCAAGATTGGTCTGTTCGGTGGCGCAGGTGTGGGTAAGACCGTGCTGATCCAGGAAATGATCACCCGTGTGGCACGTAACTTCGGCGGTACCTCGGTATTCGCCGGTGTGGGCGAGCGCACCCGTGAAGGCAACGACCTCTGGGTCGAAATGGAAGAAGCCAACGTTCTGAAGGACACCGCCCTGGTGTTCGGCCAGATGGATGAGCCACCTGGAACTCGCTTGCGCGTGGCACTGTCGGCACTGACCATGGCGGAGTACTTCCGCGATGTGCAGAACCAGGACGTGCTGCTGTTCATCGACAACATCTTCCGCTTCACCCAGGCCGGTTCCGAGGTGTCGACCCTGTTGGGCCGCATGCCTTCGGCCGTGGGTTACCAGCCGAACTTGGCCGATGAGATGGGCCTGCTGCAGGAACGCATCACCTCGACGAAGGGCCGCTCGATCACCTCGATGCAGGCCGTCTACGTCCCGGCCGATGACTACACCGACCCGGCTCCAGCGGCAACCTTCGCTCACTTGGATGCAACCACCGAACTGTCGCGTGAAATCGCGTCGCGTGGTCTGTACCCGGCGATCGATCCGCTGACCTCGACCTCGCGAATCCTGGATCCGCAGTACATCGGTCAGGCGCACTACGACACTGCCATCCGCGTGAAGGCTATTCTGCAGAAGAACAAGGAACTGCAGGACATCATCGCGATCCTCGGCATTGACGAACTGGGCGAAGAGGACAAGATCGTCGTGTCGCGTGCACGCCGCATCCAGCAGTTCCTGTCGCAGAACACCTACACCGCAAAGCAGTTCACCGGTGTTGAGGGTTCGACCGTTGAAATCAAGGACACCATCGAAGGCTTCACGGCCATTTGCGATGGCGACTTGGACCACATCGCAGAGCAGGCGTTCTTCAACATCGGCGGTCTTGATGACGTCGAGCGCCAGTGGGCCGAAATCCAGAAGGCCAGCTAACCATGGCCGAACTTCAGGTCGAAATCGTTGCGGCGGACCACTTCGTGTGGTCCGGCGCTGCGAAGCTGGTCAAGGCACGTTCGGTTGACGGCGAGATCGGCGTTCTGCCCGGTCACGTTCCGATGCTGTCGGTGCTTGCCGCTGGGGATCTGGAAATCGATCCAGTTTCCGAAGCGCGCTTCTCGGTGCAGATCGACGGTGGCTTCTGCTCCGTCGATTCGGATCGCGTAGTGATCGTCGCCGATAACGCTGTGATTGGTACCGCAGCGTAGGCATTGAATTGATCGAGATAACCGCACCAGTTCTGATAGCGCTGCTGGTATTAACCTGCATCGTGTTGTTCTTCGGTGCCATGGGTGTGCGCCGCATTCAATTGCGGCGCACCCTGGGCACCTTCGACGCCTCCATCCGCACGCCCAAGGGCCGCTGGATGATGGCGATCGGCCGCTACGGCGGGGGACATCTGGACCTGTTGCGGTTTTTCTCTGTCTCCCCGGTGCCCAGCTACGTGCTGCAGCGCCGCGGATTAGAAATGAACGGTTGGCGTCGGCCCAGCGAGGATGAAGCGATGCAGATTCCTCCGGGGTTCGTCATCGTGCAGCTCACCCAATCGGGCGAAGAGCAGCTGCTGGCGATGGACTACCGCGACTACACGGGTTTCTCCGCCTGGCTTGAAGCCGGGCCGATCGCCGGCAGCTGGCAAATCTGAGCCAGCGCCGCAAAAACGCATCCCGCCGTGTCCACCCATTGGGTGGACACGGCGGGATGCGCTGTTTAAACCGGATGCGGGCTAGAGGACCTGCCCGTTGCGGATCACCTGCTGCAGCTGCAGCTTCGCGTCAAGCATCACCACGTCGGCGCAGAAGCCATAGTGCAGGCTGCCGACCTCGTCGGCCAGGCCGATCAGCGCGGCGGGGATGGAGGTGGCGGACTCGATGGCCCGGGTCAGCGGGATGCCCGCGTCGACCGTGCAGCGCAGCACCTCAAGCAGGGTGCTGGTGCCACCGGCCAGCGAACCGTCGGCCAGGCGGGCCTGCGAATCCTTGACCTCAACCTGCGCCGGGCCCAGCGAGTAGTGCCCGTCGCTCAGCCCCGTGGCGGCCATCGAATCGCTGACCAGCACCACATGGCGCCCGCCGATCAGGTTGAACACCAGGCGGACCGTATCGGGGGACAGGTGCACATCATCGGCGATGAGTTCCACGAAGGCGTTGCCGCGCGAGGCCTCCTCCAGGCAGGCGGCCACCGGACCGGGCTCACGGTGATGCAGCGGAGGCATGCCGTTGAACAGGTGGGTGACGGTGGGCTTCTCGGTGAAGCCGTCCACCCCGGCGTTGCTCAGCTGGTCGCGGGCGTAGCGCAGGGATGCGGCGGTGACCTCGGCGCTCGCGTTCGTGTGCCCTAGGGAGGGCACGACGCCGAGGATCACCAGCTGTTCGATCAGCTCCTCGCAGCCGGCCAGCTCCGGGGCGTAGGTCATGGTGCGCAGCTGGCCGCGGCTGGCGGCCACGAGCTCTTCGACAAATTCGGGGTCCGGGTCGGTGAGGTAGCGCGGATCTTGCGCCCCGCAGCGCGCCGCTGAAAGGAAGGGGCCTTCGGCGTGGATGCCGGCGATCTGGCCCGCCTCGGCGAATTCGGCCAGAATTTCGGCCGCCCGGGTCATCTCGCCCTGCTCGGCGGTGACCAGCGAGGCGAGCAGGGTGGTGGTGCCGGCGCGGTGCAGGTACTCCAGGGCGTCGGTGACCGGCCCGTGTTCCGGGGCGGCGAAATCGGCGCCGAGGGCCCCGTGGCAGTGCAGGTCGATCAGCCCGGGGATGAGGATGGTGCCTTCGGGCACCGGATAGTCGGTGAATTCTTCCGCCTCGGGCAGGGCGAGCCAGTCGTCGCGGTTGCCCGCGAAACGGATTCGATCGTCCTCGATGGCCAGCACGCCATCGCTGACTTCCTGTCCATCGGAGACGAGAGTGGCGAAAATGGCGTAACGCGAAGCGGTATTCATGTACCTAGCTTAGAAGAGTCTGCCCGCAGAGTCATCGACTCCGCGCATTGCATCGTAATCCAGGGTCAGGCAGCGGATCCCGCGGTCCTCGGCCAGGGTGCGGGCCTGCGGCTTGATCTGCTGTGCGGCGAACACTCCGGTGACCGGTTTGAGCAGCGGATCGCGGTTGAGCAGCTCCAGGTAGCGGGTGAGCTGCTCGACACCGTCGATGTCTCCGCGGCGTTTGAGTTCCACCGCCACCGCGGCGCCGGAGGAATCGCGCGCCAGGATGTCCACCGGGCCGATGGCGGTCATGTACTCGCGGCGCACCAGCCGGTGACCGTCGCCGAGCAGCCCGATCTGCTCCGCCAGCAGGCGCTGCAGATCGGCCTCCACGCCGTCCTTGATCAGCCCCGGGTCCACGCCGAGCTCATGAGCCGAATCGTGCTCGATCGAATGGAAGCTGATGGTCAACTTGTCATCGGTCTTCGCGCTGGTCACATGCCAGACGCTGAGCGCGCCGAGGGCGGCGGCGTCCTCATCGGGACTCGCCTCACGTAATACCAGCGGCGGATTCATCCAGTTCAACGGCTTGTAACTGCCGCCGTCGGAATGGATCAGCACCGAACCATCGGCCTTGACCATGATCAGCCGGGTAGCTAGGGGGAGGTGGGCTCGAAGACGGCCCTCGTAATCTACTGAACACTTTGCAACCACTAAACGCACCCGACCTACTTTACCGGTTCGTGCCGCCGGTGCGCGATACGGCATGATTAAAGGCATGCCACGTTCGAACCGCCCGCGCCGCAAACCAGGATCCGCACCGAATGCTCGTTCGCGGTCCAGCGCGCCGCAGGGCAATGACGAAGATTGGATGCAGCGCGCCCGCTATGGGGTGGTGCGCCTGCAGGATGCCCCGGACGGGCAATGGCATGTGCGCAAGGTGTCCCCGCTGAACGCGGTGAAAACCTACACCTGCCCGGGCTGCCATCGAATGATCACCCCGGGCGTGGCGCACCTGGTGACCTGGCGGGCCGATCATTGGTCCGGGGACGATGCGGCCGCGGCGAATCGCCGGCACTGGCATCCGAACTGCTGGGAATCGCGCTCCTACCGCTACTAGAGCCGGTCCTGGCGGGCGATGAACACCTCGCGCAGCAGGATCATCGCCGAGGCGGCGACCGGGATGGCCATCAGCGCCCCGGTGATCCCCACCAGCGTGCCGCCGGCGATCACCGAGATCACCGCGACGGCCCCGGGCACCGCGACGGCCTTGTTCATTATGCGCGGGGAGACGAAGTAGGCCTCCAGCTGCAGGTAGCCGAAGTAGCAGACCGCGTAGATCAGCGCCGTCTGCCAGCCCAGGGTGAGGGTGACTAGGGTGACCAGCACCCCGGCGATCACCGCGCCGACCAGCGGAATGAAGGCCAGCATCGCGACCAGCAAGGTCAGCAACGCCGCGAAGGGGACCTCCAGCAGGGTCATCAGCGCCAGCGCGACGAGCGCGTTGAGCACCGCCACCGAGGCCTGGCCCATGACGTAGTTGCCCACCGAGCGGGTGATGCGGGTAGCGATTTCGCTGGCGCGCGTCCGCTTGGAACGCGGGACCAGGCGCATCGAAAACGACATCATGCCCGGCAGCGAGGCGAGGAAGTAGATCGCCAGGACCAGCACGATCAGTACGCCGAACATCGACTGGGCCACCGTCTGGGAGACGCCCAGCACGCCGCCGAACACGTTGGTGACCGCGCCGGAATCGCCGAAGAAGCGCTGCACCTCGGTATTAACGCGCGCCGAGAGCGCATACTGCGCATCGATCTGCCTGACCCACTGGCTGTTGAGGAAGTTGTCGGTGATTTCCGGGGCGCGGGAGATGAATTGGGTGATCTGCGTGACCAGCGTCGGGATGATCAGCGCCATGAACCCCGCGAAGATTGCCAGCAACCCGACCATTGTGGAGGTGACCGCCAGCGGCCGGTTCAACCCGCGGCGCATCAGGAACCGCACCACCGGGTCCAGTCCCAGGGCGATGAACAGGGCGATCGCAATCCAGGTGATCAGCGAGCCGACATTGGTCAGCAGGTAGTAGCCGGCCAGCGCCATTCCCACGCCGATGGTGCCCAAGAAGCCCATGGAGATCGGGTGCAGGGCGGGGATCGGCTCGGGGGTCCCCTGATCAGTGGCCTCCGGGAGCTCACCGAACGCGTTGGGGCGGCGCGGGGACTTCAGCAGTGCGTTCACCTTGGCGGAAAGCCGGCGCGCCCACTGCGCGGTGGGGGATTCGGGCTCGGTGGAACCCTGCTCGGGCTGCCCGGCGGACGGCTCGGTGGCGGAGGGGTGCGCGGGGTTGGTTGCCGGGTCCGGAAGTTCATTGGGCGGCTGATTACTCTCCATGGCACCGAGCATACCGCCGGAATGGGTTCTGAAAGTGCTCTATGACACTCCGACATGGTCATTTGAGCCACTTCACAGGTAGATCGCGGAACCATTGGGGCGATGGACTCGTTAGACTTGTGAAAGAACAGCTGTGACCGTTGGCGAATAGGTGAAGTCGTGCGAAAAGTTATCTCCGTGATCGCGATCCTGCTTGGGGCCGTTGCCCTGGTGGTAGGGATCGGACAGAAGACCTTTTGGGCTCCGCCCGAAACGGTCACCGCAAGCATGCCAGAATTTGAATCCGAGGCGCCGCTGACGGTTATCCAACCGTCGGTGCAGAATGCCAATGCCGAACCGGTGGAGCTGGTGATCAGCGGAGACGGCGAGTTCACCGCCTCGCTGGCGCGCAGCTACGACGTCGAGGCGTGGGTCGACAACGCCTCCCATGTCGAGCTGACCGGCGTGGACCGCGAAAACCACCAGCTGGTCGCCGAACTGATCGACGGGGAGAAGAAGACCCCGAACCCGGCTGGCGATGACCTGTTCTTCGACTCACAGAAGGCCGATGGCACGATGACCTACCGCTGGACCGCGCCGGATAACGGCGACTGGTCGCTGCTGCTGGCCGCCGATGGCACCAAGGCGGCGCCAACCGATATTTCGGTCACCTATGCCAACGACGATGCCATGCCATGGGCGCTGCCGCTGATCATCATCGGCGCGCTGCTGCTCGTCTTCGGTGTGGCCCTGCTGCTGATGCGCGTGATCAAGCCTTCCAAGCCTGCACGCCGCGGAGAAGCTGCCTCCCCGAGCGCCAAGGGCGGCTCGACCACGCAGAACTCGCTGGCCATGGCCGCGGTGCTCGCCTTGGCCGTGGGCGGGGTCAGCGTGCCGATGGCACCGTCGGAAGACAAGCCAGCCGAATCGGCCAAGGCATCGGACTCCGCGAAATCCGAGGAATCGGAGAAAGCGGAGGAATCCAAGCCCGCCGACGACTCGAAGCCGGCCGACGAATCGACGTCCGCGGAAGCCGAACCCGATAGCTACCCGGTGCTCACCGAGGAGCAGCTGCAGCGGATCCTGGGCGACGTGGAGAAGCAGATCGGCAAGGCCGACGAGAAGAATACGAAGAAGGACCTGGATGCCCGTACCTCCGGTGCCTTCAAGGACCTGCGCACCAAGCGCTACGACATCCTGAATGACGACATCAAGATCGCCAAGCCGCTGGCGCTGAAGACCGCGGTGATTCGCTCGGCCGCCGTGCCAAATAGCTCCGAGGCGAAATTCCCGCGGGTGATCTCGGTGGTGACCGCAAAGGACTCGGATCCGGCCACCTTGCCGATGGCGTTGACCCTGAAGCAGGACAGCGCTCGCGAAAACTACAAGGTCAGCTTCGCCGCGCAGATGCTGCCGAACTCGACCTTCCCGGGCATCGCGGTGGGCGACCCCTCGATCCAGCAGCTGGGCAGCAATGCCGAAGGGCTGAAGGTCAAGCCGGAAGAGGCGCTCGATCAGCTCGCGGACGTGTTGACCAACGAGAAGTCCAAGCACAAGGGCAACTTCGCGGAATCCGAATTCATCAAGGCGATCCACTCGGGGCAGAAGAAGGAAAAGGAAGAAGCCAACGAGGCGAATGTGAAGTACTCGCGCTCGGTCAACAAGAAGGACACGCAGGTGATCTCCACCCCCGATGGCGGTGCGATCGTCACCGGCCGGCTGAACCAGAAGGCAGTATTCGAGCGCACCGAGGATGCAGATCCGCTGGAGAGCGCCGACGAGCTGACCAAGAAGTTGCTTGGATCGAGCACCTCTACCGGTAACGTAGAGATCACGTACGCCGAACCGGTGATGATGTACATCCCAGCGTCCGGCAATGACGACAAGATTCAGCTTGTCGCCAGCGAGGTAGTGTTGCTGAGCGTCAAGCAGGCGGAGGAGAACTAATGACCGAACCACATATTCCCTCGGCGCGCGGAGCCATCGATTTAGGCTCCCTGGCCGCCCACGGCCCGCAGGCCACCGAGGAGAACGCACCCGGCGCGGCGGCTAGCTGGACGCTGACCCTGGACGAGGCCGCATTCCAGCAGTTTGTCGGGCTCTCCCAGCAGGTGCCGGCGATCGTCTCCCTGGGTTCGCCTCGGGTGCAGGTCTCCGCAGACCTCGACGCCGCGCTGAAAACCCTCGTGGATCGCCGCGCTGGCAAGATGGTGCTCGGCCTGGTGGACGCGGAGAAGTACCCGAATATCGCCCAAGCGTTCAAGGCGGAGCAGATCCCGATGGTGATCGCGTTGGTCAACGGCCAGCCGGTCCCGCTCTTCCAAGGCCCGGCAGCTGCCGAGCAGATCGACCAGGTGCTCAACCAGCTGGCCGAACTGGGCGTGCAGCAGGGCTTGGCCGGGAGCGTTCCGGCCTTCTCCGGCGGAAGCGAAGAGCAGCCATTGCCGCCGCTGCACCAAAAGGCGGTGGATGCGATCGACGCCGGTGACTACGCCGCCGCCGAGGCAGCCTACCTTGAGGCGCTCAACGAAAAGCCCAACGATCAGGACGCCCAGGTCGGCGTCTACCAGGTGCGTTTGCTCTCCCGCACGCAGGCCCTGGAGCTGAACGAGGCGCGAGCCGCCGCGGCAGAAAACCCGGATGATCTCACCGCGCAGCTGAACGTTGCGGATCTGGACCTGGTCGGCGGACATGTGGAAGACGCCTTCGCCCGGCTGGTCTCGCTGATCTCGCGGTTGGCCGATGAAGACCGCGAACGGATCCGCCGCCGGCTGATCGAGCTCTACGCGGTGATCGGCAACGCGGATCCGCGCGTGGCGGCATCGCGCCAGAAGCTGGCCCGCGTGCTGTTCTAAGCACCCGCAGCCCATGACGGCCCACTTTCATTGCTCAGGCGATGAAAGTGGGCCGTTTTATTCTGCCCGGATGCTCCTACCACGGGCCTGGGCTACGAGATTAACTCCAAAGGATGATGCGTCTTGACTTGGCAGGTTGATATTCTCGACACATGAATAGCATGGCGCTCGAAATAAGGAACCTTGCCAAGCAATTTGGTGACAAGGTGGCGGTGAACAATGTCAGCCTCCAGGTGCCCGCCAAGTCCTTCTATGGACTAGTCGGACCCAATGGTGCAGGCAAAACGACGATGCTTTCAATGGCGACCGGACTGCTGCGCCCGGATCAGGGCAGCGCGCTGGTCAACGGGGTGGACATCTGGGCGGAGCCGCACACCGCCAAGCGGACCCTGGGCGTGCTCGCCGACGGGGTGCGCCAATTCGACCGGCTGACCGGCCGGCAGCTGGTGACCTACGCCGGCCTGCTGCGCGGCATGGACCGCGAGGAGGTCACCACGCGCACCGAAGACCTGCTGCGCGTGATGGATTTGAGCGCGGACGGCGACAAACTCGTCGTGGACTACTCCGCGGGCATGACCAAGAAGATTTCGCTAGCGACCGCGATGATCCACTCGCCGAAGCTGCTGGTGCTCGATGAGCCCTTCGAAGCGGTGGACCCGGTTTCCGCGGCGAATATCCGCGACATCCTCAACGACTACGTCGCCTTCGGCGGCACCGTGATCGTTTCTTCGCACGTGATGGACCTGGTCCAGCGCATGTGCTCGCATGTGGCGGTCATCGACGGCGGCGTGCTCAAGGCCTCGGGCACGGTGGACGAGGTACGCGACGGGATGTCCTTGGAGGACCGCTTCGTCGATCTGGTCGGCGGCCGTGGCACAAGTGAAGGGCTGTCATGGTTGCGTACATCCTAAAGCTGAAGCTGCGGCTACTGGCCAACGGCTTCAAGCGCAGCCCGTGGCAGCTGGCGGGCGTGATCATCGGTGGGCTTTACGCGCTGGGCATGGTGGTGATGCTGTCGCTGGCCATGTGGTTTAGCGCCGACAACTTAGAGGCGCGCGGCTGGGTGAGCGTGCTGGTCGGTTCGGTGATTGTGCTCGGTTGGGCGGTGATCCCGCCGATGATCACCGGTGTGGACCTGACCCTGGAGCCACAGCGCTTCGTCCACTTCGGCATCGAGGCCAAGACCTTGGCCCGCGGGCTGATCCTCGCCGGGTTCATCTCGGTTCCGGCCTTTCTGACGATGCTTGCGGTGCTGGGCTTTTCCACGATCTGGCGACTGGATCCATTGGCGCTCATCGTTGGGCTGCTCTGTGCGATCGGCACCTGGGTGATGGCGATTCTGCTCTGCCAGTACCTGACGATCATGGCCACCGCGCTGCGCGCCAAGCGCCGTTTCCGCGAGCTGTCTTTCGGTGTGCTGTTCTTGCTGTTGATCAGCCTGGGCCCGATCATCACCACGATCGCCACCAACGTCGAATCGATCTTCGACCTGCTGATCCCCGCCACCAAGGTCCTTGCGTTCACCCCGCTCGGTGCCTTTGCAGCCGTGCCAAATGACTTTGCCACCGGTCAGTTCGCGGCCTTGGGGCTGCACCTTGCGTTGGCGCTGGTCTACCTGGCCGGGCTGTATCTCTTGCTGACCCGAGCCACCGGCAAGGCCACGGTCACTCCGCCGGCCGCGCAGCGTGCATCGAGCGCGAAGGGATTGGGGTTCTTCAAAATCACCCCGGCTACGCCCAGCGGCGCGGTGGCCGCGCGCGCCCTGACCTATTGGTTCAAAGACCCGCGCTATGCGTTGAGCGTGATCATGGTGCCGATGCTCCCGATCATCTTCTACTTTGCCAGCGGAACCACGGGAAACTACTCCATGATGCTGCTGCTCGGTCCGTTGATCGGCATTTTGATGGGTTTCTCGATCTCCGCGGATGTCTCCTATGACAACACCGCCTTTGCGCTGCATGTGCTGACCGGTGTGACGGGCAAGGACGATCGTTTGGGCCGCGTGCTGGCGTGCTTCGCACTGGTCATCGTGCCGCTGATCCTGGCCGCGGTCTTGCCGGCCACGCTGACCGGTCAGCCGTGGCGTATTCCCGGCGATCTGGGAATGTCCATAGGAGCGTTCCTGATTGCGTTGGGCGTCGCCTCGATCGCTTCGGCGCGGTACACCTACGCGGTGCCGCTGCCTGGGGACAATCCGATGAAGACTCCGCCAGGCAATGGTGCCCGCGTGGCGCTGACTCAGCTGGCGACCTTTGGCATCATGGGTGTGCTGCTGATTCCAACGCTAGTGCCATATATCTTCGGTTGGGTGACTCAATCGATGCTGGCCGGATACATTACCGTCGCGGTCGGCCTGATCACCGGTTCCATCATGCTGTTCCTTGGGATCAAGATTGGTGGCAAGACCATGGACGCGCGTCAGCCGGAGCTGATGCAAGCGGTGCTGGTCAACCGCTAGACAGCAAACCCTGCAACGCCCGCATCAACCGGGTCGGATTTTCTCCGACCCGGTTGATGCGGGCGTTGTCTTAACTCACGAACTAACCGAATTGATGCCCTGGTCTCCTGCGCCTTGCGCGGTCACGGTCGTGGGCGGAGTTCTCCCGCTCACCAGTGGCTAGTCCCAATACGTATTACGCCGCGGCTGCTGCTCCGGATCAACATGCTTCGGCAAAATCACATGCGGCAGCCCATCCACCAGCACCACCTGGATCCGCCCCGCATCGGCATCCATATGCGCACCCCGGCACAAAGCCCCCAAATTGCCCAGTTTCGTCTCCCCGCCCTTCCACCACGGATCAATATGGTGGAATTCCACCTTCTCCGGCGGCTCGGTGCAGCCAGGCACAATGCACCCGCCATCGCGGGCCAGCACCGCCCGCTTGAGCTTCTCCGGCACGATGCGTTGGGCTCGGCCATAATCGAGCAGTTCGCTCTTCGAATTGAACACCGCCGGTATGATCTCGGCCTCGCACAAGAGCCGTCTCAGCTCGCCGGGCGGCAGATGCACCCCGTGCGCGGTCCGCGCATCCCCGGCGGCCAAATCCTGCAGGTTCTCCAACTTCAGATGCACGATCACCTCCGGCCGGATCCGCGACCCTCCACCAGCAGTGGTGGTGGTGAGGATGTCCAGCAGCGCGTTCAACGCCCGCTCGGGCACGGTCGCGATGGTTTCGGTCTCTTCGGGGTCCCAGCGTGCTTCGTTGCCCACGCCTTCGGGAAGGAAATCCGGGAGGCCCGAACTCGCGGTGTTTGGTTCGGTGGTGGCTTCCGGTACGGCCGGTTCGAGAATGCTCGGATCCACGGCCGACGCAGCGTCTTCATCCTCGTCGGTGCCGTTTTGTTCGCTGCTGGTCGTCTCGATGGCCTCGGATGCTTCTGCTTCGTCGTGGGACGGCGCAGGGTCTCCGGGGTTCGTGCGCACCGCCTGCCCCACCCGGGTGCGCGGATTATTGGCCTGCGCGATCAACGAATCGAGCACCTCTCCCTCCAGCGTGCTCACCCGCAAGAGGAACTCCCGGCTCAGCGCATTGCGCACCGGCAACGCATACAACCCGCGCCGCACCGACGCTTTCGTCGCGGTACCCGCAGTGGTGGCGGCGCTGCTGATCAGCTGCGTCACGTGCTTCTCGGCTTCCTTCACGCTCTGCGCCCCGCGCAGCACCTCGGCGGCGTGTTCCTCCACCGCCCGCCCATCAGCATGGCGCAGTGTCGCCTCGGTGCCGATGCCTTCGAAGGTCAGATCCTTCGGTTCGCGTTTAGCCAGCTTGCGGCTGGTCTCCTGCACGAGGGACGGATGCAGCACCGGGGCTCTGGCGGGATCCGGGCTAGTGAACAGCGCACCGAGGTGGGTGAAGCGCGGCGGGACCGACTGGCCTGCCGGGTCCCGGCGGCCAATGAGATCACTCGCATCCTGGACAAGGGCGGCTGCTTCGGTGTAGGCCAGGTACAGCCAAGAGGCTAAGAGGGCGGCAGGGTCCAGGAAGCTGGGCCGCCCGGTGCAGCGCTGCGCGTCCCGGCTGGTGTCGGCTCCGGTGGTACGCAGCGCGTCCAGTTCGTCCGGGTGGAGGGTGTGGGCGTTGGTGGCCGCGATCCGGTCCGCGGCGGCCACGCGCATGCGGGCGGCTTCATCGGCCAGCGACTGTCCGGCAGAAGCCAGTTCCAGGGCCAGGCGCGGGTCCTCGGTGCCGGCCAGGTGTTCGCGCAGGGTGGTGAGCAGCTGTGTGGTGCCGGTGAACAGGGCCCGCAGGTCGGTGCCCGCCAGGCTCGGGGACAAGCCCGGGCCGGTGAGCTCGGTGAGCTCCCGGTCCAGCTGGCTGAGGGTGTCCCCGAGGGCGGTGGTGTTCATGGGTTCGAGTATGCGCCCGGACAAACGGAGGTGAGCGTGCGGAGCGCGGACTGTGGATAAGCCTCCGCGCAATTAGGCTGCGCAGACACACCCGGTGGCATCGGAGGTTTGAAATGACTTGAGCCCGTCGGGGCAGGACGGCGGCGGCGGAGGATAAATGTGCTGGTTGTGCGGGTATTCATGCGCGTCCTGCCGGGGCAGCGGACGAGTCAAGGGGATGGCGGTGTGGACAAGCTCCCATCGCCGAGGGTGCCGTGCTGGGCCGTGGCGTACTAGAATTGGTGGCATGGTGGAACAGTCTGAAGAAACCCGTGGTGGAACATCAACGATCGAACGCACGGAGACGACGCATGGCGTCGAGGCCGGCGATCATGAGCGCTTTGCGCACTATGTGCAGAAGGAAAAGATCATGGAGTCGGCGTTGTCCGGCGAGCCGGTGATCGCGCTGTGCGGCAAGGTGTGGACGCCGGGCCGTGACCCGAAGAAGTTCCCGGTCTGCCCCGAATGCAAGGAAATCTACGAATCCATGATGGGTTAAGTAGCGGGACAACCAGCAGGAACCATCGGGAAAAGGTAAATGACCGAGACACTTTTTGATTTTGGTGACAAGCTTCCGCTGGAAGACAAGCTCCCTCCGGCATACCCGGAACGGGCTGCCTGGGGAACCGGGCCGAAGCTTCGTGCCTGGCAGGCCGAGGCGCTGGCAAAATACTTTGACGCCGAACCACGGGACTTCATGGCCGTGGCGACCCCCGGTGCGGGTAAAACTACCTTCGCGCTGCGCCTGGCGAAGGTGCTGGTCGATTCGGGCAAGATCAACCGGATGATCGTCGTCGCGCCCACGGACCACCTGAAAAAGCAGTGGGCCGATGCCGCGGCACGTGTGGGAATCGCGCTGGATCCGAACTACAAGAACTCCGATGGGCGGCACGGCTCGCACTACTTGGGCGTCGTGGTGACCTATGCGCAGGTGGCGCAGAAGCCAGCGGTGCACCGGGCGAAAACCGAAGGCGCGCGCACGCTGGTCGTGATGGACGAGGTGCACCACGCAGGCGACGCGCTCTCCTGGGGCGATGGCATTCGCGAGGCCTTCGAGCCGGCCACCCGCCGGCTGGCGCTGACCGGTACTCCGTTCCGCTCGGACGCGGCGCCGATTCCCTTCGTGCAGTATGTGGACGAGGGAGATGGCATCCGCCGCTCGAAGGCGGATTACACCTACGGCTATGGCAAGGCGCTGGCGGACCACGTGGTGCGCCCGGTGCTGTTCATGGCCTATTCCGGGGCGATGCGTTGGCGCACCGCGGCCGGCGAGGAGATGGAAGCCGAGCTCGGCGCCGGATTCACCAAGGATGTCACCGCGCATGCGTGGCGCACCGCCTTGGACCCGCACGGCGACTGGATTCCTTCGGTGCTGCGTGCGGCGGATCGCCGGCTTTCCGAGGTGCGGCGCACCGTGAAGGATGCCGGCGCCCTGGTGATCGCCACCGACCATGAGGACGCGCGCGGTTATGCCACCCAGCTGGAGGCGATCAGCGGCGAGAAGGTCACCACCATCCTCTCGGATGACCCGAAGGCCTCGCAGAAGATCGACGATTTTGCCGCCTCGGATTCGCGCTGGATGGTCGCGGTGCGCATGGTGTCCGAGGGTGTGGACGTGCCCCGGCTGTGCGTGGGCGTGTATGCCACTTCCACCTCGACCCCGCTGTTCTTCGCGCAGGCCGTCGGGCGTTTTGTGCGCAGCCGAAAGCGTGGCGAGGTCGCCAGCGTGTTCCTGCCCTCGGTGCCGGTGCTGATGGCGCTGGCCAACGAGATGGAGATCGAACGCGACCACGCGCTGGACCGCGAAGGGGAGAAGCTCGAAGACGGACTGGACGACGCGTTCCTCGAAGAGGCGAATCGCGAGGAGAAAGCCAGCGACGAGCTGAACAAGGCCAAATTCGAGGCGCTGAATTCCCAGGCCTCCTTCGACCGGGTGCTCTTCGATGGCGGCGAATTCGGCACCGGTGCGGAGCTGGGCAGCGATGAGGAGCTCGGCTTCCTCGGGATTCCCGGCCTCTTGGATACCGAGCAGGTGTCCGCGCTGCTGCGCGAGCAGCAGAACAAGCAGATTTCGCGCGGGGCCACGAAGCCCGAACCGGTCAGCGACCACCGGCGGATGATGGACTTGCGCTCGAAGCTGTCCAAGAACGTCTCGGCCTGGGCTTCGCGCACCGGCGTGCCGCATGGGCAGGTGCACAACAAGCTGCGCAGCGTATGCGGCGGTCCGGCGGTGCCGCAGGCGACCGCGGACCAGCTGCAGGCGCGCATCGACAAGCTGCAGGATTGGTTCGTCGGGCGCAAATAGGTCCGGCGATCCGCCGACGGCGCCCCGCATCATGCGGGGCGCCGTCGGCGTTTAACGAAGGCTCGGGGCGCGGGGCTGGCCGCTTCCAGGCCTGTGGCCAGCGCCGTGAACCGAACGGAATCCGAGCGGCGAGCAGTTGTTATTTTCGCTCTTGAAAGTCGCCATTCCATGCAGCCTGCCCGCCAGGATCCGGTAGGACCCGGCTTCGGGCACCGCTTGCTTTCCTCGCATTGCTGGACAGGGCCGCCGAGCGCATGACGCAAACATCGTCTCCGCGGCCGGCGGCGTTGAGCCCAGCTGCGGGATGCACCTTTGGCGTACTTGCTTCCGGCCGCTCGCAAGGAGCTTTCCCAGAGCGGCTCGGCCTAGGAACTGCTGGAAACCGTTCCGTGTCTTGCGCCGTTGCTCCCGGATTCGCTTCTGCCACGGCATGAATCGCCAATGCGACGCGGTTCCCAAAATCGCAAGTTCTGACTAAATATCAAAATACTTTGCGATTCATGAAAGTTGCATATAGGCTAGCTGGCATGCCAAGTACCACAGCCATGGGCCCGATCGGCGAGCGGATCCGGACCGCAATCAAAAAGAGCGGCAGTTCGCAGCGGGAGATCGCCGCGCAAATTCGCATCGATGAAACGAAGCTCTCCAAGTCTTTGAAAGGATTGCGGCGGTTTACCGCCGACGAGCTGCTGCGCCTTGCCACGGCTACCGGGGTGACGGTCAGCTGGATCATGGGCGAGGAGAGCTCTGCGGTTTCCGCCGCCATCCCGAGACTGGAGGGCGCCGATGAGCGTCTCCCGTCGGCTGATCAAAAGTTAGGCCATCGCAAAATTATCGAAACGGCTTGGCGATTATTTGCCGAGCAGGGCTTTGAATCGGTGCGGATTGCCGACATCGCGGCCGAAGCCGGAGTATCCAGCGCGACGGTCCATTATTACTTCCCGACCAAGCAGGAACTGTTCGGCGCGGCCATGAACTACTCGGTGAAACTGGCCTATAACCGACAAGTCGCGTGGCTGAGCGAGGTAACCGACCCGGCCGAGCGGTTGACCAGGCTGCTTGAGCTGCAATCTCCCGATGGGCGAACCGCGGAGCTTGAATGGTCGATCTGGGTCCAGATGTGGAACAAGATCACCGTGGATGGACGCTACGACGAGGCCTATGTCGAGAGTTACCGGCGCTGGGTAGCGACCGTACGCAGCACGATCGAGGATGGCCAACGCCAGGGGCTGTTCCGGGCGGGCGACCCCGACAGCATGTCGCTGGAACTGACCTCGCTGATGGATGGATACGGCATCAAGGTGCTGACCCGGGTGATCGACAAGCCGGCCATGGCCCGCGGATTGCGCGACTATCTCCGGCGCTGCATCGCGCTGGACGGATCCCGGGCCGATTCCCGTTGGGCCGCGGAATCCCGGTAATTCGCAGACCGGGCAAAAGAGCTACAAAAGGAGTTTAGAGATGAACCGAAAAATAATCTTGACCTGCGCCCTGACCGGAGCAGGCGACACCACCGCAAAGAGCGAATTCGTTCCGGTGACTCCGGAAGAAATCGCCAAGGATGCGATTGCCGCGGCACGTGCCGGTGCCTCGGTCGTCCACATCCACGTGCGCGATCTGCAGACCAAGCTCAGCTCGCGCAAGGTCGAATACTACCGCGAGGTCGTTGAACGCGTCCGCGCCTCGGAGGTGGACCCGGTCATCAATCTGACCGCCGGAATGGGCGGGGACCTGGTCCTCGACCCGCAGAACCCGACCGCCCAGCTGCCGGGCACCGACTTGGTCAGCGGCCTGGAACGGCTGCCCCACGTCGAGCAGCTGCTGCCGGAAATCTGCACGCTGGACTGCGGTTCGCTGAACTTCGGCGATGGCAGCAACCTCTACGTCTCCACTCCGGACATGCTGCGCGAAGGCGCGGCACGGATCCAGCAGCTGGGGGTGCGCCCGGAGCTGGAGATTTTCGACACCGGGAACCTGTGGTTCGCCAATGTCATGGTGCAGGAGGGATTGATCTACCCGCCGCCGCTGTACCAGCTGTGCATGGGCGTGCCCTACGGGGCCCCGGTGGACCCGGGCCTGCTCCACGCGATGGTGAACCTGCTGCCCAAGGGCGCGGAATTCACCTCCTTCGCCATCGGCGCCAACCAGCTGCCCTGGGTGGCCCAGTCGGTGCTGGCCGGCGGCCACGCCCGCGTCGGACTGGAGGACAACCTGTACCTGTCCAAGGGAGTGAAAGCCACCAACGCGCAGCTCACCGACCGCGCGGTGGGCATTATCGAATCCCTGGGCGCCGAAGTGGCGACCCCCGACGAGGCCCGCGAAATCCTCGACCTCAAAGTCCAGATCCCGGCAGGAGCCTGAGCATGGAACGCATTCGCGCAATCAACGACATCGACACCATCGCCTGCATCGGCGCCGGAACCATCGGCGGCGGCTGGGCCGCCTACTTCCTGGCCCGCGGGTACAAGGTCAAGGTCTGGGACCCGGCACCCGATGCGGCCGCGAAGCTGGGACGGCTGATCGAGGCGGCCTGGCCGGCCCTGGAACAGCTGGACATGGTCCCCGGAGCGGACAAGAACGCCTTCAGCGTGCACACCGATTTGTCCGAAGCGGTCGCCGGGGCGGGGTTCGTGCAGGAATCGGCCCCCGAGGAGCTCGAGCTCAAGCGCAAGCTGTTCGCGGAGCTGGACGCGGTGGTGGATCCGGACGTGGTCATCGGTTCCTCCACCTCCGGCTACCCGATGACGGATATGGCCGCGGCGCTGGCGCACCCCGAGCGTTTTGTGGTCGGCCATCCGTTCAACCCGCCCTACCTGATCCCGCTGGTCGAGGTGGTCGGCGGCGAGCTGACCAGCAAGCGGGCCGAGGCATGGGCCGCCGAATTCTACGAGCAGATCGGCAAGTCGGTGATCCTGATGGACCGCGAGGTCCCCGGATTCATCGCCAACCGCCTGCAGGAGGCGCTGTGGCGCGAGGCGCTGCACATGATCGACAACGGCGAGGCCACGGTCGAGCAGATCGACCGTTCGATCACCGACGGCCCGGGGCTGCGCTGGCCGATGCATGGCCCGATGCTCACCTTCCATCTGGCCGGCGGCGAAGGCGGCATGGCGCATATGCTCGACCATTTCGGACCGTCGCTGAAGTCGCCGTGGACGCGCCTGGAAGCCCCGGAGCTGACCGGTGAGCTGCGCGATTCGGTGGTGGCCGGCTGTGACACGGCCGCCGGCGAACGGAGTTTCGGGCAGCTGGTCGCCGAACGCGACGCCGGGATTATCGCCATCCGCAAACTTGCCGGAGGCCGGGGATGAGCGCCCAACAGCCGGGGCTGCTGAGCAGCTACGAAACGACCGTTGACGCGGCCTGGATCGATTACAACGGGCACATGTCCGAGCCCTACTACGTGCTGGTCTTCGGGTACGCCACGGATGCCGCGATGGAGTCGCTGGGCCTGGGGGAGGACTACCGGGCCGCCAGCGGCTGCTCGCTCTACACCGTGGAAGCCCATGTGCGCTACCTGCAGGAGGTGTCGCTCGGCGAACCGCTGAGCGTGCGCACGGTGCTGGCCGGCTTCGGCGCGAAGAAGCTGCATCTGGCTCACGAGCTGTACCGCTCGGGGCAACTGGTGGCGACCGAGGAAATCCTCGGGCTGCACGTGGACCAGGCAGCCGGGGCCACCGTGCCGTTTGGGCCCGGCATGCTGTCCGCGGCCCGGCGCGCTGCCGCGGACCCGCCGCCGTGGTGCGGGCGCAGGATCGGGTGAGGAACCGGATCCAGCCCGCGCCGGCAAGGCAGTGACGACAAAGCGACCTCAGGTGGAAAACATGGCAAAGCAGAATACCCCGCGGGAACCGCACCCCGCCCGACCCCGGCCTCCGATGCGCAAGCTGCTCAAGGAATTCACCCAGCCCGGGCTGGTGCATCCGGCCCTGATTCCGGGCATCGGCGTAGAATCGACCAGGCAGGATTTCCGCACCAATAAACTTGTCTTCGCCTTATCCGGCGCGTTGATTGTGGCGGTGATTCTCTGGGCCGTGCTGGCACCTGATACCGTCGCCACGCTCGGCGGCACGGCGCTGTCCTGGGTGACCACGAACTTCGGCTGGATGTTCGGGCTGCTCTCGATCGCGATCGCCGTGTTCATGCTGGTGGTCGGCTATTCGCGCACCGGCGGCATCCGCTTGGGCGCCGACGATGAGAAACCCGAATTCTCGACCGTGTCCTGGGTGGCGATGCTGTTCTCGGCAGGCATCGGCATCGGCTTGCTGTTCTATGGCCCCTATGAACCGCTGGTCTACTTCCAGGAACCGCCCTACGGGTTCGAGTCGGCCGCCGGAACCCCGGATGCCATGCACGATGCCATGGCGCAAACCATGCTGCACTGGGGCCCGATCGCCTGGGCCTACTACGCGCTGGTCGGCGGCGCCATCGCCTACAGCGCCTACCGGCGCGGGCGTCCGCCGCTGATCTCCTCGATCTTCGAACCGATCTTCGGCGCCCGCACCCACGGCCCGATCGGCATGGCCATCGACATCTTCGCCATCCTGGTGACGCTGTTCGGCACGGCCATCTCGCTGGGCATCGGCGCCCTGCAGATCGGCCGCGGCTACCAGATGGTCAGCGGGGCCGGGCCGGTGGGCAACGCGTTCCTGATCGGCTCGATCGCCGTGCTGACGGTGCTGTTCATCCTTTCGGCGGTCTCCGGGGTCAAGCGCGGCATCCGCGCCCTGTCGAACCTGAATATGGTGCTGGCCGGGATGCTGGCGCTGTTCATCTTCATCGTCGGGCCGACCCTGTTCATCTTGAACTTCATGCCCGCCAGCATGGCCGCGTTCTTCGGCGAGCTGTGGACCATGCTGATGCGCAACCCGAACCAGAGCCCGGAAGCGGCCGAGTTCATGGGCGGCTGGACCACCTACTACTGGGCCTGGTGGGTGACCTGGACCCCGTTCGTGGGCCTGTTCATCGCCAAGATCTCCCGCGGCCGCACGCTGCGCGAGTTCGTGACCGTGGTGATCATCGTCCCCGCGCTGGTCTGCTTCTTCTGGTTCTCCATCTTCGGCGGCACCTCGATGTGGATGGAGCTGACCGGCCAGGGCATCAGCGATGCCGGTTCGCCGGAGGCGATGCTGTTCGCGGTCCTGGACCAGCTGCCCGGAGGCACCGTGCTGTCGATCATCGCGATGGTCTCGATCATCGTCTTCTTCATCACCTCGGCCGATTCGGCCTCGATCGTCATGGCCTCGATGTCGCAGCGCGGCCGGCCCGAGCCTTCGCGCTGGGTCACCGTGGTGTGGGGGCTGCTGCTGGGGCTCACCGCGGCCTCGCTGCTGCTGGCCGGCGGCGCGGAGGGGCTGGCCGGACTGCAATCGCTGATGGTGGTCTCGGCACTGCCGTTCGCCTTTGTGGTGATGGGCATCATGATCGCCTGGTGGCGCGATCTGCGCACCGATCCATATATTCTGCGGGTCAAGTTCGCCCATGCGGCGATCGCCCAGGGCATCCGCCGCGGCATCGAGGACTTCGGCGATGACTTCGTGTTCAACGCCACCGAGGTGCGCAAGGAGGAGGGAGCCGGTGCCGGGCTGGGCACCAAGGATCCGCTGCTGACCGACTGGTACCTGCAGGCCACCGGGGAGATCGACCTGGTCAACCCCGCGGATATCGCCCGCAGCCGGCAGCCCGGAGCGATCCAGCGCGAGCGCCAGGCGGAGCCCACGCCTACCGCATCCGCAGACGCTTCGCTGGCCGTGGGCGAAAAGTAGCCGGTGCGGCGGCGCAGCGACAGGCTGCAGGATTGGTTTCTCGGGCGCAAATAGGTCCGGCGAACGACCGACGGCGCCCCGCACAAAGCGGGGCGCCGTCGGCGTTTAACGAAGGCTCAGGGCGCGGGGCTGACCGGTTCCAGGCCCAGGGTGAGCACGATGGCTCCGGCCTCGCGCAGCTGGGTGTAGACCGCCGGCAGGTTCTGCGGGCTCACCGCCGCGGTCAGCGGGGCGAGCACGGTGGTGCTGAATCCGGTGCGGGCGGCATCCAGCGCGGTGGCGCGCACGCAGTGATCGGTAGCGATGCCCACGATATCCACCGTGGTGATGCCGCGCTCGCGCAACCATTGATCCAGCAGGGCGCCGGACTCATCCTCCGGGGCCGCGCCCGGATCCAGGACCCGGGCCTCGAACCCCGAGTAGGCGGCGGTGAAGCGGCCCTTGGCGAAGTGCGCGTCGACCTCCAGCGCGGCGATGCTTGGGTGCAGCTCCGCGCCTTCGGTGCCGGCGACGCAGTGCACCGGCCAGGAGTCGGCGAAGTCCGGGGCCTCGGAAAAGTGGGCTCCCGGATCGATATGCCAATCCTGGGTGGTGATGATCGCGCTGTAGGACTCGCGGCGGGCCATCACGTCCTCGGCGATCGCGGCAGCGACGGCGTTGCCGCCGGCCACGGCCAGCGGGCCGCCTTCGCAGAAATCCGGTTGGACATCGACAACTAGCAGGGCTCGAGTCATGTTTTGCTCCTAATCATTGCGAGTGAATAGGGTTTTAACCATAATACTGCCTCGGCGCTCAGTCCTCGCGGATGATCGTCGGGATGACCGGCTCGCCGCGCTGGAGCTTGCGTGCCACTCCGGGCATTTCCTGGATCGAGGCGTGGTGGCGCGCCCGGGCCTTTTCCACGCCGGCCGCGCCGATGAAGGACTCATCGATCCGGCCCGCGGTGACGAAGGGCACCGAAAGCTGGCGCTCGGGCCCGCCGGTGCTGTACTCCTCGAGCGAGACGATCTCCGCGGTGGCACGGTTGCGTTCGTTCAGCTGGCGGACCGCGTGCTTGCGCCCGCCGACGCTCGCCTTGTTCGCCGAGGCCTTCGCCACCGGAATCCAGCTGCCGGCCGAATCCTGCCGGGCGACGAGCTTGTAGACCATCGAGGCGGTTGGGTGCCCGGAACCGGTGACCAGGGCGGTGCCCACGCCGTAGGAATCCACCGGTGCGCTGCCCAGGGCCGCGATCGCGTATTCGTCCAGGTCAGAGGTGACGGTGATCTTGGTGTTCCAGTTGCCCAGGTCGTCGAGCAGCTCGCGCACCCAGCCGGCCTGCTGGACCAGGTCGCCGGAGTCCAGGCGCACCCCGCCGAGCTCGGGACCGGCCACCTTGACCGCGGTGCGCACCCCGGCCTCCACCTCGTAGGTGTCCACCAGCAGCGTGGTGTCTTTGCCCAGCGACTCGATCTGCGCGGCGAAGGCCTGCTCTTCGGTGTCGTGCAGCAGGGTGAAGGAGTGCGCGGAGGTGCCTACCGTCTTGATCCCGTAGCGTGCGCCGGCCTCCAGATTGGAGGTCGAATCGAATCCGGCGATGATCGCGGCGCGGGCGGCGGCCACCGCGGATTCCTCGTGGGTGCGCCGGGAGCCCATCTCGATGCACGGACGGGTGCCGGCCGAGGCGATCATGCGCGAGGCGGCCGAGGCGATGGCCGAATCGTGGTTCAGGATCGAGAGGATGTAGGTTTCGATCACGCAGGCCTCGGCGAAAGTGGACTGCACGGTGAGGATCGGGGAGTGCGGGAAGTAGAGCTCGCCCTCGGCGTAGCCGGTGATGTCGCCGGTGAACTTGAAGTTCTCCAGGTAATCCAGGGTTTGCTTGTTCACCACCTTGGTATCCGAGAGGAAGCGCAGCTGCGCGTCGCCGAAGTGGAAGTCCTTGAGGCCTTCGAGCAGGCGACCGGTGCCGGCGACCACGCCATAGCGTCGTCCCTCGGGCAGTCGGCGCGAGAAGGCTTCGAACACCGAGGGGCGGTGAGCGGCGCCGGAGGCGAGGGCCGCCTGCAGCATGGTCAGCTCGTAGTGATCGGTAAAAAGGCTGGTGAGCATGTGGTGCTCCTGATCGAAAAGTGGATGGACCGGCCTTTACTGTATAACGCCTCACGCTTGCGGTGATATTCACAACGCACCGCGTCTCTTGGCAAGATGGGGCGTAAAATGAGAATTATGACCGCTATGCCCGATGTAATGACGAACCCCGAGACCCTCAAGGCGCAGGATAAGGCCTGGCGCCTGATCGTGTGGAACGACCCGGTGAACCTGATGAGCTATGTCTCCTATGTGTTCCAGTCGTATTTTGGCTTCACCCGCGAGCGCGCCGAACAGCTGATGCTGCAGGTGCATAACGACGGTTTTTGCGTCGTGCGCAGCGGTGCCCGGGAGGCGATCGAGTCCGACGTGCATGCGATGCACGGCTTCGGATTGCAGGCAACCATGAACCAGGAGGCCTAAGCTACGTGGCAAGGGCCTTTAAAAGTGGCGCGCGCGGAATCACCGGTTCGCTGCACGCCTCGGAACGGAAATTGCTGCGCGAACTCTTCGGAGACGTCATCACGGTGCTCGAAGAACGCGCCGCGGTGCATGAGCTGCCCGAGGATATCGATCCGCTGTACGCGCTGACCGGGATGCGCCCGAAGAGCGCGGATCTTCCCGAACCATCCGATGCCGCGGTCAAGCGGCTGCTTCCGGATGCCAGCGAGGACAAGGCGGTGGCCGCGGAATTCCGCCGGCTGACCGAAGCGGATCTGATCGCCGAAAAGACCTCTTTATTACGCGAGGCCCAGCTTTTGCTGGAGACCGAGAAGCTGGTGCTCCAGGTCCCGGCCGCGCAACGCTTCGCGCGGGCGTTGAACGATGTGCGCCTGGTGCTCGCCGAGCGGCTGGACATCCGCGACGAGGCGGATTCGGAGCGGATCGCCCAGCTGGTCGATGCCGCGGCCGTGCAATCGCCGCAAGAGTATCTGGGATTGGTGTACAACTTGGTCTCCTGGGTGCAGGACACCTTGATGCAGGCACTGATGAATGCGGAGCGCTAGGCGATGAACTCCTACTTCGCCAGTTCTCCGCTCAGCGCGCCGAATGCCAATACCCCGATCGGGATCTTCGATTCAGGGGTCGGCGGACTGACCGTGGCCCGCGCGATCATCGACCAGCTGCCGGGCGAATCGTTGATCTACGTCGGAGACACCGCGAACTCGCCCTACGGCCCGTTGCCGATCGCCCAGGTGCGGGCCAATGCGCTGGGCGTGATGGACGAGCTGGTGGACGCCGGGGTGAAGCTGCTGGTGATCGCCTGCAATTCGGCCTCCTCGGCGGTGCTGCGCGACGCCCGCGAACGCTATACCGCGCGCTACGGGATCCCGGTGGTCGAGGTGATCCAGCCGGCGGTGCGCCGTGCGGTCGCGGCGACGAAGAATGGGAAGATCGGGCTGATCGGCACCCAGGCGACGGTGGGATCGCGCGCCTACGAGGACGCTTTTGCCGCCGCGCCGTCGTTGAAGGTGCACGCGGTGGCCTGTCCGCGGTTTGTCGAATTTGTGGAGTCAGGGATTACCGCAGGTGCCGAGCTGCTGGCGCAGGCCGAGGAATACCTGGCCCCGCTGAAGGCCGCCGAGGTGGACACGCTGATCCTGGGCTGCACCCACTATCCGCTGCTCACCGGCGTGATTTCCTACGTGATGGGGGAGTCGGTCACCCTGGTCTCCAGCGCCGAGGAGACCGCAAAGGATGCCTTCCGCGCCTTGACGACCCATGAATTGGTACGCGAGGACCAACTGGCGGCGCGTCACGAATTCCTTGCCACCGGGAACGCTGATAGTTTTGGGGTATTGGCTCGCCGATTCCTCGGACCGGAAGTATTGCAGGTGCGCCATGTGGACCATGTGGCCGCCCACTATCCCACCGGTGCGATCACCAGGCTAACCCCGGAACTGATTGCCGCGGCGAAAGCGAGTAAGCAATGAAGCTGACCATTATCGGGTGCACCGGGTCGTTCCCGGGCCCGAGCTCCCCGGCGTCCTGTTACCTGGTCACTGCCTTTGATGGCACTCGCGACTGGAAGATCCTGCTCGATCTTGGCTCCGGCGCCCTGGGCGTCCTGCAGCGCTATACCGATATCAAGGACCTCGATGGGATCATGATTTCCCATCTCCACCCGGATCACTGCATGGACCTGTGCGGCATGCACGTGGCCATCCGCTGGGACCCAAACGGCTGGAACCGCGAAAAAATGCTGGTTCATGGGCCGGCGGATACCGCCAATCGGATCGAGACCGCCTACGGCCTGCCCGAGGGCGACACCATGCACAAGGACTACGACTTCCGCCAGTGGACCGCGCTGCAGCCGGTGAATATCGGCCCATTCACCATCACCCCCTACCCGGTGCGCCACCCCATCGAAGAGTCCTACGCCTTGCGTGTCGAGGCCCGCGAGCCTGGCCCCGACGGGGAACTGCTGACCAGTGTGCTGACCTACTCGGGGGATACCGATACCTGCCAGGGGCTGGTGGATGCCGCCCGGGGTTCGGATATCTTCCTCTGCGAAGCGGCCTTCGAGGAGGGCCGCGACGACGCGATCGACGGGGTGCACCTGACCGGCAAGCGTGCCGGGCAGATGGCCACCGAGGCGGGCGCCGAGCGCCTGCTGCTGACCCACATTCCGGTGTGGACCGATATCAACAAGGTCGTCGACGAGGCGAAGGAAACTTATGACCGCGGGATCGCCGTGGCAATTTCCGGGGTGACCTACGGGGTCTACTCCGGCTCCCTGAAAGAGGACAAGCACCCGACGCTGTTCAAGGGCGACCGCGGAACCGACTACCTCAAGTCCCGCACCGGCTCGCTGCCGAAGATCAACTACGAGAAGGTCCGCAAGTTCCCGCTGCTCAAGCGCAAGAAGTAGCGGGCAGGGTTTTGCGGCACGGGTAGGCAACCGAACCCGCCGCACCCACGGGCCAACCCAACAGAGGAACTGAACTATGCCATCGGCACCGCGACGCAGCGTAAATCTGGGCAAGCAACATCCCGAGGCCTACAAGGCCCTGATCGAGTTGAATGCGCAGGCCGAAGCGGCGCTGGTGGCCTGCGGTCTGGACCCGCTGCTCGGTGAGCTGGTCAAGATCCGTGTTTCGCAGCTCAACGGCTGCGCCTTCTGCCTGCGAATGCACACTCGCGATGCGCTGAAACTCGGGGAGACGTCCGACCGCTTGGCTGTGCTGGCCGCGTGGTGGGAATCGCAATACTTCAGCGAGGTGGAGGCCGCGGCGCTGGCCTTGGCCGAAGAGGTCACGCAGCTTGAGGTGCCGCCGTCGCGCGCCGGGGACACCGCGGTGCTCAGCGCGGAGCAAGTCTCCGCGATCAGTTGGCTTACCATCGTGATGAACAGCTGGAATCGGATCGCGATTCGCAGCCAGTACCCCGTCGCACCTTGATCACCGGAAATCGCCGTTCGGCTGAGGGATCAGCCAGCCAGACCGGTGATTTCGCTCACCGAACTCTAGCGAGCAGAATTGCCGCGTGCTAGCTTGGAAAGCACACCCCGCTGAGGACTCGCGGGGCAATTAACTACCTACACCATGGACGCGAACCCGCAAGGACTTCCTATGGACTACTTCTAAGGAGTACCTCGTGTCCTCGGTTCTTCGACGCATCATTTACGTCTTTTCCTATGAGCTCTTCGCCATTGTGCTGACCTCCGTGGCCTTGGTCCTCTTGGGTTTTGGCGGCGGGCATTCCGGTATTGTCGCCGTGACTTCTTCGGTCGTGGCCCTGATCTGGAACTACATCTGGACCTCCCTGTTCGAGGCATGGGAAAAGCGCCAGGAGTCCCAGGTGCGCACCGTGGGGCGCCGGATTGCCCACGCGCTCGGGTTTGAAGGCGGATTGGTGCTGATTCTTGTGCCGATTCTCGCCTGGATCCTCTCGGTTACGCTGCTCGAGGCGTTGGTCCTGGAAGCAGGATTGCTGGTGTTCTTCCTGATCTACACCTTCGTCTTTGCCTGGCTCTTCGACCGTGTCCTACCGGCCAAAAAATGCCCATCTGCCGAGGTCGAAGAATCGGTGATTTAGCACCGCCCGCCAGCCAAGTCGAGTTGGCACCCTGTTGGACTAAACACCCTGGCTTCTGGTGCCGTCACAGACCCGGAAGCCGGGGTGCTTTCGTTAGGATGGAAGCATGACTTTACGTGCCGACGGCCGCAGCGCCGCGCAACTTCGCGACATCACCATCACCCGTGGATGGTCCACCCAGGCCGAAGGCTCGGCTCTGATCGAATTCGGAAATACCCGCGTGCTGTGCACCGCTTCCTTCACCCAGGGCGTGCCGCGCTGGCTCAAGGGCGAGGGGACCGGCTGGGTTACCGCAGAATACGCGATGCTTCCACGTGCCACCAACACCCGTAACTCCCGCGAAGCGGTCAAGGGCAAGCTGTCGGGCCGCACCCATGAGATTTCCCGACTGATCGGCCGCTCGCTGCGCGCGGTGGTTGACACCAAACAGCTGGGCGAAAACACCATCGTGCTCGACTGCGACGTATTGCAGGCAGATGGCGGAACCCGCACCGCCGCGATCACCGGCGCCTATGTGGCGCTGGCCGAAGCGCTGGAATGGGCCCGCCGCGAGGGAATCCTGAAGTCCAACGCGAAGGTGCTCTCCGATTCTGTCGCGGCGATCTCCGTGGGCATTATCGACGGTACCCCGATGCTCGACCTGCCTTATGAGGAGGACGTTCGCGCGGAGACCGACATGAACGTTGTGGTCACCGGTTCCGGTGACTTCGTCGAGGTGCAGGGTACAGCGGAGGGCGCACCGTTTAAGCGTGCAGAGCTCGACGCATTGCTGGACCTTGCATTGATCGGGACCACCGAGCTGGCGCAGATCCAGACCGAGACCCTGCGAAACGCCAAATGAGCGAGGCAGTTCTCGTCCTAGCCTCACGCAACCAGGGCAAGCTGCGCGAACTGCGCGAGCTGCTGCGCGGCCAGGTGCCTGGCCTGGATGTCGACACCCAGGTCATCGACGCGGCCACCGCCGGCGCCCCGGACCCGGTCGAGGATCAGGTCACCTTCGAGGGCAATGCACTGAAGAAGGCCAAGGAGATCAGTGCCGCTACCGGGCTGATCGCGCTGGCCGATGATTCGGGATTGAGCGTTGATGTCTTAGGCGGGGCACCCGGGATCTTCTCGGCTCGCTGGTCTGGATCGCACGGTGACGACGAAGCGAATATCGACCTGTTGCTGGGGCAGCTCGGCGATATCTCCGAAGAACACCGTGGCGCCGCGTTCGTCTGCGCCGCGGCACTGGCTACTCCGAGTGGTGCGCAGCAAGTGGAACTCGGCAAGCTTGTAGGCCGGCTGCGCCGCGAGCGTGCCGGCGAGCATGGCTTCGGCTACGACCCGGTCTTCCAGCCCAAAGATTCCAACCGTTCCTTGGCTCAGTTCTCGGCAGAGGAAAAGAACTCGATCTCGCATCGCGCCCAGGCATTCAAACTGTTGCTACCAGCGATTATCACTGAGGTCAGCAAGGCATTAGCCGTCAAATAAGCGCCAGCGTGACTTGGCGCAGATAGCCACCGGACTTCTGGTGAACCGGCCGGCTCTCCGCATTTCCCCGATATGGGAAATACGGAGAGCCGGCCGGTTTTTTCGTGCGCGGAAGGCAGTGGTATTGCATAATTTTCACCCAGGTTCTATGGTTAGTTACATGAGTAATGAACCAATGAACTGGTTGGGAGATTTGGTTCCACAAACGAGGGGAAGTGCATGGCGTGATCGATGATTCGAAACCGATTTTCATGCAGATCGCCGAGCTGATCGAAAATGATATTTTCGCTGGCGTGCTTGCCGAAGAGGCCCAAGTGCCATCGACAAACGAATTCGCCGCCTTTTACCGGATCAATCCGGCAACTGCGGCCAAAGGAATTAACAAGCTCGTTGAAGAAGGGCTGTTGTATAAGAAGCGGGGGATCGGGATGTTCGTAGCACAGGGCGCGCCGGAACGGCTGAGGCAAAAGCGTCGACAGAAATTTAATGACCTGTACGTCCAGCCGCTGACGGCCGAAGCGGGGAAACTTGGCATCGGAGTTGAGGAGCTGATGGACATGATCAAATCCGCACATCCATTGGATTCGACCCACGGAGGTATGAGTGATGTCTGAGAAAATCGCAGTTTCGGCGCAACGGCTGACTAAGACGTTTAAGGACGTCAAGGCGCTGGATGACGTTACCCTGCAGCTAGAATCCAACAAGATCTACGGTCTGCTCGGCCGCAATGGCGCTGGCAAGACGACCCTGATGTCGATCCTCACCGGTCAGGGGTACCCCGGCAGTGGCGAGATCGAGATCTTCGGGCACGCGCCCTTCGAGCATGATGCAACCCTGTCCCGCATCTGCTTCATTCGTGAATCGCAGAAGTACCCCGATGAGTACAAGGTCTTTCAGGCGTTCAAAGCAGCGTCCCTCTTCTTCGAAAATTGGAACGAGGCGCTAGCCCAGGAGCTGATCGCAGACTTCAACTTGCCGGTCAAGCGCAAGATCAAGAAGCTATCCCGCGGCCAGCTTTCGGCCGTTGGAGTGATCATTGGCCTGGCTTCGCGGGCCGAAGTGACCTTCTTCGACGAGCCATACCTGGGCCTGGATGCGGTGGCTCGGCAGATCTTCTACGACCGACTGGTGGAAGATTTTTCGCTGTATCCACGCACGATCGTGCTCTCCAGCCACCTGATCGACGAGGTCGCAAATCTCCTCGAACACGTGATCATCATCGACGGTGGTCGCATTGTGATGGACAGCGATGCTGAATCCCTTCAAGGGGCCGCGGTGACGGTCAGCGGCAACTCGAGCACGGTGCACGAGTTTATCGAGGGTTACCCGGTCATTCACCGGGATTCTCTGGGAACGCTGGCGAGCATCAGCATCCGAGCGCGACTTTCGGAGAGGCAACAAACCGAAGCGCGAGAACTGGGTCTTGATCTCAGCCCCGTTTCACTACAGCAACTGGTCGTACGGACTGCCTTGGGGCAGCCGGTTCAAAGCGAAACAACCGAAGGCGATGAGGAGGCAAAGCAATGGAGCGTGTAATAAAGGTAGTTCGCATGCAACTGATCAACAAATGGGTCTTTATTGGCCTCCCGCTGTTGATTCTCGGCTGCTCTTTTATTTTCTCGTTGGCGATCTTCTGGATAGTCCGCGAAGCCGGAGCCGAGGGAGCCGTTTATGGCGGCGGAGCCCAAGCGCCCATGTGGTACTTTTTGGCGTTGGGTATCCAGGCACTGACCTTAACCTTCCCCTTTTCTCAGGCCATGAGCGTCTCGCGACGCAGTTTCTACCTCGGAACGGTCCTATTGTTTTCGGCCTGCGCACTGGCGCTATCGATCTTCTACTACTTGATGGGACTGGTGGAGAAGGCAACCGGTGGTTGGTGGCTGGATTCCCGGTTCTTCGCCTTGGAGTGGATCGCGGATAACAACGCGGCGGTTCAGGTAGGTTTCTACTTCGTGCTGATGGTACTGCTGTTCATGATCGGCTTCTTGATCGCCACGATCTACATGCGTTGGAAGACGACCGGCATGGTGGTCTTCTTCATTGGACTAGGAGTTGTGCTCCTCGGAGTTGCCGCGCTGATGACCTTCAGCGATTTTTGGGACAATTTCTGGAGCTGGGCGCTGACTTGGACTGCTGCCGGGGTGACCTTGTGGGGTGGTGCCGTAGCGGTGGTGATGGCCGGCGGTTCGTATCTGACCTTGCGTAAGGCAACAGTGGCCTAGCCGCCCGATAGATGGCCTGATACCCGGGGAGCGAATCACTCGCTTCCTGGGTATTCTGCTACCCGGAGACCCAGCGCAGCGCGATCCCTATCCCATCGACTTCGCACCGTCGATGGACTCGCGGATGATGTCGGCGTGCCCAGCATGCTGCGAAGTCTCTGCACCGATGTGAAGCAATGACCGGCGCACGCTAAGGCTCGCACCAGGTTCGTTCCATGGAGCCGGCGGTAGCTCGAAACGTCGATCAAGATCCGCAAGGGTAGTCACTATCTCCTCGGTGCGTGCGGCGCAGGCATCGTAATCAGCAATGATTTCCGCCAGAGTCTGATCTGCTCCCATTTCAAACTGAGCCTGCCGAATCGCGTATTCCTCCGCTCCCCACTGCGCAAAATGCTTCCCATTGACCGACTGGGCCTCCATGCCTTCGACGACAAATCGCGCCCAGGAATCCTCGGTGGCGGTAACGTGCTTAATGATTCCTCCTAAGCAGAGGGCACTGGCCGTGGGGCGAAGCCTGGCCTGATCATCGCTCAGCCCGCGGGTCGTATTTTTCAGGAAGAAACGGGCCTCCGCCAGCAGCCCCAAGATGTCTTGGCGTTCGGGAGATAGCGAAACCATGGTGCTCCTTGGAAAGGTCAATGCTTGGATGGGAAGTGCTGTGCCCAACGATACGACGCTCCGCAGCTGGGCCACAGCCTTCGAATTGAAACAGGTCGGGCCGAAAACTCAAAGACTAGGCGAATAATTCCTGTCCCAAGCCAGGTCGAATCGGGTCTATCGAGAGCTGCATGGAGCAACAGATGGGCTTGAAATAGCACTTTTCCCGCAGTGGTTTTGGTCGCCAGGGTGGGGAAGAGGCGAATTGCCCACGGTCGGCAAAATCAGCCTGCCGACGCCGGGGCGGTCGCCAGATGATGAGGGCTTGGCCGGTCAGGGTTAGCCGAACAACCATAAATCATGTCTCGATCGTGACCGAGCATGGCAAGGCGTTTCTTTTCCAATGACGGATGGCACCTTTCTTGCTACCCTACATACACCGCTGTCGAGCCCGATGGATACTGAATCCACCTCGGCAATTCATGGAGAATCAGGAGAGTGGCCATGAACGCCCTGCCGACCGGAACCCGCGCACCCGATGGCGCCTTGGAGCTGCGCAGAGTTTTCACGGTGCCAGCCGCAGAGCTTTGGACCTACCTTGCTGTTTCGGATCGAACTGCTTTGTGGTTCGGCAGTTGGCGGGGTGACCCCAGCAGCGGGGAAGTGGAAGTGGCTTTGACCGCCGAGGAAGGAACGCCCCGCGAGAAAGTCGAGATCCTGAGCTGTGACCGGGCTGCTTACCTGCTTAGCGTCAGCACCGGGGAAGGCGAGGAAGTTTGGCGGTTGGAATTATCGATCGAGGAAGTTTCGGACGGCAGCAAGCTGGTGTTCAGGATGCCGGGGCTCGATCCGAGCATGGCCGGCTCGGTGGGTCCTGGGTGGGATTACTACCTGGACCGGCTGGTGGCAGCCGTTTCCGGTGCCGATGCCGATGAAATCCGATTCGAACCGGATTATTACCCAGCACTTAGCGGCTACTACGAGTCGCTCTTCCCATCCGCGCCCCGGGAGTAATCGCTTGCGTATATCGGCTTTACGGGCGACGCGAGCATCCAATGCCGTGTTCGGTGCAGCTCTGGGCCTTTCGCTGTTTTAACCCGAAAATCCGATTGTCGTCCTGTGGACGGTGGATCCTTGCAGGGGCTAGGGGCTAG
>NZ_PCPU01000007.1:0-168529 GCF_002975455.1 Arthrobacter sp. MYb224 | reverse complement strand
AGGTCACCGCCGGACTTAACTTAGTATGATGGTTTGAGGCCCTTGCACCTGTTGGTGTGGGGGCCTCACCTGTTTAACCCGCGGGGTGTGCGGGGGTGTGTGGTTCTGCCTGGCGGGGCGGGACCTTTTAGTGCTTTAACCAGGGTTGAATTTCTGGATCTTGACCCAGTCGTTCTGATCGACGACTCCTTCCCCGCGATGGTGCACTCCATAGAGCTCTGGCGCGATAGTCACTACTCCATCTTCCTGCATAGGCTTTGTTCTTGTCGGCGCTGTGTAGTGCTCCGCCGGTTGATTGATGAGCCCATCACAGGAACCGAGCGAAGCTAAAGCGCTGTGAGCCAGGCGCAGCACGCCGGTCCAGCACGAGTACGAAGCATCGAAATGGGGTAGACGGCGCCGGGCAACTGGTGGACCTGATCCGCAAGCACTAGGAAGACGACATACCGAAGTCGACGGTTTTGTCGATCATGAAAGAGCTGGGGATCGAGGCAAACCGATGAGTGCCTTCAAGAACACGACGGTGCGTGATCACCAGACGGGTGGCGGTTAGGACTGCGGTAATGCTACATCGAGGATTGGCGCAACCGGAAACGTCCGCATACGGCGAATGGCGGGTTGAGCGCCCAGAAACTCGACCAGCTCAATGATATTGAACTCATTGGCCAGAATTTAACTTCAATCAACGTACATACAGCTCCGACAGACAGCTGCTCACGCCGGCCCTGAGCAATAAACTTTGCAATATAAGCCGTTCTGCCGCGGCGAATCCGAATCAATAAACTCGGCGTTGACGCAGCGCATATGGCAGCAATCGATACGCGCTCGGCGGTCTGCACGCATGTCCTGTACCGGCTCAGGAGTCGGAGGGCGGGCAGTGTCTATCAGCTGCACAGGCTGCAACCGAATTGTATTTAGTGTGGCGAAGGGCACCGTCGGATAGGAGCCTATCGATTGGCCCTTAGAAGCCTGGCCCTGTTATAGTTATTGAGTTATCGCAACTGCGAATGACACTGTAATTTTCCCACGGTTTGACCGTGAGGGTTAGAGTTACGGCGATCATAGCGTGGGGGAAACGCCCGGTCCCATACCGAACCCGGAAGCTAAGACCCACTGCGCCGATGGTACTGCACTCGGGAGGGTGTGGGAGAGTAGGTCATCGCCGGGCATATTTTACCGAAGGTCCCGAGAAATATCTCGGGACCTTCGATGTTTAACCACCGTTCCACGTCCTCCCGTACGGACCGCAAAAGACCGGTTGTGAAACTCTAACGAGTCCTACAACCGGTCTTATTGCTTTCGGAGACTAATCAGCTAGACGCAGGCCCGAGGCGGTGTCGAAGAGGTGCACGTGCTGCCCTAGCGGCAGGATATGCAGTTTCTGGCCGCGGGCAGGCGGGGTGCGGCCGTTGACTCGGACCACGATGGTTTGGCTCTTGCCGCCTAGCTGGGCCGTGCCATAGACATAAGCATCTGCACCCAACTCCTCGACCACATCCACCATCAGCTCTGCACCCTCGCCTGGGGTGGCGAGAGTCAGATCCTCCGGTCGGATGCCCATGGTGGTTGCACCCTGCGCGCCAGGAGCGGGCAAGGAAGTGTTGCCAAAGGCGACCTGACCGTTAGAGGCCTCCAATTCAATGAGATTCATTGCCGGAGATCCGATGAATCCGGCCACGAAAACATTGCGTGGGCGGTCGTAGAGGTCACGGGGAGTGCCAACCTGTTGGATTTCGCCGTCCTTGAGCACCGCCACGCGGTCACCCATGGTCAACGCTTCCACCTGGTCGTGGGTGACATACACGGTGGTGACACCGAGTCGGCGGGTCAGCGATGCGATCTGTGTGCGGGTCTGCACGCGAAGTTTGGCGTCCAAGTTCGACAGCGGCTCGTCCATCAGGAAGACCTGAGGCGAGCGAACGATTGCTCGTCCCATGGCGACGCGCTGGCGCTGGCCGCCGGAGAGCGCCTTCGGCTTGCGGCTTAGATAATTTTCTAGATCCAGCAGCTTTGCAGCTTCGAGGACGCGCTTATTGCGTTCTTCCTTATCGACGCCGGCGATCTTCAGGGCGAAGCCCATGTTTTCAGCGACCGTCATGTGCGGGTAAAGAGCATAGTTCTGGAAGACCATGGCGATATCGCGGTCTTTTGGCGGAACGTTAGTCACGTCCTTATCGCCAATGAGAATTCGCCCGGAGTCGACTTCCTCGAGACCAGCTAGCATGCGCAAGGTAGTCGATTTGCCGCAGCCCGATGGGCCAACTAGAACAAGGAATTCCCCGTCTTCAATCTGCAAATCAATTGCGTCGACTGAAGGCACAAGTGCGCCCGGGTAAATTCGGGTGGCCTTTTCAAAGGTCACAGTTGCCATGATGACAATCCTTTCACGGGCAGGTACGTGCCCGACGATCCGTAGTGAAAGTGATATGGGACACCTTAGTCTCGCATAGAAAGCAGCAATTCCAAAAGTTCGGACAGTATCTCCGGCCCAGAAATGCGGTGCGCGGCCAGTGTAGGGCCTGGGCCTACCTTGATTCCGAGGTCCTCACGGGTGAGGATCCGGAAGCCATCCTCGTCGGTGACGTCATCTCCGACGAAGAGCAGCGCATCAACATCGAGAACCTGGCGCAACCATTGCAAAGCCTGTCCCTTGTCGCCTGCATGGACCGAGGCCTCTAGCACCGCCTTTCCTGCCATGAGGCGCACTTCCGGCAAGTGCGCGAGGGCGTGGTTCCCCTCGGCCAAGGCGGCCTCGGCAATGCCAGGACTTTGGGCTTGGCGTACGTGCAGGACGGTAGCCGAGGGTTTGTGCTCCAGATTGACTCCCTCATGCCGCTGCGCGACTTCGCTCAACCGGGCGGTGATTTCCGTGAGGTTCTCCCGCTGGGCATCGGTGAGTTCCCGTTGTTCTGGCGCATCCGGGGTTACGGACGGAACGCGCCGTTCAGCTCCGTGGGAGCCGATCAAGTTGTCCGGTCTGGGGGCCGGATACACCGCCGTGAGCGATTCAAGGTTCCGGCCGGAGACCACCGCCGTGTGCACGCCGGATTGTCGCGCAAGTTCGTCAAAGGCTTGTGCGGCCCGCGTGGAAGGCCTGGCGTCTTGGGGGCGGTCCACGAGGGGCGAGAGCGTACCGTCGAAGTCCAAAGCAACCAGGATTCGCCGGTGCCCGGCGAAGGTGGAGAGATCGGCGCGTAATTCGGGCGCGAGATTCGGCACTGTCGTTCCGTTCAGACTAGGCGATGTTATTAACGGCTGGCTACGGCGTTGATTTGGTTCGCTCGCGAATTGATTTCGGCGAGTTCTTCCAAGAAGCGAGCGGACCAACGGGTCACGTCATGTTCCAGCAGATGGCGATTCATTCGACGCATGCGTCGTGCCTGTTCGGATTGGTCCATGTTGACCGCCTCGACGATCCTTGCCTTCATGCCATCGATGTCATGAGGGTTGACCAGCACCGCCTGGGTCAACTGATCGGCCGCACCGGTATATTCGGAAAGCACAAGGACTCCACGACCATCCTGATGGGATGCCACGAACTCCTTGGCCACTAGGTTCATCCCATCGCGCAGGGCTGTCACCAGTAGCACATCGGCGGCTAGGTATAGGGCGATCATCTCGCGCAGCGGATAGGAGTGGTGTAAGTAGCGAAGCGTGGTGTGGCTCAGCGTGTCGTGTTGGCCGGTGATCTGGCCGACCATCAGTTCTACCTGATCGCGCAGCTCCATATAGGAATCTACGTTTTCACGGCTTGGGCTGGCTACCTGGATCAGACAGACATCTCCGGCGCGAAGTGCCTGATCGTTGAGCAGCTCGCCATAGGCTTTCAGCCGGTGCCTGATGCCCTTTGTGTAGTCCAGCCGGTCCACGCCAAGCATGATTGTCTTCGGATTGCCCAATTCCAAACGAATCTGTGCGGCGCGGGCAATGATCTGCGGATCACGCGACAGCTTGGCGATTTCTTCGGTATCGATTGAGATCGGATGGGCCACAGCGCGGCACAGATTCTGAATCTTATGCGTCGACGACGGGGTAGCTTCGTGCCCCTTGGTCGAATAGTCGGTGAACCGTCGCAGGCAGCGTAGAAAATTGGACGCATCGGTCTCGCGCTGGAAGCCGACTAGATCGGCTCCGGCCAGACCTTCCAGGATTTGGGTGCGCCAAGGCAGCTGAGAAAACAGGCTGGCGGCGGGGAAAGGGATGTGCAGGAAGAAGCCGATCTTCAGATCGGGGCGTGCCATCCGCAGCATCTGTGGAACCAGCTGCAGCTGGTAGTCGTGGACCCACACGGTGGCATTGTGCGCGGCGGTTCGCACCACCGCGTCAGCGAAACGTTGGTTGACCTTCTTGTAACGGTCCCACCAGGTGCGGTGGTACTCCGGAGGTATGATCACGTCGTGATAGAGCGGCCAGAGGGTGGAATTCGAAAATCCGCCGTAGTAGAGGCTTAGGTCCTGTTCACTGAGCGGGACCGGAACGAGGTGGATGCTGTCCTTGTCGAACTCTTCGAGCTCTTCGTCGATTCCGCCATGCCAGCCGACCCATGCGCCATCCGCGGCAGCCATGATCGGTTCGAGCGCGGTGACCAGACCGCCGGGAGAACGCTGGAACCCTTGGGTGCCATCCGGAAGCGTGATCCGATCCACCGGCAACCGGTTAGCCACCACTACAAAGTCATGGGAATTGCCTTCCGCTACGCCTGCTAGTTCATTACCCACCGTAAACCTCCTGGCCACGTACTTACTGCGAGAAGAAAACCTCGCAGCTTTGTCGGTTGTAAGTGAATGACCTCTTTGTCAGCTCAACTTCACTGTCATCCCGGATTCCGGATGCTAGCCGGAAGCGGGAGGAAACTGTGTTCCATCACTCAATGTACGTGAGAAGCGGCGCGGATGGGCTTTTAACGCCGAATGAGGCCCAAAGATGAACTTATCCGGCATGACTTGGTTGAAGTCTCAAATAACCCCAAAATGGGGCTTTGCATCATGTTGGCGAATGTTATGCGCAACCTGTGAAGGTTGGGGAATCTGGCAATTACGGGGGAGGGCGGCCATTCCATTGGCTAAGCTTGGAAGCAGATTACAGTATTTCCGTTGAGCCAAGGAACATTCGAACTTATGTCTACAAACAACTCGCGTCCGTCCAAAGCGGAGCGCAACGCTAGCGCCCGTGAAAAGGCCGCGCAGCTGCAGGCTGCTCAGGCCTCGGCCCAGAAACGCAAGTCGCTCTTCGTCAAGCTTGGCGTGCTGGCTGCTGTCGTTTTGGTCGTGGTCCTGGTGGTTGTGCTCATCGTGCAGAATAACAACGCCAAGGTTCCGGACGCCGGAGCCGCGCCTCAGGGCGGCAACGCCGCTGGCGGTATTCTGTTGACGTCGCCGACCACCGTTGCAAATACCTCGGGTGTGAAGATCGACAACACCAAACTTGTCGCTCCCGATTCGAAGCCGGCGACTCCCGAACCACGCGATCTGACCGTGGGCGCCAAGGGCGAGCCGATCAACGTGACCTTGTTTGTTGATGCGAACTGCGTCCACTGTGCTGAATTTGAAAGCAAGTATGGGCCGCAGATGAAGCAGTGGTTGGCGGACGGCAAGATCTCCTTGGAATACCGCAACGTCGGCTTCCTCGATGGAAACTCGCCAACGAACTTCTCTTCGCGTGGGGCCAACGCGCTGGCCTGTGTAGCTGACCAGAGCCCAGCAGCCTACTTGGACTTTGCCAGCGCTCTGTGGGGGCACTACGATCAGGGCGAAATGAAGAATGCTGAGATCTCCGAAATGGCGATTGCCGCCGGCGCTTCAGACTCGGTGAAGTCCTGCATCGACAAGGGAACCTACCGTCCGTTCGTGGAAACTGCAACACTAGCTGCCGGCTACGACGGTGTCTTGGGCACTCCGAGCATCTTCATCCAGGGCGAGGTTATGGACCTTGCCAATCAGGACTTTGTCGAAGCAGTTGAGGCGGCCATCAAGGCCAACGCCTAGACTGCCTAAAGCTGCGTGAACTGCGGTCGATAATTTTCTGCCGCTCTGACACGATTCCCGTGGGGAGTGCATCGCTAGCGGTGCGCTCCCCACGGGTGGTTAACGCCGCCAAAGTCTCGATTCGCAGTCGGGCGCAGTCTTCGGATATTCTTATGCAGTACGCCTCCTTAGCTCAGCTGGCCAGAGCAACGCTCTTGTAAAGCGTAGGTCATCGGTTCGAATCCGATAGGGGGCTCGGATGACCCTCGCCGATGTTCAAGCTTGAACCTCGGCGAGGGTCTTTTATTTCCCAACCGCATCTGCGGATCGACCGTGGCTTGCCCCGAAAAATCCGCATTCTTTTGGTGTCTCACAGTTTCTGGGCAACTCAGGGCGCTAAACTTCAGGTGTATTTCCTTGTCGATTCTGGCGCCTGTACGGTGGCACCAAAACGACCGAACAATATCTCAAGGAGTTTTGGCATGGCCGGTGGACTCGTGGCTCTTCTGGATGACGTCGCAGCCCTCGTAAAGGTCACGGCGGCGTCACTCGACGACATCGCTATGGGAGCTGCGAAGGCAAGCACCAAGTCGCTTGGAGTCGTCATCGACGATGCGGCTGTCACCCCGCAATACGTGGCCGGGCTATCGCCCAAGCGGGAGCTTCCGATCATTTGGAAGATCGCCGTTGGGTCAATCCGGAACAAGATGCTGTTCATCCTTCCGGTGGCTCTGATCCTTTCGCAGTTCGCTCCGTGGGCGCTCACCCCGATCCTGATGCTCGGAGGTGCCTATCTTGTTTTTGAAGGGGCCGAAAAGCTGCTTGAAGCGATGGGCGTGGTCAAGCACCACACACCGGGCGGCAAGGAGGGAGTGCGCGACGAAAAAGCGATCATCGGCGCGGCGGTGCGGACAGACCTCGTGCTCTCAGCGGAGATCATGGTCATCTCGCTGAACGAAGTGTCCCACGAACCATTCTTGAATCGCGCGCTAATCCTGATTGTGATCGCTATCCTGATGACCGTGGTGGTCTATGGTGCGGTGGGGCTGATCGTGAAGATGGATGACATTGGACTGCACATGGCGCAGAAGGCATCCAAGCTGTCGCAGAAGGTTGGCCGTGGCCTGGTCAAGGCCATGCCGATCGTGATGTCGATCCTCGGCAAGGTAGGTGTGGTGGCGATGCTCTGGGTCGGTGGCCACCTAATTCTGGTCGGGATGGACGAGCTGGGCTGGCACGCCCCCTACGGTTTTGTGCATCATATGGAACTGCTGGTGCACGAGGCTACCGGTTCGGCCGGGGCGATCTTGGGCTGGGTGACGAATACCGCCTTTTCTTGCATCGCCGGATTCTTGATTGGTTGCGTGGTTGCCGCCGCTGTCGTGGGCATCAACAAGCTGCGTGCCAAGCACTAACGAGCTTTGCAGGCCGGCCACGTAGAATAGGCAGATAAGAAACTTGCCCCGCCGTAAAACCTGCCAGTCGCGAAGTCTGCCGGTGTTTCGCACGGTGTGCGGCGATCGTCTTGGCCCTGCCAAAACGTCTGGTGGCCATGGAAAGATCGATGTGTGTTGAAGAGCAAGATAAATATTGTAGGGAGCGCCGCTCGGCATGAGCGGGGCGCCTACTTCACCCCCGAGCCGGTAGCCCGGTTCATGACCGAGTGGGCGCTAGGCGAGCAGGGTCGTCGTGTGCTTGAACCCTCATGTGGCGAAGCCCAATTCTTGGCGACCGCTGCCCAAGTCACCAACGATGGGCGCGGCGCCAGCGAATTATTCGGGGTGGAGCTTCACGAGCCTTCGGTGCTGGCGGCACGCGCAATCCTCGCGGAACAAGGCGCACAGGCTAGGATCCAGCACGCAAATTTCTTTGATATCCCAGGCACCGCGGATATGGATGCGGTGATTGGCAACCCCCCGTACGTGCGTTATCAGCTGCACCGCGGAGCCCAGCGCAAGATCTCGCGCGAAGCCGCACGGCGCTCCGGAGTCGAGCTGAACGAGCTTGCCTCCGTGTGGGCGGCCTTCGTCGTGCACGCCACCAGCTTCCTGAAGGTCGGCGGTCGTCTGGCCCTAGTGCTCCCGGCAGAGCTGATGTTCGTGAACTATGCGGGGCCCGTGCGTGCAATGCTGCTTGAACGTTTCGCCAAGGTGCATCTCGCGGTCTTCGAACAGCGGCTATTCGTCGACGCGCAGGAAGAAGTGGTGCTGTTGCTTGCGGAGGGTTATCAGACCGGTTCCAGCGACTCCTTCAGCCTGCACCAATTTCGTAATGCCAAGGATCTGATTGGACTCGGCGAGGGAGCAATCCACACTCCGAAGCGTCCAAGTGACCGTTGGACCGGGTCCTTGGTGACTTTTGAAGCTCAGGGGATACTCAACCAGGCGCATGCTACCGGCGGGTTTATTGATCTGCAGGGCTGGGGAGAGACCTCGCTGGGCGCGGTGACCGGCAACAATAAATGGTTTACGCTCAGCCCGGCGCGGGCCGAGGAATTAGGTTTGGACGCGAGCGACCTGGTGGAAATATCGCCTCCCGGTTCTAGGCATCTTCGCGGCTTGGAACTAGACGCTAAGCAATGGCAGCGACTCGGGGAGCACGGCTTGGCGACCTTGATGTTCCGGCCCCAGGGTGGCGCCTCCACCGCGGGAGAGCGCTTAATTGGCCGCGGCGAGCTGGAGTCGGTGGACCAAGCCTATAAGTGCCGGATGCGTACTCCCTGGTGGCGGGTCCCGTTGTTGTCGGTGCCTGATCTGTTCATGACCTATATGAATGCTGACACTCCCCGGCTGACGACTAACCATGCAGGTGTGCATCACATCAATTCAATCCATGGGGTATACCTCGGGGCCGATGTGCGTGAGCTGGGACGTGAGCTGCTGCCTCTGGCTTCGCTTAATACCTTGACTATGCTGGGTGCCGAAATGGTGGGACGCTCCTACGGGGGAGGCATCTTGAAGCTGGAACCCGGCGAGGCGGATAAGCTTCCAGTGCCCTCAACCCAGTTGGTCGCCGAGCATGCAATACCGCTGCGATCCATCAAAAACGAGGTCCGCGAACATCTGCTGCATGGCCGTAAGCAAGAAGCTACGGAGCTGGTAGACGAAATAGTGTTGGGAATGATGCTGGAGCTAGACGCTGCCGCGATCGGTGCGCTACGCGGCGCACGCCAAGACATGCTGGAACGACGCAAGTCCCGAGCTAAGGCAGTGGAGAACTAATCGTGGGATCAGGCACAGTCGAGAAATCCCTGGCCTTCGCCGAATACGACGCGACGTTGATATCTGCGCTCAAAGATTCGCCGTGGATCCTTAACGGCGCCGTCACCGAGGAGTTCAACCCTTCTTTCGACGTTCTCGAGCGGTTGCTAAGCATTCCGGTGCGTTCTAAGGCCGCGACCCGTTCCGGTCGTTTTGCCCAGGGCGTCGACGCTTGGCTAGCCCATGAACTCCGCCGGGCGGGGTTCGACGCAGACCTCGTCTGGCCGCGCGCGGAAGCGCCACGGGTGTTGTCTTCGGACATCCTCGAATTGCTGCGCAAGCTCCCCGAACGGCTCTCCGACGAGCTGCATGAAGCAATCCTGGCCGGCAAGGCCGGAAGCACCGACGCCAGGATTCTGGGCCGCGCCTACATGAAGCAGACCGACGTGGTGATGACCCACTGGTCCACGGGACCGGAGTTGCTATTAAGCACCAAGGCAATGACTTCTTCCTTCGGCAAGAACCTGTCCAATCGGTACGAAGAAGCCTACGGGGACGCGGCCAACCTGCGTGCCCGCTACCCGCTGGCAGCCGTCGGCTTCTACTTCGTGCAACGCGCCACCATTTTAGAAACCGAACCGGCAGCTTTCCGACGTACCGTGGACATGATCCGCAAGCTGCGCGATTTCGGCGATGGCTTTGGCTATACAGCGACCGGACTTTTGCTTGTGGACTGGGATGACAGTGCCGAGCAGCCAGAGGTCAAGGCGGTGCACCACCCGGTGCCCGAAGATGTCGGCACCGCTCAGTTCCTAAATGCCATGGTTGACTCGGTGTTGAAAGTTACTCCGATCGACTTGCATGAGTCGGCGCGCGCTCGCCGAGCCGGTGAGGTCGTGCCAGTGCCAGGGCATGAGCTCGTCGATGAGCTACAAGAAGCGCTCTTTTAGCTCATCTGGTTGTGTGAACTTGTGGCGAATGCCAAGAGCTCGGCAAAGGTCGAACCGAGTGGCCAGCCAGTGTGCTGGAGGCGATGTCACGCTGCGGTGGGGGAGACAACCAATCCGATGCGAGAGCAGTGGCGCGATAAATGTACTTGGTCCGCCCGTCGGATTCGAAAGTTCGTTCGCGTTCCCATCGCTCGGAGCGTTCGTAGGCTGCCCAGGAGCTGGGATTTGCCGAATCGATGACGGTGATGGGTATGCAGCCTGCCTGCACCACATACTCCAGGCGTAGGTCTGTCACTTGCTGGCGTATGCCTTGGCGCCGATATTCCGGGCGGACCGCCATGCAGCCTAATTCAAGCGCGCCCATGGCGCTAGTTGGAGCCAGCACCGCGTCGTGCACGACTCCGGCTGCGACCAGAACACCTGAGTCACGGACGCTGACCACACAACGTGCGCGGTCAATTTTTTGATTCCATCGATCATCAATTTCCGGATACAAAGTCGCCATCTCGGTGCGTGCGGCACCAGCAGGAGCTGTTGATGACAGGGCATAGCGAAGGGTAGGGCGCACTGGGAACCGTCCTAAATGCTAAGACGAACGAACTATCTGGCTATTGCTGTTGTGTGGGACGCAGAGCAATGGGTTTCGTTGGCCTTCAGGGGACCGCAGCCGGTGGCTTACGGCAACGTCCTTGCAGGGCCCAGTATGAGCTCGAGGAACTAAAAAAATTATGCATTCAATCTCTGCTCGTTAGCAAGAGAAAATAGGGGCAATAAAGTGAAATCTAGATAAACGAAAGGCACTATTATTTTAGGTCTGCCGTAGTCGGCTTTTCTCTTGAGCTCCTGCCCTAGGACGGTGGCGTGATGGGCGACGTAGCCGCTAGCTGTGGGGCAGCTGGCGCCGATTTTGCGGCCAAGGCAAAGACCGCTAAGATCGTTTAGGTGCTTGACCGGGAGGTTGACGCAAAGATGGATCTTTAGCTCAGTTGGTTAGAGCGTTCGCCTCACACGCGAAAGGTCGCTGGTTCGAGTCCAGTAAGATCCACCAAATAAAGAGAAAACCACCGCCGGCGGTGGTTTTCTCTTTATTTAACTGCTTTTAGTGGATCGCGCGTTGCCGGTGGTTATTTGGCGAGTAACTCGTGAACCAGCGGTTTGACTTCGTTGCCAAGCAGCTCGATGCTCTCGAGCATGGTCTCGTGTGGCAAAGAGCCTGCCGAATATTTGATGTCTACTCGACCTAGTCCGAGGCTTCTGGTGACCTTCGCCATCTTGGTGGCGACGGTCTGCGGACTACCGGCCATCATGGAACCTTCAGGCCCCATAGCGGCCTCCAAGCGCATTTTGCTAACCGGCGGCCAGCCGCGTTCGGCGCCCAAGCGATTCATGGTGCGCTGATAGTGCGGCCACAACAGTTCGAGAGCTTCCGCATCGGTCGGTGCAACCAATCCGTGGAAGTGCGCACCCACCTTTTGAGGTTGCTTGCCCAGCTCTTTCAACGCGCGGTGGTAAAGCTGAACTAGCTGCTCGAAGGCTGATGGCTGGCCGCCAATGATTGCGAGAAAGAGTGGAAGGCCGTGGCGAGCGGCGCGAAGTACCGACTGCGGGCTGCCGCCGACGCCCACCCAAGTGGTGAGCGCATCGTTTTCCAATAGCGGGTACAGCTGTTGGCTGTTCAAAGCGCCGCGGTGTTCTCCAGACCAGGTCACGGGCTCTCCGGATCGGACCTTAGCCAGGAGATCGAGTTTTTCTTCGAAGAGAGACTCATAGTCCTCGAGGTTGAGCCCAAACAACGGGAAGGACTCGATGAAGGATCCGCGTCCGGCGATAATTTCGGCACGTCCCTGCGCGATGGCATCGAGCGTTGCGAAGCGCTCGTACACCCGAACCGGGTCATCGCTGGAGAGCACCGTTACCGCGGTACCGAGGCGGATCTTGTCGGTGACTTGCGCCAGCGCCGCGAGAATTATTTCCGGCGACGATACAGCATAATCGTCTCGGTGATGTTCACCAACGCCGAAGAAATCAAGGCCAACTTCTTCGGCCTTCTGCCCTTCGACGATGACGTTGCGAATAACCTGAGCGTGCGATAACTGCTTGCCCTGCTGGTCTTCGGAGAGATCCCCGAAAGTTTCAACACCAATTTCAGGCCGGAGGCTTGTTTGACCGATGGAACTCACAATGATCCTCTTCTCTTAGATTTCCATGCAATTGCATCTAAGTGGGTAACCAGTCCACCGATAAATTTATTTCCGACAGCAAAAATGCCAGATGTGTTCAGGGATACTCGGCCTATTTTGATTCCATTCTCCCGCTTTACTTGCCGTGGTTGTATCGTGAGGATGACGAATAGAACAAGAGCCTAGGGGGAGTGATTCGTGGCGCAGCAAGACCATGGTGAGAAGCACGCGGATTCGAAAAATCCAGGAGAAGATCCTTCGCCATTGGCCGGGTCGCTACCTCGTATTTCGACGAGTGAAATCAACATGGGGCACCTTCCCGAGACGGCGTCTTTTGAGACGACCATGGCCTCCGAGCTACCGCTAAATACCGCGGTAAGTGCGAGCGTTGCGTCAGCGGACGTGGCGGATATCGAGTCGCGTACCGGCCAGGTCTACACCTCTGATGACGGCATTACACTGATGCCTACACGGGCCAACCCGGTGGCTCGCCGTTTGCTGGCAAAAATGTGGATCTCGGATACGCCGCCGACTGAGGCGCTGAAGGTCGTTGACCGATTGCGCGGCACCCCCTACGCGAACCCTAGGGTCAACGTCGATCAAGATGCTTCGGCGCGGCGAACCATGGAGTTTGCGCTGGACCTTGGCGAAACGCTGATTCGCTATGGGGCTGGTGCTTTGGAAGTGGAAACCAGCATCATCGCGGTGACCGCAGCCCTAGGGCTTAGCCACCTAGACGTGGATATCACCAATCAATCGTTGCACCTGAACTACAGCCCGCCAGAAGCTGAGAGCTACTCTATCCTGCGCGTGGTGCGTTCGTACACTACGAACTACGCGGGCATGGTGATGGTGCACGAGCTGGTTTCGGACATCATCGCTGGCGGTGTTTCGCGGACCGAATCTGCCAAGCGGCTTAAAAGGATCACACGGAAGCCGAAGCCTTTCCCGCGTTGGTTCGTTGCGGTTGGCCAATCGGTTTTCGCCGCCGCCTTCGTCCTGTTCATCGGCGGTTCATGGCTCGGTGCACTCGTCGCGATGGCTTCGTCCTGGCTGATCTCGCAGATAGGCCGGTATGGATCCCGATGGCGGGTCCCAGAGTTCTTCACCGTGGCGACCTCGACTTTTACCGTCACCGGAATAGCCTTGCTTAGCCATCAGGTCCACGCACCATTGGATCCGGCGTTGGTAGTCTCTGGTGGCATCTTGCTTCTGCTGCCTTCTGGCAGATTTGTTTCGGCGCTGCAAGACGCAATCAATGGCTTCCCGGTCACCGCGGTCGGACGTCTATTTTCCGCTGGGTTGACCTATACGGCAATACTTTCCGGGATCTCCGCGGCGTTGGTGGTTTCATCCGTATTGGGCGGGGACAAGGTGGATGTCCATAAAATCGTCGCCACCGATTATCCGACATGGATGCTGATCGCCTTGGTAGCAGTCGCCATTCTGGCCGGTTCGGTCACCGAGCAGACCGCACAGCGCTTGTTGCTGCCTACCGCGTTGATCGCGGTCGGCGGCTATCTGGTGCTGCTCTTGGCGGAGCAGGTCGGGCTTGGCGCTCGGGCAACGCCAGCGGTGGTGTCCACGGCCATTGGCTTCGCTGCGCGCTTCCTGGCGGACAAGCTGAATTCACCTCAGCTGGTGATCGCAGCCCCCGCGGTCATGTTCATGCTGCCTGGCCTGATGATCTTCCGGGCCATGTACGGCATCGTTTTCGAGGTGGATGAAATGTTCGCCGGCCTGGTGGAAATGTTCAACGCGTTTGCAATCATGCTGTCCATCGCCGGTGGTGTGGTCTTCGGCGACACACTGTGCCGTCCGCTGGCCTCCAACGCACGGCGCGAACGCCGACGCATCCGCCGCCGCTAGCCGGCCGGCAGTTTCCATTCAATAGGCGCCTGGCCGATTTCGGCCAGGCGCCTATTGATTTGCGAAAAATGCTTTGACCCAAAGAATCCACGTGAAGCGGACAACGGGGAAGGATGAGCGCTGCGAAGCTGGGGCATATTGTTCATCAGGGTACCAAGCTTCTGTGCGTGGGCACCCCACAGAACAGCCACCACCGGCACCTTGCGGGCATTGAGCGTAGCGATAATCGCTTCAACTACCGGTGCCCAGCCAAGCTTCTGGTGACTGCCGGCGTTAGACGCAGTCACAGAGAGAACCTGATTGAGCAGCATGACCCCTTGCTCATGCCAGGCGCCGAGGTCTGGATGCCCAGCTTCGGGCACGCCAAGATCTACGAACAGCTCCTTGTAAATGTTGCGCAAGCTACGCGGCAGGGGGCGCACGTTCTTCGCTGCGGCGAAGGCCAAGCCATTCGCCTGTCCGGGCGTCGGATAGGGGTCTTGACCCATGATCAGGACTTTGATCTCGGCTACGGGTAGCGATAGTGCGCGCAACATCACCTCTGGGGCCGGGAGTATCTGCTCGCCAGCCTGTGAGCGTGCCGCCAACTTACGTGCGATTTCCTGCAACACGCCATCGAGCGGTTCCAAAGTGGAAACCCAATCCGCGGCGATAAACCCGCGACTTGCCAGCGATTTTGCACCAAAGAAGAAGGGGAAGTCTTCGGTGGAATATGCCGGCGGCGCGGTAGGCTCGGGAGCGTCGAAAAGGGCGGGCTGCTCGTTGTTCATGGCAATCATTCTGCCGGTTTTCCGGCGCGGTTGTGCCGCGTTACACGGCACGGCGTTGGTTGATTGGTTAGAATATCGGTGGTGTGTCCACCACGCGTGGATAAATATGCATGAATAAACCCGACTTTTCGAAGTTCTAGGATGAGGTGAACGTATGGCTGGCAATGAGGTTTTAGTGGATTTCGTGATGAACCCCGATTCCGAGCTGGATGAGCGTTCGCAACAGATCTTGAACATGGAGAAGCTGTGGTGGAAGTATGCCGGAGCCAAGGAACAAGCTATTACCAAGCAGTTCTCTATCTCGCCGACAAACTACTATCAGCTACTCAACCAGCTGATCGACACGGATGCGGCGATGGCCTATGACCCAATGCTGGTAAAGCGGTTGCGTAGACTTCGATCTACTAAGCGTCGTGTGAGCGGTACCGTCGGCGGGGAACGCTAAGTTCATAGCCGGCCTCGGCCAGCCAGACCTCGAGCAAGGACAAGAATGACCAACTACCCACGTGACGAATTCGATCGCGTTCCGGAGTTTAGTACCCGCGTTGGGTCGCATCATGCCCACGGCTGGGCGCAGTCTGCCGCCACCAAGGGCAAGGACAGCAAGCTTCGTTGGGTAGTTCTGTCCGCGATTGCGGTGTTGTTGATTGGTGGTGCCGGATTCTTCTTTGGTCCAGGCGTTGCCGATCGTCTAGCAGGGTCCGAACCGAGGCAAACCTCGGCACCGGCGGAGAGCGAAGGCTCTTCTGACCAAAGCGAAGCCGCATCCGAAAGCGCAACTCCGTCTAGCACCATCGATGACGCTGACGTGTTGTACGGACAACTCATCGGCGTGTACAACGGCGCAAGTATTGCAGGAGCTGCAGGGGCAGGCGAAGAATTGCTTGCCGAGGCTGATTTCACGAATATCGTGACGGATAATTGGACCCGAGACGCCGAGACCTCGACGGTGTATTACATGTCCGAGGCCTACCGGACCACCGCGGAAAAAGCCGCCGAAGTCTTGAACATCGATGAGGTTCTGCAGACCCGGAACATCCCCAACCGAGTTTCGGTCGTCCTTGGCGCTGACGATACGTTGAACTCGAAGTAATAATTAGCTTCGCTCACAGCCGATCAGCTTGCACTCGCCATGCGAGAGTGCCAATATTTGTATTAGCACTCATGCGTTACGACTGCTAATGCCGATCGGTTGTTCGTTTTAGAATCGAACCCTTTCGTCTCGGCGGTTGCTCAACGCACGGAGCGTGAAGAATACCTCAGATAGCGAGAGCTAATCCGAATTGTCGGCCCGATGCCGGCAACGGTGTGCTCGTCCGTCGCGGGCGCTGTCTGTCGGTTGCATTTTCGCAAAATCGTCCCCGAAAGGACCGAAAGCCACTATGGCCAAGATGATTGCATTTGACGAGGAAGCACGCCGCGGACTTGAGCGCGGCCTGAACATTCTGGCGGACGCCGTTAAGGTGACCTTGGGCCCACGCGGCCGCAACGTTGTTTTGGAGAAGAAGTGGGGCGCACCCACTATCACCAACGACGGTGTGTCCATCGCCAAGGAAATCGAGCTCGAGGATCCATACGAGAAGATCGGTGCCGAGCTCGTCAAGGAAGTTGCCAAGAAGACTGACGACGTCGCCGGTGACGGTACCACCACCGCTACCGTGCTCGCTCAGGCTCTGGTCAAGGAAGGCCTGCGCAACGTTGCTGCCGGCGCCGACCCAATCGCGCTACGCCGCGGCATCGACAAGGCTGTAGAAGCCGTCACCGCCGAGCTGTTCACCGCTGCTAAGAAGATCGAATCCAAGGAGCAGATCGCTGCTACCGCTTCGATCTCCGCTGGCGATCCAGAAATCGGCGCACTGATCGCCGAAGCACTGGACAAGGTTGGCGAGCAGGGCGTTATCACCGTAGAAGAGTCCAACACCTTCGGCCTTGAGCTGGAGCTGGCCGAGGGCATGCGCTTCGACAAGGGCTACATTTCCGCATATTTCGTCACCGACGCTGAGCGTCAGGAGACCGTGCTGGAAGACCCTTACATCCTGATCGTCAACTCGAAGATCTCCTCGGTCAAGGATATGGTTTCCTTGCTGGAGAAGGTCATGCAGTCGAACAAGTCGCTGCTGATCATCGCCGAAGACGTAGAGGGCGAAGCACTGGCCACCCTGATCCTGAACAAGATCCGTGGCCTGTTCAAGTCTGTAGCCGTCAAGGCTCCAGGCTTCGGCGATCGTCGCAAGGCAATGCTGACCGACATCGCACTGCTGACCGGTGGCCAGGTTGTTTCCGAGGAAATCGGCCTGTCGTTGGACACCGTTGGCCTCGAAGTTCTGGGTACCGCCCGCAAGGTCGTTATCACCAAGGACGAGACCACCATCGTTGAAGGCGGCGGCGACGCCGACGCTATCGAGGGCCGCAAGGCGCAGATCGCAGCCGAAATCAAGAACACCGATTCGGACTACGACCGCGAGAAGCTGCAGGAGCGCCACGCAAAGCTTTCCGGTGGTGTCGCTGTGCTGAAGGCCGGCGCCGCAACCGAGGTGGAGCTCAAGGAGCGCAAGCACCGCATCGAAGATGCTGTGCGTAACGCTAAGGCAGCTGTTGAAGAGGGCATCGTCGCCGGTGGTGGCGTGGCTCTGATTCAGGCAGGCGCCGCAGCATTCGCCAAGCTTGAGTTGGAAGGCGACGAAGCCACCGGCGCGAACATTGTTCGTGTTGGCATCGAAGCACCACTGAAGCAGATCGCACTGAACGCCGGCATGGAGCCAGGCGTAGTCGCCGACAAGGTCAAGGGCCTGCCAGCTGGCCACGGCCTGAACGCTGCCACCGGTCAGTACGTTGACCTGCTGGAAGCCGGCGTCAATGACCCAGTGAAGGTGACTCGTTCGGCCCTGCAGAACGCTGCATCTATCGCAGGTCTGTTCCTCACCACCGAGGCAGTCGTTGCAGATAAGCCAGCTCCTGCTGGCGCTGCCATGCCAGGTGGCGACGACATGGGTGGCATGGGCGGAATGGGCGGCTTCTAAGCTTCCGTACTTCCCAGGCACCTGTCTCGCAGGACAACCTGAACCCGAGGGCTTGCTTCACCACGAAGCAGGCCCTCGGGTCGTTAACCGGCAAGCAGAGTGCGTTTGAGCGTTCTCAGGCTTGCACGTGGAGTCGGTCAAGCTCGGCCTCAAGGTTCGCCCGTGCTTGTTTTTCCCAGCGTTCCTGAGCAGACGCGGTGCAATACAGCCGGTCTTTTCGCAGGAGCTCACGAAGAATGCTTGCTCGGCCTCGGGCAAAGTCTGCTGCCGGCACATGATCGTATTCGTCCCGGATAGCTTGGGCATAGCGTTGATAGGCCTTGGCTGGTCGTGCCAAAACCTCTAGGTCTGCGTCGCTGAGCAACGCTCCGAGCAGATCGCCTTCGGCAGGTCGATGCTCGATGGTCAGCAGAATCAATTGTTGAACCTTGGCAAGAGCCCTATCGGTAATCAGCCCATGCAAGCTGCGCGCTGCTAAGTTTGCAGAATCTTTTTCGTCCTCGGCGGTGCCATCGTAGACGGCATCATGAAACCAAGCAGCCAACTCCAATATTTGCCGATCCTGCGCCTCAACCTGTGTGCCGCAGAGCCAGTCCAATGACTCAAGGACCGCGAGCAGGTGTACTCGATCGTGATAGCGGCGGTGCTTCTGGCTCCAGCGAAGCAATAAATCCTCAGCCATGGCCCGTTGCCCGGGCAAGGTCCGCTCCCACCGTTTCAGCAATGCGGGATTGAGCCGTTCGGGGCGGAACCGGGCAGGGATCCGAAGTCCGGAATGGACTAAGGCGCGGACCAAGTCGCTACCAGAGACTTCCTGGGCTCCGGCCGCCACGAACTCTTCGTAGCGTTCCTGCGGCACATCATAGTGGTCCCTGTCGAAGGCTCTCTGCCGGATGCCCATGCGGCTGGCGAACTGGTGCAGCTCCAGCAGCGAGGTGTCGGAGACTAAATGGGAAAAGAGTGTCCCGTGAGCGGGCCAGCGTGGCGGGTCGATCAGTATGCTCATGATCTAAGCGTACCGAGGGACCCGCTCCAACGGCTCAGTAGCGGAACAGCGAGGTGTTGACCTGTTCGACTTCTTCATACTGCATGGACGCATGGTTTAGCGCCGTTGCGATGCTGCTCAAGGCCTCTTCGATGCGTACGTGAGTGCTGCGCCATTCGGCCACAATCGACTGGAAGGAAGCGGCGGCCGAACCCTGCCAGGTGCTTTGAAGCTGATCCAGATTCATCTGCATCGTGGAAACTTCGGAGCGCAACCTGTCGATGGTGTTCATGACCGCCTGCGACTTGACCTGCATTTCGCCGGTGTTGGTTGAAAAGGTACTCATGGGGTGATCCTGCCTTACGGGGAGATCCGATAGATGAGATCACCATAGGGCGGGCAGCACAAGCGCAGCGCGAAGCTCCCACATGCTGTGGACAACATAAACGCGGGTTCTAGTCCTCGTCCTGCTGCTCGTGGTCACGCGGCTCCTGCATCGGCACATAGGGCAGGCAGATGGCCATGGTTGCGCCCCCGCCAGGAGTTTCGCTCAGCGCAACCGAACCGCCGTGCTGCTGGACGATCGCGGCGACGATCGCCAGCCCCAGGCCCGAGCCGCCGGTTTCGCGTTGACGCGAGCTATCGGTGCGGTAGAAGCGCTCGAAGATACGGTTTGCGTCATCCTCTGGAATGCCCGGTCCGTGATCTCGAATCTCGAGCACCGCATCCATGGCACCTGCCACGAGAGAACGAACTCCCACGGCGATCTCGATAGCTGAGTCTTCGGGGGTGTAGCGCAGTGCGTTGGTGATCAAATTGGCAATGACCTGGCGGATGCGCGCGTCATCGCCGACCGTGCTGGCTGGAGAAGGATACTTGGTGTCCAATCCGACCAAGGTAACTTTGCGTAGTGGCGCTCGGACCTTGGTGTCCTCGGCGGCGTCCTGTCCGAGTACCAGCAGGTCGACCGATTGCTTTTCGAGGGGGCGCTGCTCATCGAGCCGGGCCAGCATAAGCAGGTCTTCGACCAGGTGAGCCATGCGTTTGGATTCGGCTTCGATACGTCCCATAGCTGAATCCAGCGCTTCGGAGTCGGCAAGTCCCCCATGGCGGTAGAACTCCGAATAGCCCTGGATGGTCACTAGGGGGGTGCGCAGCTCATGAGAGGCGTCTTGGATAAAACGACGCATCTTGTTTTCCGAGGCCTCACGGTCGCGGAAGGCCCGCTCGATCTGTGCAAGCATTGCGTTCAAGGAGCGGGAGAGTCTGCCGACTTCGGTTTCCGGCGGATAATTGCGTACACGCTGGGATAGATCTCCTTCGGCAATCATGGCTGCGGTGCGTTCGACGCGGATCAGCGGAAGCAATGACCGGGAGGTTAATCCGTAGGCGATCATTGACATGAGCAAGGTCGCCAACAGGCCGGTTGATAAGACGAGGATGGCGGTCTTTTGAACCGTGTCATTAACGTTTTCCAACGGAAGCGCAATGAAAACATTCATCTCGCTGGTAGGCAGCGGAACGATCATGGCACGCCAGCCGGCCGAGCCGGAGTGGATGCCCGGAATGGTCACGGGTGCCCACGGTGTCTTAGCCAGCTCGGCCATTTGCACTGGCGCGAGCAGGGGAGTGTCGCTGGTGTTACCGGGGGTAACCCGGCTTCGAGGCATGATGTAGACGATCTTGCCGTTTATATCTCGAATGTCCGCATAGGAGCGGTTCAGCCCCAGCAACGTTGAATCGATGCCAGCGTTTCTGCCAGATTGATCATTGTCCAAGGAATACTGGTAGGCCTTGTTCAGGCCAAAGCCCATGGTGGGGCCAGCAACGTTGAGCTGATCATCGATCTGGTTGGTCATCGAGATGCGAAGTGTGTGTGCGGAGCCGAACGCCGTGGCGCCGACGCCGCAGATCATCAGCGCGCACATCAACATCACCAATTTGGTGCGCAACGAAGTGCGACGCCACAGCGTTCTAAATGCCTGCATGTAATGACTTTACAATCCCTTGGGCCACCAAGCGGCATCGGCCCTAGCGGCGGTCCGGGGTACGCATCAAGTATCCGACGCCGCGCTTGGTCTGAATCAGAGCAGGCCACTCGGGGCGGTCAACCTTGCGACGCAGATAGGAAATATATGATTCAACGATCGAAGCGTCGCCGTTGAAGTCGTACTCCCAGACATGGTCCAGGATTTGTGACTTGGACAGTACGCGGTTCGGGTTCATCATCAGGTAGCGCAGCAGCTTGAATTCGGTAGGCGATAGATCAATGACCTCGCCTGCTCGACGCACCTCATGTGCGTCGTCATCAAGTTCAAGGTCGGCGACCACTATGGTGGCGTTCTCTTCTTCGCCCGTCGCGGTGCGGCGTAGCACCGCACGAATGCGGGCGACAACTTCATCAAGACTAAATGGTTTGGTGACGTAATCATCTCCACCGACAGTCAAGCCGGTGACCTTGTCACTGGTGTCATCGCGAGCAGTCAGGAACAGCACGGGGAAGTGCCGTCCGGCAGCGCGTAGCTTGCGGGTGATGGTGAAGCCGTCCATGTCTGGAAGCATGACGTCCAGAACCGCGAGATCTGGTTCTTCTGCTTCCACGGCTGCGAGAGCCTCGCGGCCGTTGGCTGCGGCGACCACCTGGAAACCGGCGAATCGCAGGGACGTTGATAGAAGTTCGCGGATATTAGGTTCGTCATCCACGACAAGGAGTTTGGCCTCTGGGGTTTTTGCACTCATAAACCCAGTGTGCACGCGGAGACTGGGAGTCTGCTGAGAGCCCTCTGGGAGTGGCGGTTAGCTGTTGCGGCGTTTTCGGATATTACCGATGATGACCACGCCGGCCAGTATGAAGGCCAGAGGTAAACCGAAAACGCCGAATGCCATGATGATCGGCGGGATTGAAATTTCCTTGAAATACAACACGAGGACCGTCATGAGGGACAATGCCGAGAGGACCGCGAGTGTAATTGCGGTGCGGGAAATGACGGTCAAGGTAATCGATGAAGCGCTCACGGCTATTAACGATACAGCGCTTCTAATGCAGCCGCCGTGACTCAAGGTGAAGTTGCGGGCCTCAAGGTGTCATAATCTAAGGTATTCGACTTAATTCGAATCCGTACGTTGAGCACCCGGTAGAAGTATATGTACGACCCGGATGAATGCTCCATGGATCCGGAGATATGAAAAGGCGTAGCGTGAAGTAAATTAGTTGCACTGATTTGCGCTACAGCACGAGAAACGAACGAGGTAAGGGATCATGCCTAGCGGCAAGGTTAAGTGGTACGAAAAGGCCAAGGGCTTCGGATTCATTACCACCGAAGATGGTAAAGAGATATACGTGAACGCCGCGGCGCTGCCGGAAGGCGTTCATGATCTGCGCCCGGGCACACGCCTGGAGTTTGGCGTGGCCGAAGGCCGCCGTGGTCCTCAAGCGCTGAGCCTGCGCATCTTGGAGGAAGCTCCGTCGGTGGCTCGCGCAAAACGGAAGAATCCCGAGCAGCAAGCCGCAATGATCGAGGATCTGATCAAGGTTCTTGATCAGGTATCCAATACCTTGCGCAAGGGGCGATATCCTGAACAAGCACACGGCAAAAAGGTTGCTACCGTGCTACGCGCGGTAGCCGATGATCTGGACGTTTAAATAATGGCCCGTAAACCCAAGTTAGACACCACCCTCGCGGAAGCGGTTGATGTTGCGCGCAACGCACTCATCGAGATCGCGGCAGAAACGGAGATCGGTGAGTATCTCGGAGCCACGCCCGAAGGTGAACGATTAGTCACCCATCGATTTGTCTCCCAGAAAAAGGGTTATCGGGGCTGGACTTGGTTCGCGACAATCGCACGGGTGCCACGAGCAAAAGCTAAAGACCTAACCGTTTGCGAAGCTGGCATTGTTGCCGGTGAAGACGCACTTCTTGCACCGGCATGGGTCCCGTGGGCCGAGCGCTTAGTCAAAGAAGAAATCGAGGCGGCGGAAGCCGAGGCCAAAGAGCCCAAGGATGAACCTGACCCTAGTGCAACCGCAACTGAGAACTCCGGCGCAGAGAACACCGCTGCCGATCCCGCTGGGAACGAAACCCTGGAGGACTTGTCGGAGCCGACCAATGCCACAGCCGAACACGAAGCAACCGGCCAACAGGAGGCGACGTCCGAACAGGGAATCAAAACCCCTGCGCGCCGTCAGGTGCGTCGGCGACGCACCGCGCAACGCACGGCGGCTCGTCGCCGCGCAGCCCAGCGTAACCGGACACGCAAGGAAAGTTAGCGGAGCGAGGCATTAGAAAAACGAAAGCGATCCGCGGTTTCGCCCCAATGGGGTGAAACCGCGGATCGCTTTTGCTCGCTCAGAAGTTAGAGCTGCTCGATGACATAATCAATGCTCTTCAGCAGTGCCGCGACATCACTCGGATCGATAGCCACGAAGGTCGCGATACGCAGCTGGTTTCGGCCGAGCTTGCGGTATGGCTCAACATCCACCACGCCGTGGGCGCGCAGCGCCTTGGAGATTTCCGTCGCGTCCACCGAGTCGTCGAAGTCGATCGTGGCGATGACGTTTGAGCGGTGATCCGGGTTGGCTACATATGCCGTGGCAACCTTTGAAGCCTCGGCCCATGCGTAAATCTGGCCAGCTGACTCGGCGGTGCGAGCCGCCGCCCACTTCAAGCCGCCATTGGAATTGATCCACTTGACCTGCGCATCGAGAGTCACCAAGGTGGTCAACGACGGCGTGTTGTAGGTCTGGTTCTTCAACGAGTTGTCCAGCGCAGTCTTCAGATTCAAGAAGTCTGGGATCCAACGATCGGTAGCTGCAATCTCCTCGATGCGTGCAATTGCTGCGGGGGAGGCGAATGCAATCCAGAGGCCACCGTCGGAAGCAAAGTTCTTCTGCGGGGCGAAGTAGTACACGTCGGTCTGCGCCAGATCTACATCCAAGCCGCCAGCGGCACTCGTTGCATCAACGACGATCAGTGAATCTTCGTTGGCACCCGGAACGCGCTTGACCGGGGCAGCGGAGCCAGTGGATGTTTCATTATGCGGCCAGGCATAGAGATCCACGTCAGCTTCGGCAACGGGGCTCGGAACCGAACCAGGCTCGGAGGTGATAATCGAGGAGGCCGCAAGGAATGGGGCCTTGTCGGTAGCGTTGGCAAACTTCGAGCCGAATTCACCAAAGGACAAGTGCTGAGCTTTATTGCGCACTAGGGAGAATGCTGCAGCGTCCCAGAATGCGGTGGCGCCGCCAACTCCGAGAAGCACCTCATAACCCTCGGGTGCGCTAAACATTTCCTTCAAGCCATCCTGCACGGACGCAACCAGATTCTTGACCGGCGCCTGACGGTGGGAGGTGCCCAATAGGTCGGCACCTGCGTCCACGATTGCCTGAATTTGCTCGGGGCGAACCTTGGACGGTCCTGCGCCGAATCGTCCGTCGGCTGGCAGAAGGTTCCTTGGAATGTTGATGCCGGTGCTCATCTCGCTCCTCTAATAGCGTTTTGATTGAAGGTGCTGACTTCCCGACCGATCGCGAGCGCGAAGGAATAGTTCAGGATAGTTACGACGTTTCAGTTAACATCTTCGCAAACTGCGGGAGATGAGAGAAAAACGAGACCGTCGGTTACGACATGCAAACTACGAGGCCGTCGCAGGGATTGCGGCTATACCAAGTAGAGTTGCATACTGACGTTCCGATTTCTTATGCGAACCTAACTGTTGTGACTTCCAGGAGTGGCTAACGTGTCTGACCTAATTGATACAACCGAGATGTACCTGCGTACCATTCTTGAGCTTCAAGAAGAGGAGATCGTGGCTTTGCGCGCGCGAATCGCAGAACGTCTGGGGCATTCCGGCCCCACCGTGTCGCAGACAGTCGCTCGAATGGAACGCGATGGGCTCGTTGTGGTTTCTACCGACCGTCATCTTGCCTTAACCGAAAAGGGTCACGAACTGGCAACGGGCGTGATGCGTAAGCACCGGCTGGCCGAACGCTTGCTATCGGACATGATCGGTCTTGAATGGGAATATGTACATGATGAGGCGTGTCGCTGGGAGCACGTGATGAGCGAGCGTGTCGAGCGTCGTTTATACGACCTGCTGGGCAAGCCCACGGTCTCTCCGTACGGCAACCCAATTCCCGGGCTTGAAGTCCTTGGCGGGCCAAAAGTAACCGAAATCTCACATGAGGTCGAGAATCTAGATAACGCGTTGCTCTCCGGGAACATTGGCCCGGTGGCCATTGAGCGTCTTGCAGAGCCGATCCAGACCGACCCAATCCTGCTCGGACAACTGAACGAAGGCGGAATCCGGCCCGGAGCGATCGTTAGTTTAGAGCGCGCAGATGATTACGTCGTGGTTCGCGTGCAGGGCGTCGAAGGTGCGCTGGAACTGCCAGTCGAAGTCAGTGCGCACGTTTTTGTACGCACTAAATAAGGTAACGAAATTGTAACTTTTCCGATCGAACGGTAGGGTTATCAAAGGGTGCCAGTTGTCTAACTGGTGCCGATTCCGAGAGCGTAAACGCCGAGTATTGTCCTGCCTCTTGGATGCGAAATGATTTTTAAGGGCAATAGCGGGGAACCCACTCATTCGACGAATACTTCGTCTTGGGGTGAAGTCATGCCAACAGGCAGGACCGGACCAATCTCAGGGCCGAACCCGACAGCTAACTTCGCAGGTGTAGATATGAGAGGAATGTTTTGGCAGAAACCAGGACGACGGGTCGACGCCGTGCCGCAGACGTCGAGATCGATGCGATCACTGAGATCGCAGCGGCCGCCACAGAACGATCCGTTGGTCGCCGCGCATCACGCGCAGCCGCTGTCGAAGCAGTAGCAGTTCCAGAGCCGCTTTGCGCCGATTATGTCGGGCGCCGCTTTGAGTCGGGTCAGCGTTACGGCGTTGCGCCAACGCAGAAAACTCTTGCTACCCAGGATGTTGACGGAAACGTCATTGCCCTACCTACAGCTAAGCCAGTTGTTGCGCCTGAAGGCGTAGTAGCAAGTAACGAAGAGCTCGTTCAGAGCCTTCGCGCTTCGCCAAAAAAGACTTCCCGACTTGGGTTTACCCACAAGATCGCTGCTGTTGCCGCGGTATCGGGTTTGGCACTAGCCGCGGTTTCTCCGCAGCTCAGTAGCGCCGTGCCTGAAGAGGGCCCAGTGGTAGCGGGCGCGCAGCGCACCGCAACTTCCGCAGTGGTCGATGTTAAAGCTCCAAGCGATGCTGGCTTAGATGTGCAGCGTGCGGCTTTGAAGTCCGACATCAACCCCAAGGTGGCCAACGAAGAAAAGCTCTCTGAAATCCTCACCGCTTCCGGCGGCGACATTCAGAAGGTCGGTTCGACCGGTGGATTGCTCGAGCGTCCGGTGGATAGCAACCGCATTACCTCAAGCTTTGGGCACCGCAAGAACCCAACTGGCGCCGGCTTCATGATCCACAGTGGCACAGATTACGGTGTGCCGAGCGGCACAAAGGTTTATGCCGCAGCATCGGGCAAGGTCACAGTCTCCGGATGGGCAGGTCATTCCGGTCAGCGGGTCACCTTGGCCCATGGAAACGGCCTGGAAACCGGGTACAGCCACAATTCGCAACTACTAGTCAACGTGGGAGACACCGTCAAGCGCGGAGATGTCATCGCTTTGGCTGGTAGCACCGGTAATTCCACCGGACCGCATGTGCACTTCGAAGTAATTGTCGACGGTCAGTTCAAAGACCCCGCCGGCTGGTTATAACGACGTTCGTCACCTTACCGTGATCAAAACGTGACATTTGAAAGATAGTCCTATAGGCTAAACAGCGTGCCAAGGGGAATCCTTGAGCAACATTGCGTGAGAACCGAGCACTGCCAACGCGCAATGAGCAGTTATACACAACTCGTACGGCAGTGACGGGGGAACCAACATCGGGTCGTTAGTTTTGGCTAACAACCCTAGGGGTTAAGTGGAAGAGAAGGAAACTTCGAATCCACCGAGGTAACTCCACTTCGAACCCGACAGCTTACCTCGTAGGTATCAAGGAGAGGCTTTATTGTGACCAAGCGTCAAGCGCCGGGACGCCACCGCGCCCCAGCAGCACGTACCAACCCACTTGCTAGCATTTCGCAGGCAGTGTCCTCGAATGCAGGCTCGGTCGGACGTCAGGCAGCCGTTGTTGCTGCTGCGTCCGGTCTGATCGTCACCCTGGGCGTACCAGGTCAGGCAACCGCCCCACGTGACGTATCAGCTTCCCCGGTTGACACGATCAACCCGGAACGCGTTGCTGTCAAGGCAGTCAAGGTATCCACCAAGAAGGCGGATAACGTCGAGATCGAGCGCGCCAGCTTCACTGCTGAGCCAAAGCCCGAGCCGGTCGTTATCGCTGTCGCTGATGACATCGAGCCAACCACTCGCGAAAACTCGGGCAACTCCGATTCTTCGGGTAGCTCGGACTCCATGGCACCAATGACCCGCCAGAACCGCGGCGGCAATGGCCAGCAGAGCGCGCCAACTGAGACCAAGAAGGAATCCACCAAGCAGGAATCCTCGGTCCCGAGCAAGAACCTCACCGGTATCGCGGCTACGGCTTCGAAGTACTCGGGCGTTCCATACGTCTGGGGCGGAAACACTCCAAGCGGCTGGGACTGCTCTGGCTTCGTGAAGTACGTCTACGCGCAGCACGGCATCAACATCGCTCGTGGCACCTCCGCGATCCTCGGATCCGGCCAGTTCAAGCGCACCAGCAGCCCGAAGCCGGGCGACTTGGTGTTCCAGAACGGTGGCGGCCACGTAGGCATCTACCTAGGTGGAGGCCAGATGATCGGCGCGCAGAACCCAACCGTGGATACCATGATCCACTCGGTGACCCGCAACCCGATGTACGGTTACTACACTCTAGCTGGCTAAGCAGCCTGCTCCCATTGGCCATCGAACGTAATGTTCAGTGGCCAATGGTCGTTTAACCGGGTGAACTACGGGCTACTTCGCGATGAAAATCAACGAATATCTTCCTAATCTTGAAGCCAAATCGGCAATATATCGCATAGGCTAACGGCAAGAGATCTAACTGCGACGAGCTCGTCGTCATCAACTTCTAGTGATGCACACAAGCTCATTGAAGGAAATATGCGAATGCGAACGTTGGTTTTGAACGCAGGTTATGAGCCATTAGCGGTGGTGACTTTCCGTCGCGCCTTGCTCCTTGTGCTTGCCGAGAAAGCAACAATCATTTTGCAAGATCACGAGTCACCCGTGCGCAGCTCGCACGGCGACTTACCGCGCCCCACCGTGATCGTGTTAAAACGATATGTGCGACGCCCCTACAGGAACATGAATCATGTGACCCGTAGGGGCGTTCTTCGTAGAGACCACTTCCGCTGCGCCTACTGCGGAAAAACCGCTAACACCATCGACCACGTAATTCCGCGCAGCAGAGGCGGGCAGAATACCTGGGAGAACCTCGTAGCGGCCTGCTTGTCGTGTAACAGCCGCAAGGCCGACAAGATGCTCTCGCAATTGGGATGGCAATTGTTGCTCACACCGCATCAGCCAAGGGTGGGAGGGCATCTGGTTTCCGGACTTGACCATATTGATTCTTCATGGGCTCAATACCTTCATGCCAGCTAGGAAATATTCGGACTCCGTGAGATGTTGAGACGTTAGTACTAATCTGAACAAATCACGGAGGTAACTCGTGAGTATGGAAGGCGCGGCGTGGAGTACGCTGTGGCAGCTCTCAAAGAGCGAACAGCGACGTGCATATCGTCCAGAGACCCCGCGGCGTGTTTTCGACTTCGCACTCAGCTATAAAGCACGTCTGATAATCTTCGTGATTTTCTCTGTATTGTCAGCGGCAATTGCTGTCATCACACCGGTGCTTGCCGGACGAGTCGTTGACGCAATCGTGGCGCAAGGCAGTTGGGAGACCGTGCGGAACTTGGCGATCGTTATGGTGGTAGTCGCCGTTTTCGATTCGATATTCGCGATGCTCGTACGCTGGCAGTCCTCTAACCTCGGTGAGCAAATCATCTTTGATCTTCGCACCAAGGTATTTGACCACGTGCAGAAGATGCCCATCGCGTTTTTCGCACGAACTCGCACCGGAGCACTGACCTCCCGGCTCAATTCAGATGTTATCGGGGCCCAAGCCGCTTTCGCCGGAACCTTATCCGGAATCGTTTCAAATGCAGTTGCACTGATCCTGACCGCTATCGTCATGCTCACTACCTCCTGGCAGGTCACGATCCTGGCGCTGGTCCTTTTCCCGCTGTTCCTGCTGCCGGCAAGACGCTTCGGAAAGTCCCTAGCTGGGCTGCGCAAGGAGTCGGCAGATCTGAACGCTTCAATGAGCACCCAGATGACCGAACGATTCTCCGCACCCGGAGCTACGCTGATCAAACTCTATGGGCGTCCCAACGAAGAATCCGAGCAATTTGGATTGCGGGCTGCGCGAGTACGCGACATCGGCATCAAGATGACCATGCGGCAATTCGCATTTGTAACGGTGCTAGGGCTGGTCGCGGCGCTTTCGCTGGCCCTAGTGTACGGACTGGGCGGGTTCTATGCCTTGCGTGGCGAGATGGCGGCGGGTGACGTGGTAGTGCTCGGGATGCTCATTATCCGCCTGTATACGCCGCTTACGGGACTTGCTAACGCCCGCGTGGAGATCACCAGCGCGCTGGTTAGCTTCGACAGGGTGTTTGAGGTGCTAGACCTCGAACCGCTGATCAAAAACGCCCCGAACGCGATTGCCCTTCCAGTAGAGCCTGTGGCAGTGAAATTCGACAAGGTGAACTTCGCTTACCCGAGTGCCGAGGAAGTGTCGCTAGCCTCGCTGGAAGATACTGCGGTGCTCGACAAACGCGGTGGCGAAGAGATTCTGCACGATATTTCCTTTGAAATTCAGCCCGGTCACACCGTCGCGTTGGTCGGCTCTTCCGGCGCTGGTAAATCGACCATCGCGCAGCTGCTCGCACGGCTCTACGACGTGCGTGGCGGTGCTATCACGCTCAACGGACACGACCTGCGCGATATCACCCTCAAGTCCCTATATGGCGAACTGGGCATGGTCACCCAAGACGGGCACTTGTTGCACGAGACCGTACGCTCCAATTTGTTGCTGGCAAACCCTGACGCCAGCGAAGAGCAACTTTGGTCGGCTTTGGAAGACGCGCAGTTGCGGAGCCAAATCGAAGCCCTCCCGGACGGACTGGCCACGGTGGTCGGGGAACGCGGATACCGGCTATCTGGCGGTGAACGCCAACGCCTGACGATCGCCCGAATGATTCTGGCGAATCCGGGACTGGTCATTCTCGACGAAGCAACTGCAGCTTTGGATTCACGCAGTGAACTTGCTGTGCAGCTGGCGCTGTCCCAGGCGCTGGAAAACCGCACGGCTTTGGTCATTGCCCATCGGCTTTCAACGATCCGGCAAGCGGATCAAATTTTGGTGATCGACGGTGGACGCATCGTTGAACGTGGAACGCATCAGAGCTTGCTAAGCGCACAAGGCGCCTACTCAAAGTTCTATGAAACTCAGTTCAATTCGGCCCAGGACCCGGATCGCAACTAAAGCAGCTTATGCGCCATATTCCTGCACTACGCGGAACTCGTGGCGATGCCAGAGAACCGGTGAGCTGTCATGGCCGCGGGCACCAATGAAAGTGGTTCGAGGTCGGTCCTCAACGCCACGTGACAAACTCTTCTACATATCTGCTCGTTAGTTGGGAGCGTTTCTCCGAGCGAGAAGGGTAGGCAATACGTGCTGGCGTAATAGTGGGGCGATGTCATCACGCAATAGGGCATCGTGGGGGTGGATCCACATGAGCTCTTCGAGTTCGGCTAATGGTTTGGGGGAACCGTTATATCTTGCGCCGAACAAATAGGCTTGTATTGAGGTGTCTGCTTCATTGGCCGCCGGTCCAAGCCATTGGCCGTACTCTGCAAAGTCTTTTTCCTCGAACTTCACCCCTAATTCCTCATGTACCTCGCGCATCACGGTCTCTAAGGGTGTCTCGCCCGCTTCCGGTTTTCCGCCGGGTTGCATGAATTTTGAAGTCCCACGCTTCCGAACAAGAAGAATTTGTCCCTGATCGTTGATTAAACACGCTGCCGAGATAGTTAAATTTTTCATCACCAAAACACAATATCGCGTGTGAAAACTCGTGACGAATGGTAACGTGCATTATTGGATCTCCAACGTTTTTAGTTGAGCAACGTCGTGATTAGAGAACTCGCAGTTTCAGATCGTACGACGACGTCTTGGCCGGATGTTGGAATAGAGAGATCGATCCATCAAATTTATAGATCTATGGAGCTTTAATGCGACGGGGAACAAACTTAGGCCGCCTTGGCGATTTTAACCAGGCGGTTATCCTTGAGTCCATCCGACGAGCCCCGGACGGCATCAGCCGTGTGGAGCTCGCAGGTTCGACTGGACTTTCACCACAGACAATTTCAAACGTCGTTCGTCGTCTTCTTGACGATGGCATCGTTCGCGAAGACCGAACCATTGTGTCCGGTCCAGGTAAGCCGAGAACCGTTCTGGAACTAGAGGGAAACCGATTAGTGTCCATCGGCATCCATCTTGACCCAAGCGTGCTGACCTTCGTGGCCATGAACCTGCGCGGCGAAGTATTGCGTGAGCGCAGTATCGATGTACCGAATCTCGAAGTAGCCGCGGAAACCATCCAGCTGATGGCAGACACGGTCAAGGAATTGATTTCCGAGATTCGTGTGCCGAAAAAACACATCGTCGGTGTCGGCATTGCCGTACCCGGACCGGTTAACGTCGAAGACGGTGTGGTGCTCAACCCACCGCTGCTCGATGGCTGGGCAGATGTAGAGCTGGTCAATCCACTTCGTAAGCTACTGCGCTTGCAGGTAATCATCGAAAAGGACACCATCGCATCTGCGGTCGGTGAGCGTTGGCAGTCCAAGGAAGAGAAATCAGATGATTTCGTCTTCGTTTACTGCGGCCACGGCTTCGGCGCAGGTATCGTCATCGACGGCGAAGTCCACCACGGTTCGAGCAACAACGCTGGCGAAATCGGGCATTACTCCACCGGACGCAAGGCCGTCGCCTGCGAAGAGTGCGGCGCCGACGATTGCTTGGCTACAGGCACCTCCTACGAGTTCATGGCCGCCCAGGCTAAGGAACGCGGACTGGAACTGCCGACCTACGAAATCATGGGCCCGGAGCAGCGCTCCGAAGGCATCAACCGTCTCACCGAACTTGCGCTGGAAGGCAACGCCGTCGCCAAGGAGCTGATCATTGAATCGATGATTCGGGTGGGTGAAGTCGCCGGACAGCTGGCCAATGCGCTGGACGTCCGCGAGATCGTCTTCGGCGGTCCACAGTGGGACAAGGTTCGCGAGCTCGTTGCTGATGAAGTCGATGAAGCCGTTCAGCGTCGCTTCGGGCTACGTGCAGTCCACGAGGTCGGTACCCGCACCTCGAGCCTAGGCTCGCAGGTTGGCGCCATCGGTGGCGCATGCGTCGTCATGGATGCCTCGCTCTCGCCGAAGGCTACCGCACTGCTACTGCGCTAAGTCGTTCGATAAGACCAACAAAAAGTTGAGGTCCCGCTCCGGTTAGGAGCGGGACCTCAACTTTTTGTTGGTGCCCCTGGCCGGAATCGAACCGACGGCCTACCCTTTAGGAGAGGGTCGCTCTATCCTACTGAGCTACAGGGGCGCAGGCGCTAAGCGCGCCATCAACACTATCCTACTAGGAAGTTGATGATGAATTTGTCAGGATGACTGCTGTCGAATCTGAGCCATTTTCTTAATCATCGCCTTGTTCGCACGACGAGCCGCCAAGCCAAAGACTAGCGCAGCCGTGATGAATAGCGTGGCCCACCGAATCGTGGTCAGGATCGAAGCGAGCACGACGGTGCTTTCGTTGAGTTCCGCGCCGAAGAGCGAATCAATGGCAAAGTTCTCCCACAGGTCGGTCACCGCAAACAGCAACGGTGCCAGCCAGGCCAGCCAGCGCATCTGACGGTTGGGGATCCACCGAATGAAGATCAGCATGGAAAACAGCCCGGTCAGCAACGGGAACAGCAATCCGGCGGTCTTGTGAAGATAATTTAGCTGTCCGGTGGCATCCGAATCCATGGCTGCACGTAGCGCTTCAATATCCGACACCGTGTAACCGAAGACACGCTGATCTGGCATGGCTAACCCGTTGCTGAGATCGGTCATCTGGTGCATCGTGAGCAGGTGGTAGTACACAAAGAGGAACACGCACGTGACCAACCCCGCCGATATCAACAGCATCGGATTGGAAGTGGATTCACGTTGCTGCGCAGAATCTCGCAGTCCTTGACCGAGCCTCTTGGCCTGCTCATCTTGGAAATGCGCTGGCTTGCGGTACTCTTTGCTCTTCTTAACGTTCTTTGCCATACCGTCCATTATGCCGGGTAGGTCGGTGAAACCGTCGCAGAGCCCACGTAGACTGGCTTCACCATGGATTTCCTTAACGATGACTTCGCCGCGGAGCCGGCACAGCGCACTTTACCAACGCCCGAAGAGCTATTGGTGGGGATGAACGAACAGCAAGACAAGGCAGTTCGCTATCACGGCGGTCCGCTCTTGATCGTTGCTGGTGCTGGCTCTGGTAAGACCCGTGTGCTGACTCATCGCATTGCGTATTTGCTAGCTACCGGACGGGCCCGACCGCACGAAATTCTTGCTATCACCTTCACCAACAAAGCCGCAGCGGAAATGCGTGAGCGCGCTTCCGCGCTGATCGGTGAAGATCGGGCAAAAAAGATGTGGATCTCTACCTTCCACTCCTCATGTGTACGCATTCTGCGCCGTGAGGCGGCAACTATCGGTTTGAAGTCGAACTTCTCGATCTACGATTCGGCCGACTCCCTGCGCTTGATCACGCTTATTGCCAAGGGACTGGACATTGATCCAAAGCGGTTCACGCCCAAGGCCATCGCCCACAAGATCTCGTCGTTGAAGAACGAACTTATCGACGAAGAAGATTTCGCCTCCACCATGAACACCAATGATCCGTTCGCGCGAGCCGTGGCAGAGGTCTACCGGGGCTATACCCGACGGCTGCGCGCGGCGAACGCGATGGACTTTGACGACCTGATTGGACAGGTCGTTTACATGTTCCGGGCCTTCCCAGCGGTGGCGGACAACTATCGTCGCCGCTTCCGCCATGTGCTGATTGACGAGTATCAGGATACGAACCACGCGCAGTACTCGTTGATACGAGAACTAACCGGACCTGATGGGCTGACCATGCCTGGCGAACTGACGGTGGTCGGCGACTCCGATCAGTCGATTTATGCGTTTCGTGGAGCGGATATTCGCAATATTGTGGAATTCGAAAAGGATTACGCAGACGCGGCGACGATCAAACTTGAACAGAACTACCGTTCCACCCAGAACATCCTTTCGGCAGCGAACGAAGTGATCAAACGGAACCCGGACCGCAACGATAAACGACTGTGGACGGCCAGCGGGGACGGCGATCAAATCACCGGTTACGTGGGCGAATCCGAGGGGGACGAGGCGCGCTGGATCGCAGAGGAGATCCTTCGGCTCAACGACGAAGAAGACGTGCGACCGGGCGATGTAGCCATTTTCTATCGCACCAACGCTCAGTCCCGAGCTCTCGAAGAGCAGCTCATGCGCGTAGATCTAAAGTATCGGGTGGTTGGCGGCACCCGATTCTACGACCGCAAGGAAATCAAAGACGCCCTGTCTTATTTGCGAGCATTGGTGAATCCCGAAGACGACATTAACGTTCGCCGCATCCTCAACGAGCCCAAACGCGGCATCGGCGACCGAGCCGAAGGAGCGGTGGCAGCGCTAGCCGAACGCGACCGGATCTCATTTATGGAAGCGTTGCGCCGTTCCGATGAAGCCCCGGGTCTAGGGACTCGTGGCATCAAGATGACCGCGGCTTTTGTGTCTTTGATGGACGATTTGAAGACTGTTGCAGAAGGCTCCGGCCCGGCCGAAGCGCTGGAAGCGGTGCTGGAGCAGACCGGATATCTCGAGGTGCTTCGCGCGTCGAGCGATCCGCAGGATGAATCCCGGGTAGAAAACCTTGCAGAGCTCGTCGCGGTGGTCCGTGACTATGTGAATGATGAGCCGGAGGGGGGCCTGGAAGGGTTCTTGGAGCGGGTGGCGTTGGTGGCCGACGCAGATCAGATTCCCGAGGCGCCTACGGATAGCGAAGGCGCAGAAATGGCGGCTCGTGAAGGTGTGGTCACGCTGATGACGCTGCACACCGCGAAAGGGCTGGAATTCCCGGTAGTGTTCCTGACCGGCATGGAACACGGAGTCTTTCCGCACCAGCGTTCCATGACCGACGAAAAGGAATTGGCAGAGGAACGACGTTTAGCGTATGTGGGGCTAACGCGGGCTAGGGAACGGTTGTACCTGACGCGTGCCGAACAGCGTAGCTTGTGGGGACAGTCGCAATATAACCCTGCAAGTCAGTTTCTCGATGAAATTCCTTCCCACTTGTTGGACTGGAAGCGTGAAGGAGCCCAGCTTTCAGGGTGGGGTGCGAGTAACGGAACGGTGAATTTCGCCACGAGTCGGTATGACCGTGGATCTCATTGGGGTGCCGGCAATGCTTCGAATTTTGCATCTCGTGGGCACAACGCCGCTCCGGTGGCCAAGCAGCGCGTGCAGCAGAACAAAGAAATTGTCATTCCAAAGGTTGGTCAAAACGTGAAACATTCTGGCTTTGGCTTGGGTGTTGTTATCGCGATCGAAGGTGTCGGTGATAAGACGGTTGCAAAAGTGCAATTTGCTGACTCGGAAAAACGGCTTCTATTGCGTTACGCGCCATTAGAAATGGTTGACTAACCGAAGAATCTTTGGCGCGCGCTTTGAGGTTTCTTGAAACCGGCGACAGGCTGCTCGGCGGTTCTCTACAGCCTGTAAAAGTGGGAAGTTTGTAAAAGTAGGGATAGTCTGAGAGGTGCGCACGGCTACGGCGCCGTATGACTGCCGATAGTTACGTTGCGCTCTCTAGGGCGTGGCATGGATTTCGATTTATGGCCATGTCGCGAGTCAGCATGAACTTCGAACGAAGGACACAAACCCGTGGACCTGTATGAGTACCAGGCGCGCGATCTATTCGAGGCACACGGGGTTCCCGTGCTTGCCGGTATCGTCGCTTACACCCCGGAAGAAGCCAAAGCCGCAGCTGAGAAGATCGGCGGCGTTGTTGTAGTTAAGGCACAGGTCAAGGTCGGTGGCCGCGGTAAGGCTGGCGGCGTTAAGGTTGCCAAGACCGCAGACGAGGCTTTCGAGCACGCTTCCAACATTCTCGGTATGGACATCAAGGGCCACACCGTCAACAAGGTCATGATCGCCCAGGGCGCCGACATTGCTGAGGAATTCTACTTCTCGGTACTGCTGGACCGTGCAAACCGTAACTACCTGGCCATGTGCTCGGTAGAAGGTGGCATGGAGATCGAGGTGCTCGCAGTTGAGCGTCCGGACGCACTGGCAAAGGTCGCCGTCGATCCATTGGTTGGCATCGACGCTGCCAAGGCCGACGAAATCGTTGCCGCAGCAGGTTTCCCTGAAGAACTGCGCGCAAAGGTTGCCGACACCCTGCAAAAGCTGTGGGTTGTTTTCAAGGAAGAGGACGCCACCCTCGTTGAGGTGAACCCGCTGGTGAAGACCGGTGCCGGTGACATCGTTGCACTGGATGGCAAGGTTTCCCTGGATGAGAACGCATCCGAGGTTCGCCACCCGGCTCACGAAGAGCTTGAGGACAAGGGCGCAGCAGACCCACTGGAAGCCAAGGCAAAGGCCGCTGGCCTGAACTACGTCAAGCTGGACGGCGAAGTAGGCATCATCGGTAACGGTGCTGGCCTAGTTATGTCCACCTTGGATGTTGTAGCCTACGCGGGCGAGAACCACGGCAACGTGAAGCCAGCTAACTTCCTGGATATCGGCGGTGGAGCCTCGGCTGAGGTTATGGCTGCAGGCCTGGACGTCATCTTGAATGACCCACAGGTCAATTCGGTCTTCGTGAACGTTTTCGGTGGCATCACCGCATGTGACGCCGTAGCAAACGGCATCGTTGGCGCGCTGAACACCTTGGGCGATTCCGCTAACAAGCCGCTGGTTGTCCGCCTTGACGGCAACAACGTTGAAGAAGGCCGCGCCATCCTGGCCGAAGCCAACCACCCACTGGTGACCCTGGCAGCAACCATGGACGAGGGCGCCGACAAGGCTGCCGAGCTCGCCAACGCAGCGAAGTAAGAGGGATAAGCGAACAATGAGCATTTACCTGAACAAGGACTCCAAGGTCATCGTCCAGGGCATCACCGGCGGCGAAGGCACCAAGCACACCGCCCTGATGCTCAAGGCTGGCACCAACATTGTCGGTGGCGTGAACGCCCGCAAGGCCGGCACCACCGTCACCCACGGTGACAAGGACATCAAGGTGTACGGCACCGTGGCTGAGGCCAAGGCCGAGACCGGCGCAGACGTATCGATCGTCTTCGTCCCACCTAAGTTCACCAAGGACGCAGTCGTTGAAGCTATCGAGGCCGAGGTTGGCCTCGTCGTAGTCATCACCGAAGGCGTTCCAGTGCAGGACTCGGCCGAGTTCTGGGCGCTGGCACAGTCGAAGGTTGACGCCGACGGCAACCAGATCACCCGCATTATCGGCCCTAACTGCCCAGGCATCATCACACCAGGCGAAGCACTGGTCGGCATCACCCCGAACAACATCACCAAGAAGGGCCCAATCGGCTTGGTATCCAAGTCCGGTACCCTGACCTACCAGATGATGTTCGAACTGCGCGACCTGGGCTTCTCCACCGCCATCGGGATCGGCGGCGACCCAGTCATCGGTACCACCCATATCGATGCCCTGGCCGCTTTCGAAGCTGATCCAGAGACCAAGGCCATCGTGATGATCGGCGAGATCGGCGGCGACGCTGAAGAGCGCGCAGCCGACTACATCAAGGCCAACGTCACCAAGCCAGTTGTTGGCTACGTGGCTGGCTTCACCGCTCCCGAGGGCAAGACCATGGGCCACGCTGGCGCCATCGTCTCCGGCTCGGCAGGTACCGCTCAGGCCAAGAAGGAAGCTCTCGAAGCTGCCGGCGTGAAGGTAGGCAAGACTCCTTCGGAGACTGCCGTCCTGTTGCGCGAAGTTTTCGCGGCTCTCTAAGCCCTAGGCAACTCGCAGACGCGAAAAAGCCCCATGGCATCGGTTTTCGATGCCGTGGGGCTTTACCTGTACTCGGACAATGTCCTAGCCGCGTAGGCCAGCAGCTGCGTCCGTGTCGACCCTCAAGAACGAGGAGCCGATGACCGCGAAAGCACCAGGTATCAAAAGCATCCGGTGCTTTGGGTTATAGAAAATTTCCTCGAGCGGCGAAGCGATAACTCGCCGGATCTTTTCCAAGAGCCGCTCGTTGTCCAGAGACAGACGCTCCTGCTCGGTTTCAATCACCACACGATCTTGTTCAGTGCTCACCGATGCGCTCATCCAGTCGTCACTCGGTGTACTCAGAGTCTCCGATTTAATCAGGGACACGGTTATAACCGCCTTCATCTTGCGTTGTGCCACCGGAGAAGACCTCCGGGGCTTGCCTCTTTGCCTGCGCTCAGTGTGGCAGAGAACACGCAACTAGACATATTGAATATAGCGCGATTCGCTGGTAAAAGCCCGTCAAACAACGCAGATGTAATAAAGCTGTTATTCGAGCAACCCGCGAATATCCTGAGCCGTCAAAGCCTTCGAGAATCCATCGGCTTCGTCCATAACCGTGGAGATCAGCTTCCGCTTGGATTCTTGGAGAGCAACAACCTTTTCTTCGATGGTGCCCTGGGCAATCATCCGGTAAACCATCACCTGGCGGGTTTGCCCGATTCGGTGGGTGCGGTCGATCGCCTGCGCTTCTACGGCAGGATTCCACCAAGGGTCAAGTAGGAAGCAGTAGTCGGCCTCGGTTAAGTTCAAGCCAAAACCGCCGGCCTTCAACGAGATCAGGAACAGCGGCGCTTCGCCGTCCTTGAACTGCTCAATGACCTTCGCACGGTTGCGTGTGTTGCCGTCCAGATATACGTACGGGATACCACGTGCTTCCAACTTTGCCGCAAGGACCTTCAGGTAGGAAGTGAATTGTGAGAATACCAAAGCGCGGTGCTGTTCGCTGAGCACATCCTCAAGCTGCTCGAAGAGCGCTTCCAACTTAGAGCCCGGGATTTCGGCAAGTTCCGGGTCAACCAGCGAAGGTTCCAAGGCAAGCATGCGTAGATGGGTCAGGGACTGGAAGATTGTAAAGCGGTTGCGGTCCAGATCCTCAACAAGGTGCAAGATCTTCTGTCGCTCACGGTTCAGATGCGTGTCGTACACATGCTGGTGCTCTTCGCTCAGACGCACCAAGACCTGCTGTTCTTGCTTGGCGGGGAGATCCAAGACGACAGATTCCTTGGTGCGGCGCAGCATGAAAGGTTTCACGCGGCGCTGCAGTAACTTCAGGGTTTCCTTATCGCCTAGCACTTCAATGGGGCGGGCAAACTGGCGGTTGAACCGGCTGGTATTCATGAACAGCGATGGAGAAGTCAACGAAAGCAGCGCGCCGAGCTCGGCGAGGTTGTTCTCCATTGGCGTGCCGGTGACCGCCAGCTTGAAGTTCGTCTGGATATTCACCGCGCTGCGGTGGGCCTTGGTCGAACGATTCTTCACGAACTGAGCCTCGTCCAGGATCAGGCCAGCGAATCGCTGGGATTCATACATCTCATCGTTGAGCCGAAGCAGCGTGTAGGTGGTCAGGATGACGTCATAGTTGGCCACTAGTTCGTTCAGATCGCGTTCGGAACCGAGGGTACCTTCTACGGTGATCACGCTCAGGCTCGGAGCGAACCGTTTGATCTCCATCTCCCAGTTGGAAACAACGGAGCTTGGAGCAACGACGAGGAAGGGGGCACTGTTTCGCTGAGCGGCTGGTAGCTGCGCCACATGCTTCGGGTCATCCCAGAGTTTGCGTGCGTGAAGCATTAACGCGATGGTTTGAAGGGTTTTGCCCAGTCCCATGTCGTCGGCAAGAATGCCGCCAAAACCGCCTCGGTACAGGCGCGCAAGCCATTGATAGCCCTCGACCTGATACGGGCGCAAGGTGGCATTGAGCGTATCGGGCACTTCGGCCTCTTCACCTTCCGCCACACGCAGGAGCGAACGCATGCGCCCGATAAATAGGTCGGCACCTTCGATTCCCTCGGCAAGCTCATCAAATTCATCGAAGAGCGAGACTTGGAAGACCGAGAGCTTCAGGTCGGCATCCTTGGGCTTGTCATTCAGCGCCTGAGCCTCATCGACCAGCGCCTTCAGCTTGGCAAATAACGGGTGGTCCAGTGAGAACCAGGTGTTATCCGGAAGCTTGACCTTCATGGCACCGCTGGTGAGCGCCTCGAGAATGGTGGAGAAAGGTACTTCATGGTCGCCTACGGCGATCAGCAAGCCCAAATCAAGCCAGTCATTGCGTTCGTGGCTCACCGCGTTGATCTTCAGCCGCGGAAGTTCACGTAGTTGACGGTAAACCGGGCGAATACCTTCTTCGGTGATCTTCATGATGGACAGGCCATGTAGGGCGGGCAGCAGCTCCGAAACAAAAACAATCATGTGTTCACCGGAGAAGAACTTCGAGTCCAAGTCGTGGTTGCTGATGCCTGTGTGCCGCTCGAAGACGTCATTGACCGTGCTACGCAAAGAATCCTCGGCCTGGGCGTCATAGACCTCGCGGTCGTTGGGCACTCCCGGGTAGTGGATCTGGAAATCAATGGTGGCAGATTCCTTGATGCTGCCATCTTCCTTTTCCTCACGCATGAATTTCACATCAGCGTGGACCATCGGCGGGGCCAGGGCGGGAAGTACTAGATCCTTGCTTATGCTGCGCAGATTGAAACGGCGCGCAAGGCGCGCGTACGAACCGGCGAAGAAGTCCTGCATTTGATCTTCGGGAACCTGCAAGGGTTCGCGATTCTGAAACCAGCGGCGGTGCTGAGCGGGAACGATCTCTTGGCTTGGCGCCAACCAGATTTGTTCAGGTGCTTCCAATTCAACATAGAACCCGTGGTCCGAGATCGTTCCGCTGGGAGTCTCTGCGTTGAGCGTTAGGCCCTGACCTGCAATGTTCAAGTGTCCAGCCACGGTGAGCGATTTGTCCTGGCCGAGGTCGGCGAGCAACTCAAATCTGGACTGGCGGTCAATATTCACGCTGGTCTCATTGCGGGTGCTAATCAGCTCGATGCCAAGATCTTGAGCTTCGCCAAGCATTGGCCACAGCAGATCCGAGGCATACTCATCGAGGAACAGCCAGTCTTCGTCGACCTTAAACTGCAGCTGAGTGTTGCTTCGAGCTAGCGCAGCAAAACGGGTGAACCAATGGTGCTGATTGCGCAGCATATTCCAGCCGTAAGTCTTGAACGCTATGGTAGTCCAGCGCAGCTGTCCACGAACCCAGCGTCCCTCGGAATTGCGCACCATGGGGCGGACGCCCAAACGGAAGCGTTTGTTGCGCGTGGGGTGGGGGACCGCTCCCGAAGGCATCCACTGCTGTTGCTGGGAGGTATTTTTCGAATCAAAGACCATGAACTGCAAGGCCATGGCCACGACCGGGTCATTTGGGGACCCTAAGAGTCCGTCTGCGGGCCCCGGCTCGGGTTCTTCAAACCAGGTGTTCACTTGCTGGGACCAAGCGGCAACGGTCTTTTGCTCTTGGACGACCGCCGGGCGGGGCAGCTTTGCGATCTTATTGGCGGTGAGGGACAGCGCCGCGATATGTGGGCAGATCGAGCCTTTGTCGCAGCTGCAGGCCGAAACGTCGATGGACCAGCCCGAAGCGCTGCGAATTACCGTGAGAGTGGGTGAGAACTTCTGACCATCTTCGAGGACGGTACCCGAGATGACACTCGAGGTTTCGTCAAAGGCGACCTCAGTCACTGATTCGTCGTTCTTGGCAAGTTGTTGCCCGAAGAAGAATGGAACGTCACCCAGGTACGCCAGTAGGTGCCTTGCGTCAATGAGTGGTGGCACAGAATCAGTCATCCTCTCATCGTTTCACGTTCGGGGCGTAGGTGAAAGTTGAGGACGCTAACTGTGAATAATCACTTGTGTTCAAGGTAGCGTAGGTGCATGTCTCATGTGTGGCCCCACCTCCCCGCCCGAGCGGTCAATATCACCACAGTGATTGAGTTCGACAGGCTCGCCGCCGAAGCCATGGAAACCCAAGCATCGCTTGCCCGAAACTGGCGCGTACACCGGGTTGATCTTCAAGCTAGGGACGCGGTCTTAGGCGCTTTGGACCTTGCCGACTGCCTTTTTATTGATTGCGTCTACTCCAAGGCCGGACGTTCGCTCGTGGAAGCAACCGGCGGGCTATGCATGAGTACCGGAGCGCAACTGCCCTTCAATATTTCCGAACGTGAGCTCTATTCCCCGCTAGAGCTCTACGCGGGGATCAAGGAAGCGCCCTACTCGCAGGTGCTCGACGCGCAGATCTATACCTATTCGCAAGCAAATTCACCTGCGGAATTTTCTACCGATGACAGCACGATGGCAACGACTTTGCATGATCACCATATTGGCCAGGCCATGTTGAATGCTGTTTACGACGGGGTATTTGCCGAGACACCCATGATCGGGATCATGGGTGGGCACGCGGTAGCACGTGGCACGCAAGAATTCGCCGATGCAGTACGGCTCGGTGCAATGCTGACCGGTCGAGGCTATTCGATTGTTACCGGTGGGGGACCAGGGGCCATGGAAGCGGCTAACGCCGGCGCGTGGCTTGCAGACTATGACGAAACGGCTATCGGTAGAGCCGTGGATATCCTCGCACAAGCTCCGGACGCGATCCGTCATCGGACTGCCTGGGCGCGTGCGGCATTGCGAGTGCGTGAAAAATTCCCCAGCACGAAAAGTTCAATGGGCGTACCCACCTGGTTTTATGGCCATGAGCCACCGAACCTGTTCGCCACGCATATAGCAAAGTTTTTCACGAACTCGATTCGCGAAGCCATCCTGCTCGAACAGGCAAATGGCGGAATCATTGTGCTTCCCGGTGCAGCCGGGACAGTCCAGGAAATATTCCAAGACGCCTGCGAAAACTACTACGCGACTGGCGCTCGCGTAGCTCCCATTGTGTTGGTGGGCCGCGAGCATTGGACCCGGAAGCTTCCAGTCTGGCCCTTGCTGCAGGCGCTTGCCGCCGGGAGGGCCATGGAAAGCAGGATAGCTTTGGTGGACTCGGTGCAAGAAGCTGTCGAATTCATTGAAACAATGACTCCATTGCGGCGCCGCACGCGGTTCTAATAACGAGACCGGCCGTTGCCCCACGACGCATCATGTTGGGGCAACGGCCAGTAGTCTGCTTCTTGGAGCTAAGCCACGGTGGTGCCGAAGAGCAAACCCAAGCAGTAGGTTACAGCGGCCGCACCCAAGCCAATGGCCAGCTGACGGATGCCGCGTTTGAGCGGGGACGCGCCGGATAGCAGGCCAACGACGCCGCCGGTGAGCAGCAACGCGATGCTGACCAAAGCGACTGCCACGCTCACCGCAGCTAGCCCGGTGAGCCCGAAGATGTAAGGCAGGATCGGAATAACTGCGCCGGAAGCGAAGAACATGAACGAAGAAATGGCGGCTCCCGGTGCCGAACCTAGCTCCTCATGTTCGCGTTCCAGCTCCGCGCTGCGAACTTCTGGATGGAGCGAGAAGGAGGGGTTGCAATCGCAGGTAAACAGCCCCATGCGTTCTGCCGCGCGGTGTTCGGCATCCTCATTGTTCATGCCACGTGCCTTGTAGATCAAGACCAATTCGTTGGCATCTAGATCGAGGTCGCGGGCGGCAGAAAGCGTGACCTGGGTAGGGCGCGACGCGGTGAGAAGCTCACGTTGGGAACGGACTGACACGAATTCCCCGGCAGCCATGGACAGCGCGCCAGCCAGCAGGCCGGCAATTCCGGAGAAGAGCACGAGGGACGAGGCCACACCGGTGGCCCCGATGCCCATGACCAGGGCTAGATTTGAGACCAGACCGTCATTCGCCCCGAATACTGCGGCTCGGAAGTTGCCGGACAACCGGGACCGGCCGACCGTAGCCAAAGCACGAATGACTTCCTCATGCACCTGCTCGTCCGCCGCCATTTGCGGAGCGGCGTCCTGATCGGTGGCGTAGGGAGAGTTGCCTTCGGCGCGTTGGGCCAGCGCCAAGACAAACACCGAACCGAAATGACGGGCCATGAAACGCAACATTGTGCGCCGCATGGACGGGCGGACCGGGCGTACATGTTCGCCGAGCTTGGTTCGCCAGTAATTTTCGTGGCGTTCTTCCGCTTCGGCTAGCCCACGGAGAATTTGGCGTTCTTGTCCGGTGCGCTTTTCGGCCAGTTCACGGTAGATCGCGCCTTCGGCGACCTCATCGGCCATGTACTGGCGCCAGCGGCGGATCTGCGCCTTGGTTGGTTCGGGAGTTGAGGTTTGGGCCATCACGGGGATGCGTCTCCTGCGGCAGATTGGATCATGTTCACGGGCAGATGATCCGGATTAGGTTCAACCCCCTAGTTTAGTGAGCGATTCAAGCACTGGGAATTTGGCAAGACTAAATACGTGGGCGGTGCCAGCGTTTTGCCCCCGAACTGCCACGAATACCGAAAGTTCCTCGCGCTGACTATCGAAGCTCGGCGGACCCACGGTTCTGGCTAGCAAACGGGTGAGCAGGTGCGGGTCCGTGACGTAATAGCTGACCCAGACCCCGCGAAGCGGAAACTGCACCTGGCCGGTTTGCAGGTCGATAATGGGAAGGACGTTTAAAGCCATAACTATCGTGGACCCTTAAAAGAGCTCTTGCCCGTAGCCGATTGGCGTACGGACCGCTTCTTCATCCGAACCACCCATGAACCTGGGGTTGGTGTGCGGCCAGTCGGAGCTTGGCGCCGCATCTCGTGAAGCAACACCACGATGTTACACCGGTGCGCCATCCGGCCGCGTAGTGAAACGTCATACGCAGCTCTCGCGGGTCTCATGGTGCACGGCCCCGTGCCGATTAGGATTCTGCGCTCGCCGAAGGTGCAGATTGCTGGCCGGGGCCCTGCCCATCCGGCATTACCGGTGATTCTCCTGCCGGCCCGCCGTCGTTGCCGGGGCCACCGCCAGGCATGCCCCGTCGCGGGGTTCGGTCCAGGGGTTGACCTCGACTTCGAACTTTACGGCGTAACCGGAGGTGATTTCGCCGCAGGTGGCGCCCTTCAGATTAGTTGCCGACCGCTCGTGACCGGTCGCTGCATGCACCGCATTACGGGCCTCTTGGGGCAGGGCTGCCTTTGAGTTGGCGATAGCGTTGGCCGAATCGGTGAACGAGTTCTGGGGCCGGGCAATCTTCGAGGTGGATATGCGGCCAGCGTCCGGCGTAATACGCGGGGAAGATGCTGGTGAAGCGCACGATGCCGTTCGCGTCTGTGAGCTGTACGCTGCGCAGGTAATTCTCATTCTGCAATCCTGAGAAGGACAACGAGTTTTCCCCGGCAAGGTTGCATTGCCTGAGATCCCGGAGTCTGCCGGAGCGCATGCTGCGAGGGTGAAAGTCACGGCCAAGTCCCAAGCCTGCCAGCTCCTTACAGCGATCAACCAGAGTTCCATCGTCGCAGGCGAGGCCTTGGCCTTCGAGATCTTCAGGCGTGCGAGGAAGGGAAGGGGATCCGAATCATTTGCGTGGTGAGGATTTCAAAGCTGGTGCTCTAGCCGCTGGGCTCGGATGAGGCCATCCGAGCTGGTGCGAGCTTATGCGAGCACTTTGAGGCGGTGCCCGGCTAGGGGTTTGAGCGAGCTTTAACCAAGACCGGTGTTAGGACTGCTCGGCGATTCGCTGCAGGGTGGAGCGCTGTTGCTTCCATTGCTCAGGGCTAAAGCCGGGGATATTTCTCGCCTGTTCACGCAGTCCTACCTGTCCGTCGAGAAGCTCTCGGACGATATCAAGATGCCCAGCATGCCGGGAGGTTTCCGCGATCATATGAACAATGAGATGCTCCACGGTGGTATGCCGATGCACTGACCACCAGGGGACCTCAGCCGGGGACTCTAAGTTCAATTCATCGAGCGTCTGCTCGGCGAATGCGATGGACTTTCGATACAACGCGAGAACATCTTCTACGGAGAAGCTGGCGGGAGGCAGGAAGTCGATCTGCGGATCATCGCTTTGCAGTAGTTGAAGCACATGCCGATCGTTGGGCACACGACCTAGGCACTCGCCGAAATAACCGTATTCGGTGATTGCTAGATGGTAGATGACACCAAGCATGTGTGTTCCGGTATCCGTCATGGGACGGCGGGCCAACTCTTCGGAGAGTCCCTGACACTTCCAGAGCACGGTGTTTCGGGCCTCGTTCAAATAGTTCCGAAGTCTCTTGGAGGACGGATTGCTATCGGTATCCATGTGCCGAGTCTAGTTTCATGGCGATTGAATAAACAGCGACGGCGCATTGAGGGCTTGTTTGCTGACTTCAGGACTGAAGCGTGAGTTCGGCGAAGTTCTCGTTGCCTATTGGTAAACTGACGCAGTGTAGGAACCTGAACCGGATTGGTTTAGCGGAATTGTAGGCCGGGTACTGCCAAGCTAGGGCTGCGCCGGTGTCAAAATGGTGGGAGAGCATGAAAACACTGCCCGTAGAGCCCACCGGCTCGTCGATTAATATCGGCGCCCGTTTGCGTGGGGTACGCCAAACCCGACGAATGACCATCGACCAGGTGGCCGAAATGTCCGGACTGACCAAGGGGTTCTTGTCTCGCGTGGAGCGAGACTTGACTAGCCCTTCGGTGTCGACGTTGCTCAGGCTCTGCGAAGTGTTGGGCTTAGAGGTTGGACAGCTCTTCTCAGTACCTGAAACCAAATTGGTCAGGCTGGAGCACGCGCCGCGAATCGCCTTGGGTGGTCAAGGGATCACCGAACAACTGGTCACTCCCCGCGCCGAGACCAGGGTGCAGATGATTAGGGCAGAGGTCGCGCCTCAGGGCTCGGGGGAAGCCGAGCTGTATTCGGTGGATTGCAAGGTGGAAGTTCTGCACGTGATTTCCGGAGAATTTACCTTGGTTCTGCCCGAGGACCGCATTGAACTGCAAGCGGGCGATACGGTAACCTTCCCGGGCCGTGAGCCGCACAGTTGGGAAAATACTTCGGACCGGACCGCCGTAGTGACCTGGACGCTGTTGCTCTGACCAAAACCGCAATGCGCTTTTGAAGGGTTTGCGCGTTTTCCGTCCGTGCCGGGTTTCGGCCGGGCAAAGCCCAAAGCGTATCCTTGACATAGCGTCAACAACTTTTCTCGACGCCGATAAATAACCGAAGGGAGCTCCGTGACGGAAAGCGAGCCACGGGCTGAACTGGTCGAACTGCGCTCCGCGAGCTGGTGGATGTCTGCAATTCTCGGTGTCTTAATTGGTGTGACCATGACATTGATCCGCACTCAACGTTATTTCTTCATCGCTGGGGCGGCGATTCTGGCGGGGGTCATTCTGGTCATCGGCTTACGCACTATTCACCGTCGTTCTCAATACCCGCAGATGGCACAGGCGAAAACCTCTTGGGTATATGCCGTGTGGACGCTGGTGCTACTTGTGCTTGCCGGGCCCGTCCAGCTGGTATATGTGGCGGATGAACTCGACGAGATTGCGATTAAGTCCTTCGTGCTTTCGGCAGGTTTCTGTTTTGGGTTCCATGAGGTGGACCGGGCATTGGTAGCGAGCAGCAAGAAGTCCTTCGAAGGCTAGCTGCTGAACTACATTCGCGCATTGGGAGGGTGAAATGTCTACCGAAAACCTTGCGGTCGGCATAGACATCGGCGGGACGAAGATCGCCGGGGGCGTGGTCGATGGCCACGGCCGGATTCTTCGCCGAAGCTTCCGCCCTACTCCGGGCCGGAGCGCAGCCTTGACCGAAGATTCTATTGCCGAGGTAGTCAGCGAGCTCAGCGACGGGGATGCTCATATGCCCGTGGGCGTCGGGGCCGCCGGCTGGATTAACCGAAGCGGTTCGCATGTCCTCTTCTCCCCGCATCTTGCATGGCGTGATGAGCCGGTGCGTGAACGTCTTGAGTCGAAGATGAACCGCCAGGTCGTCCTGAATAATGATGCCGACGCCGCAGGGTGGGCCGAGCATCGTTTCGGAGCTGCGCGAGGCGAAGAGCTGAGCGTCTGCCTGACCCTTGGCATGGGTATCGGCGGTGCCATCATGTTCGGCAACAGTATTCTGCGTGGCAGTTTTGGCGTCGCAGGGGAGTTCGGGCACCAGACTTTGGTGGTGGACGGCCATCGTTGCCCGTGCGGAAATCGAGGGTGCTGGGAACAATACGCGTCGGGCAACGCACTGGGCCGTGAAGGCGCGGAGCTTGTCCGGTTGGATTCTCCGCGGGCGCATAGCCTGCGTGAAGCCTGCCATGCGGATCCAGCCAAGGTGAGCGGAGCGATGGTGACGGCATTGGCGGTCAATGGCGACCCTGCCTGCATGGAGCTCATCGATGAGATGGGCCGATGGCTCGGGAGGGGAATCTCGAATCTTGCGGCTGTGCTGGATCCTGGTGTCGTGGTCATCGGCGGGGGACTTGGGTCTGCTTCTACCTGCCTGGTCGAACAGGCGGAGGCCTCCTACCGGCAGTTACTGCCGGGGCGAGGCTACCGGCCGTTTGCTCGCGTTGTACGAGCCGAGCTTGGCTCGGATGCCGGGCTGATCGGCGCTGCGGACTTGGCCCGGTGGCACGGGTAACTCGTTTCCTGCGAATGCGCACTATTCGCTTCATCGCATTTTCACGTTCCAAATCAGCGACCTAATCCCGCAACCCAATCGGTGTTGCGGGATCGCTGTTTTAACCAGCAAAAACCGGTTTTCGTGGCTTCGCTGTTGATTGCACCTTGACGGTCAGCGCACCGATAAATAGCATGGGAGGAAACTCATGTTTCATATTAGGCAACTCTTGTCGAGTGTGCCGGGAAGAAGCGCTCATGAAAGAAGTCCGGATCGAAGAAAATGGGAACATCGGACCCATTAATGCCGCGGTAATTCCGCGCTATGCTGGAGGCGGCACCTATGCACGGCTTCCGCGGCTGGACCAAGTCCAGAAATCCGATATCAAGATCGTCGGTGTTCCTTTTGACTCCGGTGTTTCCTACCGTTCCGGCGCACGTTTTGGAGCAAACCACGTCCGTGAGTCCTCTCGGTTGATCCGCCCATACAACCCGGCCACCGAGGTTTCCCCCTTCGCTTTGAGCCAGGTTTCCGACGCCGGTGATATGGCGGTCAACCCGTTCAACATCAACGAGGCCATCGAGACCATCGAGCACAATGCGCTGGAGCTGACCGAAGACGGTTCAACGCTGGTGACCATCGGTGGCGACCACACCATCGCATTGCCCTTGTTGCGTGCGGCCTCGCAACGTGCCGGTGCGCCGGTAGCAATGTTGCATTTCGACGCCCACCTGGATACCTGGGACACCTACTTCGGAGCCGAATACACCCACGGAACCCCTTTCCGGCGGGCGGTGGAGGAAGGCATTCTCGATACCGAGGCGATCTGCCATGTAGGAACCCGAGGCCCGCTCTACGGCAAAAAAGACCTCGAAGACGACAAGCGCTTCGGTTTCGGCATCGTCACCAGCTCAGATGTCTACTATCAGGGCGTGCAAGAGATCGTCGCGAAACTTCGGGACCGCATCGGCAACCGCCCATTGTACATTTCGGTCGATATCGACGTGCTGGATCCGGCGCACGCACCGGGCACCGGCACCCCGGAAGCAGGCGGCATCACCAGCCGCGAACTGCTGGAAATCTTGCGCGGCTTGCGCGGGCTGAAAATCGTGGGAGCCGATATCGTGGAGGTGGCACCGGCATACGATCATGCGGAGCTAACCGGCGTCGCTGCCTCACATGTCACCTATGACCTGATCAGCCTGATCAGCGAATACCGTCAGCTGAACGGACAGAACAACTAATGGGCAACGAAGTACAACGTAACGGTGGAGATCTCGTCGTTGAGACGCTGACAGCGCTCGGCGCGAAAACGGTCTTCGGCATTCCTGGACAACATGCGCTGGGGCTGTTCGATGCGCTCTCACGCTCCAATCTGCAATTCATTTCTTCCCGGGTAGAAAACAACTCGGCCTTCGCCGCCGACGGCTACAGCAGGGCCACTGGAGAGGTCGGAGTGCTTTTCCTCTCTACCGGCCCGGGAGCGCTGACCGCCCTCGCCGGCTTGCAGGAAGCCTATGCCACCGGCGTGCCCATGGTGGTGGTTGCCAGCCAGATTCCTTTGGATGGACTGGGCGCTCGCCGAAAAGGCATGCTGCACCAGCTCGATGACCAGAAGGCCTCGGCCGCAAACGTCACCAAGTTCCAGCAGACGGTGCATCACGCCTCGGGTATTCCCTCGGCGATCCAAGATGCCTGGGCGCAGGCGATCACCGTGCCGATGGGGCCGGTCTGGATCGAAGTTCCGCAGGATGTCTTGCTGGCATCGGTGCTCATTCCTCCGGTGCGTGATGCCCTTGCCGAAGCCTACGATCATCCACCACGTGTGGAATTGATCGATGAAGCGGTTCGCTGGCTTTCGGAAGCAAAGCGACCGGTGGTTGTTGCGGGCGGAGGTGTCCGTCGGGCCCAAGCCGAAAACGAATTGCTGGAGGTGGCCGAGAAGCTCAATGCCCCGGTGCTTTGCACCCCGGGAGGCAACGGTGCATTCCCGTGGGATCACGAATTGTCTTTGCAATCTTGGGTGGAGGATCGGCATGTCACCGAAGTTCTCGAAGATGCTGACGTATTGGTGGTCGTGGGCTCAGCGCTCGGCGAAGTCTCCAGCAACTATTTCTCGCTCGCACCTCGTGGGCACATAATCCAAATTGATGCCGAACCGCGCGTCCTTGAGTCAAATACGCCAGCATTGGGTATCCGCGCGGATGCCAAGGCGGCGTTGCAGTTCCTAACTTCGAAGCTTAAGGAAGTAAGCCTGCCCAACGGGCCAGATTGGCATGGGCAGAGCCCGACTCAAGTCGTCACCCAGACCTTGGCAAAGGTGCAGGCACGGCTGGCGGAGCAGGGCCTGGACCATGAACGAAGGTTCATGGCTGATATCCGCGAGGCAGTGCCCGCGAAAATGCAGACCTTCTGGGATATGACCATTGCGGCTTATTGGGGTTGGAGCTGCTGGGATTCGCGCCAGGGAGAGTTCCATTCGGCGCAGGGTGCCGGTGGCCTAGGTTTCGGTTTCCCCTCGGCCATTGGAGGTTCCATCGGCTTGCAGATCGAGGGAGCTACGCCCGAGCAAGCGCGAGTGCTCGCGGTCTCCGGTGATGGCTCGTCGATGTACTCCATTGCAGAATTAGCCACGGCAAAACAGCACAACGTGCCGGTCACTTGGCTGATCGTTGACGACGGTGGTTATGGAATTCTGCGTGAATACATGGAAGGGGCTTTTGGCAAGGCAACGGCCACCGAGCTGGAACGCCCGGATTTCGTTGCCTTAGCCCAGGCTTTCGGAGTTCCTGCGCGACTGGTCGAAGCTGACCAGATCGGTGACGCGTTACGCGAGTCATTCGCCGGAGAAGGCCCAAATGTCATCGTGGTTCAGACGCTCTTACGCATGTTCGCCCCGACGCATTTAGGCGAGTAAGGCATAGCTTCGGCGCCCTTCGAAGGGGGCGCCGAAGTGACTCTTGTTAGTGCGTGAAGTGGTAAACCACGCCAAACATTAATGTGGAGAAGCCCAGGCTGATGCCTATGAGCAGTGGCACCCAGTCTAGGGACTGGCTTGCCAACATCACTGCGAAGATACCGAAGAGCAACATGGCTCCGATTCCTCCGAGGATCAACCCTCCGCCACCATGATGCTGCACGGCGGAATGTGCAGTTCGTTGGATACGTGGTGTCATGCACTCATGGTACGACCGAAGCCAAGCAATCTGTGGTGCACCGGATAAGAATCTGGGTATTGTCAGATTTGTTTGACTTGGCTCTGGCTTCTCAACTGATGAACCCGCGAGGCTGATCGAGCCAACGACTCGTAGTCGGCTCCTGGGCCTTGGGCGATGAAACCTTCGCAGAGATGGTCAGCGGCCACCTGCTTGCCGAAAGCCAAGCCTCGGTAACTTCCGCCGGACATTCGAATCAGGTGCGCTCCCGCGGCCACGTCCCAAGGCTTCGTATCGAACCCCACGCTTGCATCGCACCAGCCGGCGGCCACATGAGCGAGCCCCAGAGCGGCAGAAACTTTGCGCCGCACGGTGGCGAAATCCTGAATCCACTGCCCAAAGAGCTCAAGCGCCAAGGGGCCGTCCTTAAGCATGGACTCGGCTCCCGGGTAATCTGTCATCAAGTTTGCGCGTGCTTGTTCAGGTCGATTGCCTGGGCTCAATAATTCCCCATTGTGATAAGCAGCCTGACTATTGGCACTGAACTGATCTCCGGAGATCGGATCGACTATTGCTGCTGCGACCAACTCGTTGTCGATTGCCGCGGCAATTGAAATGCAGAAGAACGCGACGCCGTGAACGAAATTACTGGTTCCGTCAATAGGGTCCACAATCCATTGCACTTCGGTCGGGGAGGCTATGCCTGAGTCCGCGGCTATGTTCTCTTCGCCGAGTACCCAAGACTTTGGGAAGGCCTCGCGTAGCGACTGGGTAATGATCTCTTGGCTTTGCCGGTCTACATCGGTGACGAGATCATGGGCGTTCGTTTTTTCTTCGGCGCCGACACTTCCGCGGAATGCTTCACGAACTTGTGGTGCAGCTTTGAGCGCGGCAATCAGTGCTGCCTGACGCAGCGATTCGGCCAGAGCTAGTCGGGTGGGAGTCATCTGAGCATTCACGGTTCCACCCTATCTTGGTGTTCTAAGTGCACCTTAATCTTTTTGACTGAGACCGCTGGCAGAAGAGCGAAGTCTGTGAAGAAGCATTCACGAACCAAGTAATACGACGCCCAATAGAGTTCAAAACCGCAGGATCTCAGGAGCATGGGAGCCTGGTGCACCGCGGTATTGGCGAACGCCGGCACCGGAATCCGCGAGGAACGAAATCCCGCAGCGCAAAAGTGCAGCGGGGTGTTCAGCGCCCACATTGACAGGGGAAGATAGACTTCAAATATGAGTAGCATGCAACCGATCTCGCCCAAAGAATCGTTGACCGAGCAAGTCACCACGAAGATCCGCGCTGCTATCGTGTCCGGCGAAATGACCCCGGACAACCATTATTCGGCAATTGCTATCTCCGAAAAGCTCGGAGTTTCACGCACTCCGGTCCGCGAAGCGCTGCAGCTACTAGAAAAAGAGGGCATCGTGACCGTCGCGAAAAATCGTGGCGTGCGCGTGAACCAGATTTCGCTAGACGACATCGTGGAGGTATTTCAGGTCCGGCTGATCGTCGAGCCACCTGCAGCCGCACGAGCCGTGCTCAATGCTAGCGAAGAAGACCTCGGAACTCTTCGTGAGCTGCACCGTGAAATGCTTGAGGTGGGGCAGACCGGGGATGGCCGGGCAACGCTGGAGGCAGATAAAAAGTTCCACCTCTATCTGCTAAGCCTGGCAAGCAACGCCAAACTTGACGGCATCGTGGGGGAGTTGCGCAACCTGGTGCTCGCGCACGGACAAGTAACGATTCCTCAGGCCAGAACCAGCCAAGACCTGGCCAGCGATCGAGATGAATTGATGAAGTCCATCTTGGAACGTGACCCATCTGGCGCGGCTACTGCGATGCGCAACCACGTGCTTCGTACTGCGCAGATGCTCGTGACGGCTGTCTGCGCGCGGACCCCGGGACTTGAGGCCGAGCGCTATTTGACGCGCTTGGACGAATTGATCTTCTAGAGCCATAAACATATAGGGGTGGTCTTGAACACAGAGACCATTTGCCATACAGTTGCATGCAACATGTAACAACGTTTTTCGATGACGAGAACGTAGGTAACCCGATGACTCAACCAATGCAAGGAATCAAGGTCGTTGACCTCTCCCGCATCCTCGCCGGTCCGTTATGCACCATGACGCTGGCCGATTTTGGCGCCGAGGTGCTGAAAGTAGAAAGCCGAGATGGAGATGAAACCAGGGCATGGTTGCCGCCGGTCACCGAAGACGGGGTGAGTACCTACTATTCGGCAGTGAACCGCAATAAGCAGGCAATCGTTGTAGATTTCAACAACTCCGCGGAACTAACCGAGCTGCGCGAGATCATCCGAGATGCCGACGTTGTCGTGGAAAATTTTCGTCCGGGCGTGCTCGCCAAGTTCGGCCTGGACTACGAGTCCTTGAGAGCATCGAATCCTGCGTTGGTCTACTGCTCAATTTCGGGATTTGGCGATGGGCTCGGCGCCTCGCTGCCAGGCTTCGATCTTCTGGTTCAAGCGGTCGGAGGCCTGATGAGCATCACCGGTGAGCCCGATGGAACGCCAAGCAAGGTGGGAGTGGCGCTGGTTGATGTCCTCGCGGCACAGAACGCCACGACGGGAATACTCTTGGCGCTTCGGGAACGGGATATTAGCGGGCAGGGGCAAAATATAGGAATCTCATTGATGACCTCCCTGCTGGCGGGATTGACTAATCAAGCTAGCAGCACCGCGGTTACCGGTAATCCGCCACCGCGTTTGGGGAACGCACATCCAAGTATTGCGCCCTATGAAACCTTCGCAACTTCTGATGGTGTCATGGTGATCGCGGTGGGAAACAACCGCCAGTTCACCGCCCTTGGCACAGAGCTGGGACTGACCAACCTGCCGCAAGATCCACGGTTCGCAGACAATCTTTCGCGTGTGCAACACCGGCAGGAACTCAAAGACCTGATCGAAGAAGTCACCAGGCGAGGATCGGCGGCCCAGTGGACAAATCGACTCATGGAGGTCGGAGTACCTGCAGGAAAGGTTAACTCGGTTCTTGAAGCCTTGGAGTTCGCCGACGAGCTAGGACTGGAACCGGTGGTAACGATCAACGATCTAAAAACCGGACGAAGCTCCCGGCAAATTGCCAACCCGATCGTCCTGTCCCGAACTAAGCCCACATATCGGCTAGTGCCCCCGGCCTTGGGTGAACACCAGCATATCTTCCTCAGCACCACCAGCCTCTAAAGGAGACAGCTCAAATGATTGCCCCTTCACCTAACACCGCCATTGACCCAGCAGACCTGATCAATTTTGATGCACTGCTCAGCGGCGAAGAACTTGCCCTGCGGAATCAGGTCCGCTCCTTCGTGAACGAAAACATCAAACCAAACATTGCCAGCTGGTACGAAACAGCGACGTTCCCCCTGGAAATCGTTCCAGAAATGGCCAAACTCGGTCTGCTGGGCATGCACCTGCAAGGCTACGGCTGCGCAGGACGTTCGGCTGTCGAATATGGGCTTGCGGGAGCCGAGCTGGAAGCCGGCGACTCCGGACTGCGCACCTTCGTCTCGGTCCAAGGATCGCTAGCCATGAGCGCCATTTACAAACATGGTTCTGAGGAACAAAAACAAGAGTGGCTGCCACAGCTGGCCTCCGGCGAAGCAATCGGCTGCTTTGGCCTGACGGAGCCAACCGCCGGATCCGACCCGTCGAGCATGACGACCTTTGCCCGCCGCGACGGGGACGACTGGGTGATCAACGGAATGAAGCGCTGGATTGGCTTGGCAAATGTGGCAAAGGTTGCCGTCATCTGGGCGCAGACCGACGAAGGCATCCGCGGGTTCGTGGTCCCTACCGAGACCGCTGGATTCAAGGCCACACCAATCGAGCCGAAGCTATCGATGCGAGCTTCGATCCAGTGCGAGATCGAATTGACCGATGTGCGGCTGCCAGCTAGCGCGGTGCTACCGAACGTTCTCGATCTCAAGGGCCCATTCTCCTGTCTCAACGAAGCCCGCTACGGCATTATCTGGGGCGCCATGGGAGCGGCGCGTGACTCCTTCGAGGTGGCGCTGAAGTATTCCCAGGAACGGCTGCAATTCGACAAGCCATTGGCCGGTTATCAGATGACCCAGCAGAAGCTGGTGGATATGGCTTTGGAAATCAACAAGGGCTTCCTCCTCGCCCTGCATATCGGGCGCCAGAAAGATGCAGGAACCCTCGACCTGCACCAGATATCCGTTGGCAAGCTGAACAACTGCCGCGAAGCAATCGCGATCTGCCGCGAAGCGCGCACCATCCTTGGCGGAAACGGTATCACCTTGGACTATTCGCCACTGCGTCACGCAAATAACCTCGAGTCGGTGCGCACCTACGAAGGTACCGACGAGGTACACACCTTGATTTTGGGTAATAAGCTCACCGGTGTCCCGGCCTTCCGCTAAAAATCAGTACAAGGAAAAACTTAGAATATGACACAGCAGACGAAAGTGGAAAGCCTTCGCCAGTACCTGAACGGTGTCTGGCTTCCGGGAAACGCCAGCGAGCTCAGCTCCACCAGCGCCGCCGATTCCTCCTTGATTGTTGCCGCAGGCCAAGCGGCAGATGCCAACCAGGTAGTTGAAGCCTTTGAAGCCGCGAACGCGGCGAAGGCAGGGTGGGCGGCCACCCCGATGGCCGAACGTGCCAGTTATCTGCTGAGAGCTTCGGCCTACCTCACGGAGCATGCGGAGAGAATCGGTACGGAACTTACTCGTGAAGAAGGTAAAACGCTCGCAGAAGGAATAGGCGAGGTACGCCGTGCGGCACAGATCCTCTCCTATTATGCAGGTGAAGCCGAACGTAGCGCCGGAACAATGTTCCAATCTCCGCGCGCTGGGGAGCAGATCTTGGTCTCGCATAAGCCCTTGGGCGTGTTGGGCATTGTGACCCCATTCAATTTTCCGATAGCTATCCCCGCCTGGAAGATCGCCCCCGCGCTGATCTTCGGAAATACCGTGGTTTTCAAGCCGGCGAGCCTGGTCCCGCTGCTGGCGGTGCGGTTGGTCGAAGCCTTCGAAGCCGCCGGACTACCTGCCGGGGTGCTCAACCTGGTGATCGGTCCGGGCGCACTGGGAGACTCGATCATGAGCCACCCCCATCTGGAGGGCTTGTCATTCACCGGATCCACAGGTGTCGGGAGAAAGCTCTGCGCTATGGGTGCTGCGCGTGGCATCCCAGTGCAAGCAGAAATGGGTGGAAAGAACGCCTCGGTGGTGCTGGCCGATGCAGACCTGGACCTGGCCAGCGAACAGGTACTCTTTGGGGCATTCCGCTCCAGCGGGCAAAAATGCACCGCTACGAGTCGACTGATCTTGGATGACTCGATTGCCGATGAATTCTTGGAAAAGCTCACCTCGCGACTGGCAAACTGGGTAACCGGAAATCCACTGGATCCAGGGGTCCAGATGGGACCGGTCATCGACGCCAAATCGGCGAAATCGGTCAGGGCGGGCGTCGCAAAAGCTAGGTCGGAAGGCGCCACCGTTATCTTCGAGGGCGCAGTTCCAGCCAGCGGAAACTACGTGGCACCGACCGTGCTTGGCATCCCAAGCGATTCTCGGGGTCGGGAAAATTGCGCTTGGCGTGAGGAATTCTTCGCCCCGGTACTCAGTGTGCTGCGCGTTTCCGGAACCGAGGCCGCCTTCGAAGCCGCCGCGGATTCCGAATTCGGGTTGAGTCTTGCGCTGTTCACTCGCGACCTGGCTACGGCGATTAGCGCGCAAGAACGCCTGGACGTCGGTATTTTGCATGTGAACTCCGAATCTGCCGGAGCCGATCCGCACGTACCATTTGGCGGGGCGAAAGCATCCGGATACGGGCCGAAAGAACAGGGAGCCGCCGCCCGCGAGTTTTATACCCACACCACTACCGTGTATCTCCGCGGCTAGGAAGAGGAACTAATGGATATTAGGACTATTCTGATCATCGGCGCCGGAACTATGGGCCGGCAGATTGCGATGAGTTGCGCACTGGGCGGTTACACCACGATCCTGCAGGACATCTCGGGCAGCGCTTTGGACGCGGCTCGCAGCGATCTGGAAAGTTGGGCCGCCGGACGTGTCGCTAAGGGCAAGCTGCAGGCAGAGTTTGCCGACGCCGCCTTGGCACGGCTGAGCCAATCTACCGAGCTGGACGCTAGCGCGGCCCAAGCGGACCTAGTGATCGAAGCGGCAGTCGAACGTTTAGACATTAAACGCTCAATCTTCGCCGAACTGGGCAAAAACGCTCCAGCTCATGCCATCTTGGTAACCAATTCCTCGACCTTGGCTTCGTCCCAAGTGGCTGAGGCCAGCGGGCGCGCGAGCCAGGTCTGCAATATGCACTTTTTCAACCCCGCCTTGGTCATGAAGTGCGTAGAAATTGTGCGCAACGAGCAAACCAGTGATGAGACCATCCAGGCGGTGACGGCGGTCGCCCGCGCGCTAGGGAAAGAGCCGGTGCTGGTGAATAAAGAAATCCCGGGTTTCATTGCTAACCGCATGATGGGGGCAATACAGCGTGAAGCGCTCAATCTGGCTTCTGCGGAGGTTGCCAGCATCAAAGATATAGACACCACGGCGCGTACCGCGCTGGGGCACCCGATGGGGCCTTTTGAGCTGATGGACCTCGTGGGTCTGGACGTTATCGATTTCATTGCCCAAGCGACCTACGCAGAGACCGGTGAGGAGGTGGACCAACCGCACCCGTTGATCACGCAGAAAGTGACCGAGGGGAAACTAGGCCGTAAGAGCGGTGAAGGATTCTACGAATATCGCAGGTAGCAGCAAACTGCAGAATCTGGACTCGCGGCCGGTATCGACAATGTGCTGTCCGCGAGCCCATCGTGTTGCTACCGCATATGCGGAGGGATTAGATGGCTTCCGGTTGCTCACCGAGGATGAAATGACGACCGGAGATCGAGTTGACGGTCACTCTGATCCAAAAATCTTTGATGCTCTGTGCCCAGGGGCTGACACCGCTTTCGAGAGCCTCATTGATATCTGCTTCGTGCTCCAAAATTTCTGCGGTACCGTGCACCACTACGGACCAGGCCTCGTCGGAAAGGATTCCGTCGGCCTCCAAAGCAATCGAGGAGTTCACGACCATCGAAGCGAGTTTGTTTCCCGGCGCAGTGCGTAGGTAGATATTTCCTTTATGCACCGCGTAATTTACCGGAACGATGTCCACGGTTCCGGCCGCCGCAGTGGCTATTCGGCCATGTGCCGTGTGAGCCAATAGCTCCCAGGACTGTTCTTCGGTGAGCACCAAAACTGGAGCATCATTAGTGTGCTGATATCTCATGCAACTAGTTTTCTACGTTATGTAGAAAAGTTCAAGAGTTTGTGACGCATTTGTTTTTAGACGCGTTGCAGTCGCCGAACATGAAAGACTACTAACATGAGCCATGCAGCAAGTAATAGGGTCGCACGCCACGTAGCCTCGCGACTTGAGGACCATGTCCTGCAATGGCGAGCACGCCGTGCCATCGACAAGGGATTGGGTCCGGTTATCCTTCCTTACAACGGGTACGGATATGCGGCCAAAAAAGGCGGATGGGTGCGGGTTCTCGCTCGCGTGGTCATGGCTAAACCCGGCGCGTTCGAGGGTGGCAAGCACCATGCCAAGGTTGTCGAAGATGGGATCCGAGGGTTCCGCAACTTCACCTCGGCGGTACTTCCTTTTGGGAAAGTCACTGTGCTTGCTGACGGAAAGCGGTTCGAAGTCCTCGCGGACCGCGGCGGCGTCCTAGATGTCAAACTTTCGGTGGATCTGCCAGCTGGCTGGAACGATATTGAAATCACTGCCCACAATGGGCAATCCGCCACCGCGCAGATTCTCGTCATCGACGAGACGCAACGTTTCGGCATCATTAGCGATGTGGATGACACGGTTGTCGTGACGGCGCTGCCTAGGCCACTGCTCGCCGCGTGGAATTCCTTCGTGCTTTCGGAGCATGCCCGCGTCGCGACGCCGGGTATGGCGGTGATGATGCAACGCGTTTTGGCGGAGCACCCGACGAGCCCAACAATTTATCTTTCTACCGGTGCGTGGAATGTTGCGCAGACTCTGGAACGATTCATCTCGCGCAATTTGTATCCACGGGGTCCGCTGCTTCTGACCGATTGGGGGCCAACCGACCGAGGCTGGTTCCGTAGCGGTATGCAACATAAAGTTGACCAATTGCGCAGGCTCGCTGTGGAATTTCCAAACATTGAGTGGATGCTTATCGGAGACGACGGGCAGCATGATCCGACGATTTACGCGGAGTTTGCCCGGCGCTACCCGGAGCATGTGCACACGATAGTCATCCGTCAATTGACGCCCTCCGAAGCGGTGCTCGCCGGTGGGCGTTCAACTGATTTGCGCCGCACGACACCAGGCATTCGCTGGAGCTACGAGCCCGACGGGTCCCAGATCCTAGAGCAATTAGCTGCTTATGATGTGATTCGTCCCGATGATCGCTTGGGGGAGGAAAAATAATGTCCGGCTCGGTACTGTGCGTAGAAGTACCCATGCGTTGGGGCGACATGGACGCATATGGACATGTCAACAACGTCAATCTGATTCGGCTTATGGAAGAGGCGCGAATCGCTGGCTTCGGCGTACCTGGCGGAACGGGCGCACCAGGTTCCAAGCCTAAGGTGGATATATTCTCCGCGGTCCCCAATGGGGTGCAGATCCTTGTTGTTGAGCATCGCGTGCGCTACTCCAGGCCGCTGGAATATCGGAATGTTCCGGTCAGAGTCGATCTGTGGGTAGCGAATATCAAGCCTGCGAGTTTTGATATTTGTTATGAATTCCGAGATCCTGTGGAGGGCCACGTCTGCGTAAAGGCCTCGACAACGCTGGCCTATTTTGACCCATTAACTTCACGCGTGCAACGTTTGAGCATCGCGGAGCGTGAATCATTGGCTGTGTTGGAAGGTCCATCGACGTTCGCGCGATAACTGGTGGGCTGTAAATGAATTAGGGTAGGTCTATCTAGTCTTATTCAGTTAGGAAGTGTTTTTGTGGCACGAGCAGAGGGTGGGCGCCCGGTGCGCCCGCAAGTTGTTTTGCAGGTTGTTAAGCGGCAGCAAATTTCGGAACACCTGGTTCGCCTCACCTTTGGTGGCCCTGGGTTTGAGAATTTCGTCGACAAATCAGCGACAGACCGTTACATCAAGATACTTTTCGCCAAGCCGGAGCTGGGCTTGACGCTACCCTACGACATGGATGAATTGCGCGAACGGCTGCCCGGAGAAGATATGCCGGTGCGCCGGACGTATACGGTGCGCCGTTCCGATGCGGCCGCGGGCACTATTGAAGTTGACTTTGTCGTCCATGGAAGCGATGGGCTGGCCGGACCGTGGGCGCGTGATGCGAAGATCGGCGACTCTGTCTGCTTCTCGGGCCCCGGTGGCATGTATGAGCCCAAGGGCGAATTCGATTTCCACCTCCTCGTAGGTGATGAGACTGCGATTCCTGCGATCGCGGCATCGCTCGAGGCCATGCGTGAAGACATGGTGGGGCAGGTGCTCATTGAGGTCGAAGGCGCAGGGGACGAAATTGAAATGCGCGCACCCCGTGGTGTTGATATCCGCTGGATCCATCGCGGCGCGGCGTTTACCCCGGAGGCCTCAACCCTTGAGTCGGCAGTGCGCCAGCACCCTTGGCCGGGCGGACGGGTGCAAGTTTTCGCGCATGGCGAGCGTGAGGTGATGAAGGCACTGCGCTCCTATTTCTATGACGAGCGTGGCGTGGACCGTCGGGATATGTCGCTGTCGGCCTACTGGGCTTTTGGCCGCGCGGAAGATGTATTCCAAGCTGAAAAGCGGACGCCCGTGGGTCAAATATTCAACGAGTAGCCCGAACGCAATTGGCCTGGATGGAGCCTTGGGCCTGCAGTGCAAATGATCCGTGAACTGCAAGTTCGGTTAATTAGGCACCCCTAAGCTTAATAATCGGAAATATGATCATTGATGCTTGACGTTATTGGCTGAATTTGCCGTAAGCTAAGGTCAATGCCTACCCCGTGTGTGGACGGGGAAGGCAAGCAATTTGATCGACGGGGATCGTTCGGTTGCTACCAGGTGGCTTACTCACCATGCAGTAGTTGCCGGCGGTACCAGGAAAATTGTAAACAGGGGATCAGCTGGCTTGCTCAATCAGCCGAACCGCAAAATTGAGACGTATCGGCTTAGAATCTGTCGGTGCGTCTCAATTTTTGTTTGCTTCGAAGGCCCACAACAAGACGGTGGCCAGTGATCTAGCGCCTTCTGGAAGCTGAAGGCATTCAATGTCTGGGATGCGCAACTGGCGCATGGCCCGTTTCACTACTAAGTCCGTATCCAAGAATATGGACTTCTGACGTAAGCCACGCAATGCAACATAGTCCCGTGTCCAGGGGCCAACGCCTTTCAGGGCGAGCAGGCTGCTGAGGAACTCGTCATGGTTTTCGGCTAGACGCCCGCCGGTGTGAATAAACCACGTGGCGACCCGGAGAAGCGTCTCTGCGCGGGAAAGCGGGCAGCGGATCACCTGCTGGAGTTCTTCGGCGGTTAGTTGCGCGGTGGCGTGCGCATCGGGGAACGCCCGCAGTCCGCAGGCGTGAAGTTCTCCGAGCGCTTCGACGAATCGGGTGGCGAGGGTTCGGGCTGCGCTCGTTGAGATCTGTTGCCCTAGAACTGTCGTGGCGAGCGCCTCAAAGAGGTCCGGGTAGCTGATAAGCCGCAGGTTCGGGAAGTTGTCCAATGCTGGCTGCAGGGCACTGATGGTGGCCAGTTGCTGATAACTGAGCTCATTCGAGTCAGCTAGGCCTAGCCAGGTGCTAATGATCTTGGCGAGTCTGGGGTGCAGCGATTTTGGGGCTTGCGTGTGCACCGTGGCCTCGTGGGTGCCGAGCAGTATTTTGAGTTCGTGGAGCTGATCATCGATGCGTAGCACGCGGACGACGCTCGACGCTTCGCGATCCAGCCGCTCCTGATTCGGCAATGAATGGATAGCCAGGACCGAGAGTGCGTGCGAGGCATCCAGAACTCCGTCCACTGGAACCGTGAACTTCATCTAGGCTGGCCAGACGCCAGAGGTGCCGCGGCGATGTGAGCCGACTAGGTGCGTATCAACGATCCCAATAGCCTCCATTAGCGCGAACATAGTCGTTGGGCCAACGAACTTAAAGCCACGCTTTTTGAGGTATTTGGCCAGCGCGCTGGACTCCGGGCTCTGCGTGGGAATTTCAGCCAAGGTGCGTGGGAACGGGGTGCTTTCAGGTTTGAAAGACCAGATCAGCTGGGACAGGCCTCCATCGTCACGCAATGCGAGCGTCGCCTGAGCGTTGGCGATGGTTGCCCGAATCTTGAGTTTATTTCTGACAATACCGGCATCGTCCATGAGTCGCTCGTAATCCTGCTCACCGTAGGCCGAGACCAACTGCGGGTCGAATCCCTGAAAGGCGGAACGGAAGTTTTCGCGCTTGGCCAGAATTGTGGCCCACGATAAACCTGACTGGAAGCCCTCTAGGCTGAGTCGTTCAAACAGGGCTTGTTCCCCGGTGACAGGCATGCCCCATTCGGTGTCGTAGTACTCGCGCAGCAGCGCGTTGCTTGCGGCCCATTGCGGGCGGGCCAACCCGTCTGCACCAATAACTAAATCTTCACTCATGAAATCATCATGCCACTTGCGTATCGAGGACGCAGAGTCATAAACGGCCATTTGCAGAAGCTCGAGCTATTATCGTCATATGGCGATAATAGAGTCTTTTGTCGATGCAAAGCTTGGAGCAACTCAACGCATGAAAATGGCAGCGTTGTTCCACGCCCTAGCTGACCCCACGCGGTTGCTCATCCTGGTGCATCTCAAAACAGGTGAACACAAGGTCAAAGAGCTGACCGAACACCTTGGGCTAGCGCAAAGCACCGTCAGCGCTCATCTGGCTTGCCTCCGCGAAAGCGATCTCGTTTCCGTGCGCACGCAGGGACGTGCAAGTCTCTATTCCCTTACTGAGACCACGCAACTGACAATGATTCTCACCCAAGCGGAGAAGTTGGCAAGTTCCAGCGCCAGCGGTCATCGATGGCACGAAGCTCACCCGCACCAATCTCTGGAGGCCTAGGGCATGGGGCATGAGCACACTTCTGGCCATGGCCATGAACATGACCACTCAAATGTGAACCGCACCAGGCTGGCATGGGCATTTGCGATTACCGTGAGTATCTTGCTCGCGGAGATTATTGGCGCGCTAGTTACCAACTCGCTGGCTTTGCTCGTCGACGCGGCCCATATGCTGACCGACTCGGTGGGGCTCTTGCTTGCGTTGACCGCAGCCAATCTGATTCAGCGCAAGCCCACACTCAAACGCACCTGGGGGTTCCGCCGCGCCGAGGTGCTCTCCGCGACCTTACAATCCGCACTGTTGCTCGCCGTCGGCATCTACGCGGCCATCGACGCGGTTCGTCGCCTCTTTGTACCGGCAGAGGTGCACGCCGAAGGCCTCCTGATCTTCGGTATCGTCGGCTTGGCCGGAAATCTCCTAGCCATGTGGATCATCTCCGCGGGGCGCGAGGCCAATCTGAACATGCGCGCTGCGTTCCTCGAGGTCATGAATGACGCACTGGGATCCGTAGCGGTCATTATTGCCGCGCTGACAATCCATTTCACCGGATGGGCGAGCGCGGACTCGGTCGCAGCGCTCGTCATTGCCGCGCTGATCGTGCCACGCGCCGTGAAGCTTCTGGGGGAGACGACGCATATCTTGCTCGAATCAACGCCCCGTGGGTTGGACCTTGAATCGGTACGCCGGCACTTGGAAGAACAGGCGGGCGTGATCGCCGTTCACGACCTGCACGCCAGTCAAATTGCCTCGAACCTTCCGGTGCTCACCGCGCATATTGTCGCCGAGGACCACATGTTCACGGCCGGTGCGGCCGGTCAACTGCTGCGTGAACTTCAACAGTGCGTGGCGGATCATTTTGAGGTCAGCATCGAGCATTCAACCTTCCAGATCGAACCCCGAAGCCACCGCGACTCGGACTACCATTCGCAGTGCTAGGCGTTCGTGACCGTGCACGGGATGAGGGTACCGGGAGGCTCTCTCATCCCGTGGTATGACTCCCGCAGCGTAGATGCAAACCTTCTGACCGATCCTCAATTGGCTAGGAGCTTTATATAATTGATGCATGACAACTGAAACACAGCAGGTAACCGACTATGCAGTCCAAGCTCGAGGACTAAGCAAGAGCTACGGTCGTGACAGCACCCGAGTCGAAGCTTTGCGCGGAGTGGATGTGGCCTTTGCCCGTTCCCGTTTCACCGCAATCATGGGACCCTCAGGTTCTGGCAAGTCGACCCTGATGCACTGCTTGGCGGGCTTGGACAACGCCGATTCTGGCGAAATCATCATCGGTGGCAAGAACCTTACCGAACTCAACGATGACCAGCTGACCACTATGCGCCGCGAGCAGATCGGCTTCGTGTTCCAATCCTTCAACCTCGTTCCAACATTAAATGCCAGGGACAACATCTTGCTGCCGCTGTCCTTAGCCGGCAAGAAGCACGACCGTGAATGGTTCAACGTCGTCATCGATTCGTTGGGTCTGCGTGACCGGCTGACGCACAAACCACACGAGCTTTCCGGTGGACAGCAGCAGCGCGTAGCCGTAGCTCGTGCATTGCTCACCCGCCCTGAAGTCGTCTTCGGCGATGAGCCGACCGGCAACTTGGACTCTCGAACCGGTGCTGAAGTGCTCTCCTTGATGCGCACCTCCACCCGCGAAATGGGACAGACCATCATCATGGTCACCCACGATCCGGCTGCAGCATCCTACGCGGACACCGTATTGCTGATGAAGGATGGAAACCTCGTCGGTTCGCTCGAAGACCCCACCGTAGCCAGCGTCACCGAGGCTCTCGCCTCCCTAGCGGAGTAGGATCATGCTTCAGGTAGCAATAGCGAACATTAAAACTTATGCGCGACGGTATATCGCCGTGCTCCTGGCCGTCGCCATTGGCACGGCCTTCCTTGGCGCCACCCTCGCGGTGGATTCCTCTACGCGTGCAACGCTAAAGAATAGCTTGGGCGACTCATATAAGAACGCCGACCTGGTGGCCTCGGTCGATTGGGAGCTAACACCCAACGATCGCGACACGAGCATGCTGAGCATGGATACGGTCCGTGAAATCCGTGATCTTCCCGAAGTCTCAGGCGTTTATGGCGACGGAGTCATGGGCGCAGCATTGCGTACCGGCGACAACGGCTACACCGTAATGCTGCAACCCATCTCCGCAGAAAATAAGCTCTCGGGTATGTCGATGCTCGAGGGACGTGCCCCGCTGGGCGCCGATGAGGTCGTGATCGACCAGGAGCATGCCGAGCAGATGGGCCTCTCAGTTGCCGACACCGTCGCGTTGTCGAGCATGGAGGATAACGCGAAGATGCGTGAATTGAAAGTCGTCGGAATCGTGGAGACTACCACCGATCCGATGTCTTCCTCCTTCGCCCAGCTCGCCATGCAAGAAGACGCTTGGGAACGCTTTGCAGGCGAGAATGCCCAGCTGAACAGGCTGGTGATCGATGCGGAGAAGGACGTCGCTCAAACCCAAGCCGCAGTGGCCGAGTATTTCCATGGCAAGGACTTGGTCGATGTGGTGGTCAACACCGCCGACGAACAGGTGCTCGACGACGTGGCAAGCATGACCGGAGGAACCGATCAGCTGACCATCATCTTGCTGGTCTTTGCCTTGGTCGCGCTGATAGTCACCGGTCTGGTGGTGATGAATACCTTCTCGGTAGTCATCGCGCAACGCACCCGCGAGCTGGCGCTCTTGCGCACCCTGGGTGCCAAACGCGCACAGATCCGCAGCTCGGTGCTGATCGAAGCGCTGCTGATCGGCGTTATCGCTTCGGTGGTGGGTGTAGCTCTGGCCGTGGCACTGATGGCAGGCCTGATTCAGCTGCTGCGAAATCTAGTACCTGAAATGTCCTACGCAACTTTGGCCGTGGATGCTCGCGGCATCATTATTCCTTTGGCCGTCGGTATCGTGATGACTGTTCTGGCTGCCTGGCTGCCGGCGCGTCGAGCCATGAGCCTGGCCCCGCTTGCCGCCTTGCGCCCATTTGATGCGGCCAGCGTCAAGAACCGTGCAGGCCTCGTACGCATCATCTTCGGCTCGTTACTGACGCTCGCAGGCGCAGCCTTGCTAGCCTATGGAGCACTCAATTCCGAGCTGCTGATTGCCTTCGCCGGTGGGCTGTTGTCCTTCCCCGGCATTTTGATGCTGGCCTCGTTGTTTGTTCCGGCCACGGTGTTCGGTATCGGCAAGCTGATGACCGGTCGCTCGGTGGCTGGCAGGCTGGCTTCGCTCAACGCCGTTCGAAACCCCGGACGCACCACCGCTACTGCCACCGCGCTGCTGATCGGCGTCACGCTAGTCTCGATGATCATGGTCGGCGGGCAGAGTGCCAAGGCCACCTTGAATGGGAGCATCAGCGGCGAATACCCGATCGACTTGACGGTGGCTCAAGACACTTTGACTAGTGACTCCGTGGCGCCTAAGCTCGCCGAGCTGGAGGGCGTTGAAAGCGTGTCGGCGTACACCATGCGCACCGTTGCCACCGAATTCCCCGACGGTTCCTCGAGCGAAGAGTACGCGATGGTTGTCGACCCGGAGTCGTACGCATCGGTAGTCCATGACGAGCAGATCGTTCCACGAGATGGCGAATTGCTTTCGACCTGGTGGCAGATCGAGGCGGACCACGCGACGGTCAACGGTCAGCCGGTGAAGCTCAGAACTACTTCGGCAAGCTTCGTTTCGAACACATTGACCGAAAACACCGCAGCCAAACTAGGCATCTCCGACAAGGAGGGGATGTCAGGGGTAGCGATCAAGGTTGATCCGTCGCTCTCCAATGGGGCGGTCACTGAGCTGGTGGAATCCATTGCGGATGTCGCGGGTGTTGAAAATTCGATGATTTCCGGCGGCGTGACGGAGAAGGCAATGTTCTCCCAGATTATCGACGTGTTGCTGATGATCGTTTCGGGTCTGCTTGCCGTAGCCGTGCTGATCGCATTGATCGGCGTGGCCAACACGTTGAGCCTGTCGGTGCTCGAACGCACCCGGGAAAACGCCCTGCTGCGCGCATTGGGGCTGAAGAAGAAGCAGTTGCGTTCCATGCTTGCCACGGAGGCGGTGCTGATCGGTGGCGTGGCAGCCTTGCTGGGACTCATTCTCGGCGCGGTCTACGGATTGCTCGGTGCGCACAGCGCCTTGTCCAGCGTGGGAAGTATGAGCTACGAGATCCCATGGCTGCAGCTGGCGGCGGTTCTGCTGGTGAGCCTCCTGGCAGCGTTGCTTGCTTCGATTACACCAGGACGTCGTGCGGCGAAGCTATCTCCGGTGGAGGGGCTCGCTACCGAGTAATTGATGATGCGGCAAGGGTCGGAATAGTTGATGAGCAACTATTCCGACCCCGTCGTGTTTAATTTGCCGAAATGCTCCTGGGAGCAGGGCTGGGTGCTGCCTGTTGTCTTGCCGCGCTAACCACGCAGCGTAATGGTGGTGGCCAGCGCCGGGGAGCGACCAGTAGTGACGAAGCCGGAGATATTAGATCCCGGATGCTTGATGATATCGATAATGGAACCCAGGTGGTGGCTCAAATCGATCTTGTCTTCCGGCGCCGCCAGAACCAGATGGAAACCGAACTCCTGCAGCGCACGGATGCCAGCTGCCGCATATTCGGAGTTCGCTTGGATGAACGCTTCGTCAATCATCACGGTGCCGTAGGAAGTGAAACCCGCCGAGGCAAAGCCCAACTGATAGGCCAGGGCTGCGCCCATGATGAAGGACGTGAAGCGCTGGCCCTCACCACCGGATAGCGTGCCAGGTTCCAGGCCGGTCTCCACCTCTCCGTTCGGCTTGTGCTCATTGCAGCTAATCACCACGTGTTGCCGAACATCCAGCACGGTAGACCGCCAGGCGTTCAAGCCTGGATCGCTCAGTGCGGAAACTAGGGCTTCAAGTGCCTGGTAGGACTTCGCCAGAGTACTTTCTTCCTTGGTGGTGTAGGCGTCATTTAATGCCGCCTTCAGTTCCTTGCGGAAGGTTTCAGCCTCAACGGGAATCGAGTTTTCAACTTCCAACCGCAGCATCGAGCCATGTTCGAAGGTGACATCGGCAAGGATCTGGTTTAGCGGTTTGATTCGCTCGGAAATCATCCGGCGTTCCTCGTCAAGCAGCTGCAACAGGTCGCTGAAGCGTTCGTAGGAACGGTTGGCAAAGTACTCGCGGAACTGTGCTTCGTGGTGGGGCAATCCGTCTGCAACGATCTGACCATGCAGTTTGGCATAGTGCTCGGCGGCTTCCGGAGTTGTTCCGTGCGTCTGCGCGTGCGAGGTACCGAATTCTCGGGCAAAGCGTTTGAAGGTGTCGCTTAGCGCCCCACCTACTTCATGGCGTTGCGAGGAGAAATCGTTGAGCTGGCCGCCTAGCTGCACCTTGACCTCGGCGAAGGCTTCGCCAATGGAATCTACTGGCGGGCAATCGCCCGCAGCCACCTGTTCCAAAATCGGGCCAAGGATCGCATGGTGACGCAGATGAGTAGGGACAGCGGAGACCCAGTTGCCGTTTGCATCCTCACCTTCGGTGGTTGCGAGCACTTTCTGCGCACGTTCGTTCTGTAGCTCTAGATCATCAATACGCGAGCGCACCAACGCGAGGTCGCCAACCAACTGCTCAGAATCTGCCTTTGCGTTTTCGATCTGCTGGCGAATTTTCGAAGAATCGCCCGAAAGCACCAGTGCGTCGCCGAGCTTCTGCTCGCTGCGACGCAGGGAATCTAGCGCAGCTGAAGCATCTAGCTGGGCAAAATTGCGTTCGTCGGCAACGATGGCCGCAAGCAGCTGAGACTTCGCAACGACTTGGTTTTTTGCTGCCGTCCGTTCATCGGCGGCATCCTGGGCTTTCAGGATCTGTTCCTTGAGGCGTTCGGCTTTGTTCTGCAATTCCGAAATTTTGGATTCGTTGGTGAAACCAAGCAGATAATCAGAGGCCGGGACGCTGCGGGTATCGCGTTCAAAGCTACCCGCACCGGATTTGATGGTTCCTGCGGGAGTGATGGCCTTGGGATGCACATGCATCGCCGCGTCATTCTCCACACAGGCCAGCGGATAATCGGCGGTGATCTTGGTGCGCAGCCAGGTTCCCGCTTCACCTGAAGCAAAGTCGAGTTTGCTGACCAAATCGGCCGGTCCGGCTTCTGCTTCGCGTGGTTTGACCGACGTATCGACCCAACGTACTCGACCCAATCCGTCGAGTTCGTCAATTGCGTGCGTTACCTGGGTGAGGAATTCGCCTGGCACCAAAATGGTGCGAGCCAGCGAGCGCAATGCCTTTTCGGCAGCCAGCCGCCAGATGGCCGAGTCAGCGGCCACATCCATCAGTTCGCCAGCGAAGGGCAACTGCTCTTCGCTCAAGGAACAAGCCGATGCGATGGCTCTGCGTGCTGCCACTGAACGGTCATCGATATTCGTGCCACGGCGCTGGTAGGAACGAATCTGCTCGTCCAATGCTTCTGCACGCTTGCGCAGCGCCATCAGCGAGGCCATGGCCTCGTACTCAACCGTCTGCGCATCTTTGGTGATGGAAGCCAGCTGTTGCATGGTCCGGGCGGCATTCCCGCGCAGCTCATCGAGCCCGGTGGCGCTGAACTCGAAGTTCAAGCCGGCAGCGGTCGCCTGTTCCTGCAACGCGCGTAACGCGGATTCCTTTTCCGAAAGTGCCTTGCGTGCCGCATCCGCCTCACGCTCTAGTAGCATCAGCGAGGCTGAACCAGCGGAATCGTGGGCCGCCGCGAGCGACTGAAGCTGGCCCTCGGTCCGGCTCTTGCGCGCCAGAATGTCAGCTTCTTGTTCCTTGAGCTCGGCTAGTTCGCGTTGATGACGGTGCAAGTCGTTGCGCAGAATATGCTGGCGGACCTTGGCATCGAGTTGCTGCAGATCGCTATTGAGCAGCTGTTCGGTCTCGCCGATGCGTTGGGCGAGCGTTCGATAAACCTGATCCTGCTCTGGAACCTGGGCCAGCACATCGCGCTGTGCGCGCGCCGTATCCAATTGACGGTAGATGCCGCGCAGATGGGCGAAGTCCTCCACCGCCGCCGCTGCCGCTTTCAGCGTGGTGGGTTCTTCCAACACCTCGTGACGGAAAAACTGGTTGACACCCTTCGCCAACCCTTTGCCGTTTTGCAAGGTGCGAAGCAAGGCAAAAGCCTTGTCGCTTTCCACCCCAAGGCGGCGGCGGACACGTTCGATGAAGGCCTTGTGCGTATCAAATGCCTCGGTTGGTTCCAAAGACTTGGACAGCGAAGACACGGTAAAACGTCGTGGCCCATGATGTTCAAGCTCCGCAATATCCAGCGCGCCTTCACTGAGCAGATAATGCTTGGACACCTGATTCTCTAACCCTGCGTCTGGCAGGTCGAAAACCGCGCCAATGCTGACGGTGTTGCCCAGGCCATCCTCGTAGCCCAGCAAGATGGCGCTCCATGTAGCGCCGGGGCGCTGATAGACGGTGCCCGAGCTGGTCTTGAACTTGCGGCCACGCAGGTAGGAGAAGGTGGTGCGGCGATCGGCGCGAGTTGCGGCATCGTTTGCAGACTCGTTGAGCTTGGGGGTCGCAAAGAAGATGTGCCCCATGGCATCAAACAAGGTCGACTTACCCACGCCGGGGTGTCCGGTGACCAGCGTTCCAGCGCGATCAATTTCAAGGTTGTGCAGGCCGTGGAAAGTGCCCCAGTTAACGATCTGGATCCGGCAGAGCCGATGCTGTCCCGGGTTGAGGGCGCCACCGAGCGGGAGGGTCATTTCTATACTCATCGGCTACTCCTGCACCAGGTCGGTTGAATCCAGGGACAGTTCTTCGGAAGTGTCGGCGGACAGATTCAGCGTCGATTCGTTTGCATTGATCGCAGCGATATATTGGGGAATATCTTCGATTCGTGAAATGGGCAGGGCCATCGCTAGGGCCGGAGAAATCCTGAATTCGTCGGCTAATTCCGTGCCGGTGAGCAAGCGCAGGGAATTCAGCCGGGCAATTGCCGCGTCACAGGATTCGGCAAAGCGTTTGTCATCGCGATCGGAGGGACTACGATGTTCGGCCAAGATCTCATGCATGGCGCTTCGTGAAAGGACTGCGTCGGTTCCGGTGCCGGAATGCTGTTCCAGCAGTAGGCGCAGGCGTAGCGCGAGCAAGGTTTCGTCGCGCTTCAAGGCGCGGCGCGGGGCAATCGGAGAGGTGTGCACCTGATCGATTTGCGCTGGAGTAAGCATCGCAATTTTTCGATCCGTGTCCATGGAGATGGTCAGAAAAATTTCCGAAACATAGGCTCCTACTACTTCCTGCTGGTCTAGCAATAGCTGCCAAGCCGCCGGGTCGGTTGACCCATCGAGGTAGGGGCCGCGTAGCAAACGTACTAGTAATTGCCGCAGCTCCAATGAGAAGTTGCCGCGGTCTCCCTCAAAGAGCGATTCGGTGATGGGTGCAGCATATGAATTTGTGCTGGTCATAGCGGCTCCTTCGTGAAAGTTAGGGCGGGAAGAATTGCTGTACGTTCAGAACCATCAACCTGCCGGAAGGTGATGGTCATCAAATCCGTTTCACTCAGTGATTCGCCGTTGGTCCGGCCTATTTCGATCAAGGCACGCACGGTATTCAGATGGCGGTGCTCTTCGGGCAGATCATTGAAAATTTCATCGAGCGGGAGCCGATCCTCTGAGCGGTGGCCAAGCTTGCTTGTTACCGACTCACGGAGGAAAGCCATATTCGCTTGCGGAGTGGATGGGGTGCGCACGATATCGGAGGCGCTGTAGTCCGGTGCTGCCGCCAACGGCGGCGGGGCCACATGCTCGGACGGGTCAAAGATGCCTAGGCCAGCAAGCGTCATGAACTGTGGGGCGAAAAGTTCAAGCGGAGCCAAAGCACTGCGTGGCCTGAGCGTCACAGACTTCACGATCGCCGCTTCAGCACTACGTACCGCCTGGCGCAGAAGCTGTGCTTGTTGGTAGTCCTCAGACTGAACAAAGGCATGCAGCGATTCGGAGAGCTTTCCGTACGAAGTATGGACTTCTGCTGCCTGACGTCGGAGCTCACGAAGCAAATTGGTCAGAATCTGGCGTTCCGGAGTATCGAGGTCGTCCACGAAGTTGCGTTCTAGGACTTCAGAAAGTGCGGCGCGGAAACGCTGTTGCGCGTCTGGAGAGTTGAGGAACTCCGTGAAGCCCCGGAAGGTCTCGCCCTCGGCGGTTGAACGGAGCTGGCGGTCGGCTTCTAAGACTTGGCCTACCGCAACGCCTTTTGCCGTAGACGCGTCCAAGATGCCTTCCCGTAGGGAATGCAACATCTCCTGAACCCCGTCGCGCATTAGGCGGAAGTCGGCAGGAAGGCTCGAAGCCAAGTCAAGCACCGAGCGAGTCGCGGACAGCGCGGTGGCACGCGAAAGCACCGCAGGAGCATCACCGGTGCGCAGTTCATTGATCTGCGCTTGCCGCATGGCAATCTGTGACTCCAAGGCACGAATACGCGCTTCAGGGTCTGGATCTGTCTCGTGGGCTAAGGACTCCAGCGAGGACAGCAAGGTATTCAAGCGAGAAGAGTTCAGGTGCGAGTCGTCAGCCGAAAAATCTGCGAGGAAACGCAGGGTACGCAAGGTCTGTGCGCTCGGTTCGTAGACGAAACGCCCGTCGATCAGGGGACGGGCCAAGATTCCCTGCTTGACCCAGACCTCGGCGAAGTCTTGGGCGGAATACGTTTGGGGAATCTGTTCGTCGCTGGTGCGAGCGAGCTTCAAGAACGAATCCAATGAAGCATGGAAAAGTTCTAGGGCTACACGTGGCTTGTCCGCAGTAAATTCTGATCGGATAAAGGCAACAGCCCAAGGCTGCGCGGTAAGAAGCCGATATGCTGCCGAACTCCTGAACTGCTGGGACTGAAGCCACAAGCTGTTCGCGCGATGCGAGGGCTGCATGTACATCCTTGATCTTTCGACGCCTAACCTATCAATTCTAAGCCATCGAGCCTGAAGGTTCATGTGAGAAATTGTGAAGTGAAAAGTGTTGCCAAGTTGTTGCCCGGCCGACTGCGTCCAAGGGTACAAACCCCAGATAAGTATGTGTAAGGTCGGAAACAAGGTGATGGCAAGGAGAAATCGTAGCGTCCATGGGGATAGCCGCTACGAGGAGAGAGATGCGAAGTGAAGCACATCAAGATCGCGGTAGTGGCCACAGTCGTCTTGGCATTGGCCGGTTGTAGTGACCAAGTCGACCCTGAAATAGCTGCTAGTAGCGCGTCTCAAGCAGCCGTAGAGGCTCAAAAGGCTGCAGATGAAGCTGCACGCGAAGAAGGCGTCCTTGCCCAGATCAATCGACTTGCCGACGGGTACGACTACAACGCCGCCATCAAACTGGCGGAGGAAGACCCTAGCGCCAAACTCAACGACTTGGTTCGGGGTCTCGAATCTGAAAAGAAGGGCACCTCTGCGTGGGAACACCCCGACCAGATTCCGCACTTATTCTTCCACTCGCTCGTTGTTGATCCGAAGCGCGCCTTCGATAAAGACAATAGGGCACAGGGCTACCGGGACTATATGGTGACGCAAAAGGAATTTGAAGCGATCCTCCAAGAGCTGCACAGCCGTGATTTCGTGCTGGTCAACCCTGCTGACTTCGCCGGTCTCGATAAGAAGAAAAATATGAGCTACCGGGAAATTATGCTTCCGGCCGGGAAAAAACCCATCGTCTTATCCCTTGATGACCTGAGCTACTACGAATATATGGAAGGCGATGGTTTCGCCGACCGGCTGGTGCTCGATAAGAAGGGCAACGTCCGAAACGAATATGTAGACGGTGACGGTAAGAAGCATGTGGGCGCGTACGACGTGACCACAGTGCTCGATGACTTTGTAGCCGAGCATCCGGATTTTTCCTACCGGGATGCTCGCGGGATCATCGCCATGACCGGCTATAACGGTGTATTCGGCTACCGGACTTCGCAAAGCCAATATCCGGATAGTAAGAATCTTAAAAAGGACCGGGAAGAAGCAACCAAAATCGCCGAGGCGATGAAAAAGGAAGGGTGGGTCTTCGCCTCTCATTCATGGGGTCATATCGCAACCGGAACCGTGAGCCTGGGCCGTTTCAAACGTGACATGAAGCTGTGGAAGGACGAAGTCGAACCAATCCTGGGCGAAACCGATCAGTTCATTTACCCTTTTGGCTCAGATATCGCTCGCACCGGGTCATACTCGGGTGCACGATTTGAGCTGTTGAAGAAGGAAGGGTTTATGTACTTCTACGGTGTAGACGGCACCATCACCGCATGGATGCAGCAACGCGATGATTACCAGCGGCAGATGCGAATAAACGTCGATGGCCTGCAATTCGACAAAGAGCAACGCGGGGATCGGCCCGTGCTGAAGTCCTTCTTTGACGTAGCAGAAGTTATCGATTCGGCGCGGTGAAAGACGCGCCGAATCGATGGACGGCCAATGGTTAAAGCGCCATGAAAGCACCGAGTTGCGACAATGCGGCGGGATTCGATGGCAGGAAGTCGGTGAGTCGCTCGCTACGCACGATCACCGCTTTCCACTGGCCTCGGGAGATGGCCACGTTGATGCGATTTCGGTTCAACAGGAAATCGATACCTCGTGAAGCATCGTCGGCGCTTGAACAGGCCATTGTCACCAGTACCACTGGTGCTTCTTGACCCTGGAATTTGTCCACCGTGCCGACCTTCACCCCGGAAAGCTGTTCCCCGTCAAGGATCTCGCGCACCAGATTCACCTGGGCGTTGTAGGCGGCCACGACAAGAATGTCTGCTTCGGCCAGTACCCGCGGTTCCTTCCCGCCACCCGGATTCCACAGCATTCCCAGATGCTCGCGGACTAGCCCCGCAATGGTTGAGGCTTCTTCGGCACTGCTGGTCGTGTTCCCACGGTGCTGCACGATGCGGGTCTCAACGCCAGGGGCTGTTCCTCTCAGTTCGCGGAGCCCCGCGGCCTTCGCGGAGAACAACTTGTGGTCGTAGCTCAACGCCGAGACTTTTTCGCAAAGCTGCGGGTGCATGCGCCATGATGTTGCAAGGAAGTAGCCCAATTCCTCCGGTAGTACCGGGCGACCTTCGGATAGCCAGCCCAATGCTGATTCATCCACAGGCTGGGGATGAGAACCCTGGGTTACCTGCGGTAACTGTTGCGGATCTCCGAGCAGCAGAAGGTTACGTGCTGCCCGTGAAACGGCCAAGGTGTTAGCCAGCGAAAACTGTCCGGCTTCGTCGATGACCAATAAATCCAAACTCGCGGCCGGGATCCGTTTGCCGGTCATCGTCCACGCGGTGCCGCCAACTAGCGCACCGTCTGCAGAGCGGATCGCATCGTCAATCGCCGCGGCGCTGATACCAGTCCACGGCACAGGGTCCTTGTGCTTGACTTCCTTCGCAACCTGATCGGGGTGCACGCCTGCTTCGATGGCCTTGCGCAAAACGTTTTCAACTACCGCGTGAGATTGGGCGACGACTCCAATCTTCCAGCCGTCCTTAACCAATTCGTGAATCACATGCGAAGCGACAAAGGTCTTGCCGGTGCCCGGAGGGCCCTGAACAGCAAGATAAGAATGATCCAGGTCCTTCAGGGCTTCCACCAAGGCAGGATAAACTTGGGCGTTACCGTCCACTATTGCTGGGGCGGTCGGGGTAGCTAGGGTTTTCAACCGCGGTGGAATTCGACGCAGAATATCTATGCCAGGCTGTTGCGGTAGCTCCGGGACAATGGCACCGACCTCTTGGGCGATCTGTGCCAATGCTTCGTCAATGCTTTTGGTGGCTATTGGCTGGCCTGGGGTGAGCGCGACGGGGAAAGACCCGTACTCGGAGACTTTCCCACTGGTCTTTTCTGCGATGGCAATCCATCCTTCGCCAACCTCGACCACCGTGGCGTTGAAAGCTCCGCCGCGAAGCGCGTCGTCGCCTGCTTCCATGCCTTCGGGCAGGGGTGCGGCAAACATGGCAAAGACCCCGGTGCCCGGGCTGAGCAGTGATCCTTCGGCCAGAGTTCCGTAAAGCTTGGTGACTCTGGTCAACGTCCGGGCGCGTTCGGTTGCTTTATGCCAATCTTCAAGTAGCTCTGCGGAGTCCACCGTGAAGATGCCGCGTACCTCGGACCAATCGTCCATAGGTGCGGAGAGCCGGTCGAAATGCTCCCACCAGAACTGCTTTCTCTCGCGGCGATTGTAGCCAGTGGCCGCCGCGACCATGGCGATTGCCCGGTCATCGTCACTCAGTGCTTGGTTGTGCGGGAGCCCGGCCAAATATTCTTGGAGCCGTAGCTCTTCTTCGGTGGGCTCATATTCGTCGGGGACTTCGTCCAAAAGCTCTACATCAGGATGCCTTTGTGGCTGGAAGTCTACGAGCGACAAGAGCCAATCGCGCAAGCGAAGCGTCGACAGGCAATCGTATTCATTGTAGTCAGCGATTGATTCGAGAATCTGCGCTGCCTGCGCATCAGCACCGGAGGCCAGCGCAGATACATAGTGGGCATAGGCGACCACGGAAGCACCCGCATCGGTGACATCACCGGAGCGCAGATGCTCTTTCATATATAGCGGTTCAAGCTTCTTGATTGAATACGAACGGGTGGACACCACCAACGAGTTTCGTACCGTTTCATAGAGATCAATGAGTAGATTGTCGCGGAGCCACTGGTCGACTTCGTCTTCTCCTGCAATATGAACCTGTGAGAGTTTACGTAGTGCACTTTTTTCATAGGCCGCGTAGTGGTAGATCTTCATGTTCGGGAAGCGCTGACGGCGCGCTTGCACGTACTCAATAAAGTCCAAGAAGGCTTGTCGTTCTTCGGCGCGGCTGTGTGCCCAAAAGGGGCGGAATACCGGTGCTCCAGTATCATTTTCAATGACCCCGAATAGGTATTCCAATCCCCACGAGTTATCGACGGGTTCCTGATATAGCGGGTCGCCTTCGAAGTCGAAGAATATGTCACCTTGGTCGGGGTTGGGCAGCGTCGATATCGTTTGCGACGACTTCACCCGGTAGGACACCCCCTGCTCGGTACCGTCCACCTGTCCCAAACCCAATTGCATTCTTGCCTGATCGACCGTGCGGGCCAGCGAGGTGCCTTCCTTGGCGTTCGTTGCGGCAAGCTGGTCGATAGTGAAGATTCCTTGTCGGCGAAGCTTCTCACGTTGCACCATCGACATATTGGCTACCAGCAGCACATCGCGTGTGGTGCTCACCTGCTCCGCGCAGAAATCACAACGGCCACAAATGCGTATCGTGTCCGAATCCCAGAGCACCGGGCCATTGGCTGCGGAGTGCTCACCGACCATCTTGATAAATCGTTCGCGCTGAGCGCGGAACACCGGGAGGATCTCGTCGATTCGGTGCACCGAGTGAGTACCGTCGCCAAGAACCAATGTTGTTTGTGGGTGTACGGCTATGTTTTCGGCTTGCAGTTGGTCTGCGTAGGCGGCAACTTGAAGCAATGCGGATACCCTGGCATGCCTTGCGAGTTTGGTGTCCCAAACAGCCCAGCTGCCGTCGGGCTGGCGAACCAAGAAATCGGCGAATCCGATAAAAGAGCCGTCAAAGAACGTAGCTTGGAAGATGACGTCCGCACCGCTGCGAAGCGTTTGGATGGTTTCGCGGTGCGCTGCCTGCAAGGACGCAGCATTGTGTTCGGGTCTTGTGAGGAGCTGTTTGACGCCGGTGCCGGACTGCGGGTCGTAGTCACCGTATTGCTCAATTAGTTCCGCAAGCACGTTTCGTTCGTGGACGTCTCCGAGCTCCGCGGTTCTTACAAGCATTTCGTCGGTAGCCGACTCGGTCTTTCCCCGGCGCCCGAGTTTTACATCCAGCAGGCACAACGATTGAAAATGACAGTCGACTGCGACCGCAAGGTCACTAGCCGAAAAGACGAACTGATCACCAAAGAAGAACACGGGGGCGGTGCCTTTCGCAGACTGGGTGGTTACCTAGTCAACGTAGCACTCTGCCCCGACCAATTGATGTCCGTTGCCTAGTCTTGCGAAGGCTTCGTCGCGCCGCCGACAACTAGCGAAAGAACACCCACCGCGGCGGTGACCGTGTTGACCGCTGGCCAAGCTCCGATTTTCTTTGACAATGGGTGCGATGCACCGAAAGCAGTGAGGTATGCGCCGACCAAGGCAATTGCCTTGGCTGTTCCGGCATCCTTTTTCCAGATGAAGAATGCCCCGGTACCGGCTGCTGCCAACACCACCGCGGCAAGTGGGCGCTTCTTGGTGATGCGACCCGTGGCGTATCCGCCAGTCAATCCGGTGACGGCAATGGCGGTAGAAGCTAAGCGAGACAAGGAAACCTCCAGAAAACGACAACAGTATGCTGCCGTTAATCGTATTGCTCTCACCTGTGACCATCCCCAGAAGTTGGTGCATGGTCGAAGTGGCAATTCGGGGAATGCGCTAGGGATTGAAAGAATGAGAGAAATCGACGATCGAAATGCATCTGGAGCGAACATGATTGTAGATCTCAATGGAGCTTGGGCTCGGCTATGGGAATCGCAACCTGTTGATCTCGTCTCCGGGCAATGGACAATCCTATTAGTCCTTGTCCTTGGGCTGGTACTTCCACGCCCGGTATGGCGAATTACCGGAATGTATTCCACTCTGGTCCATGAGCTAGGACATGTAATCAGTGCGCTGTTCACCGGGCGCTTCGTCACTGGGCTCCGCCTCGGCTGGGACCACTCCGGCGAAGTTGTCAGCCGTGGTCGGGGAAAGGTCTCGATCATTATTTCTGGGATCTTTGGCTATCCCGCGCCACTTCTAGTCTCGGCTGCATTATTGTGGGCCACTGCCGCCGGCTATGCCGGCAGAGCCTTGGGCATATACGCGTTGTTCTTTGTGCTTGCCTTAGTTTTCGTGCGTAACTGGCCAGCATTTGTCGTGTGCAGCGCGAGCGCTTTGGTCGCTCTCGGAGTCGTTTTCTTTGCACCGTCCAGTGCTTACATATATTTGGCCTTGCTCCTTGGCGGATTCCTGCTTTGCTCGGGAATCCGTGATTACCTCAAGGTCTTGGCAGTTCATACTTGGCGGCGCCGTGACATTGAGCAATCCGATGCTTACCTGATTGCCCGCGCCACCGGGACCTTTGCCACGCTTTGGCTGTTGGTCATCATGGCGTTGGGCGGAGCCGGCATATTCTTAGGAGTTCAGAGTCTTCTTCGGCTGTTTTAGCTTTTTAGTCGCACGGCTACGCGACACCAGCCAAGCCGTGGCAGCCGCAATGCCAACCGGCAGCCACTTTGTTTTGCGCTTGGTCCGTCCGGCCGGGTCAATTTCCATATCTTGTAATGGATCTCCGCCATGATTGATGCGAATCTCCTGGGCTCGGACTAAGTCCTTGTAAACCGCAAGTTGTTCGCGAGCCACCATGGTGTTGTCGCGCAAGGGAAGATGCACCTCAGCTGCTGAGGCAAGGCCGGTTCGTAGTTGGCGCAGACGGGTAAATTCAATGTCTACCAATGCCCCGATAATGAGTGCGATATTGCTGATCCAGCAGGCCAGAACGAGAACAATGACGCCGCCAATCGCTCCGTATGTGGCCGAGTAGCTTGCAAATTTTGCGAGGTAGACGGTGAATCCCACTGCGGAAAGGCCAAGAACTATCAGAGCCGTAAATGTTCCTGGGGAAAACCAATGGAACTTTACGCGTCTAACGTTCGGGGTGAAGTGGTACAACAAGGCAAGAACCAGCAGGATCATCACAAATAGGGCTGGCGGTTTGGCGATGTTCAGCAGCAGCACGAAGCTGTCGCCGAGTCCGAAAAGATTTCCCATGGCCCGTGCGATCGAACCGGACGTTACCAGCAGTGCCAAAGAAATCACGGCCACGACCATGATCAGCACGGTGATGGCAAACATTTGCGGGCGTCTCTTCCATTGTGGACGACCTTCGCGTACACCGAAAAGCCGGTTCATTTGCCGGCTGAATGCGGTCACGTATCCGGAGGTGCTCCACAGGGCACCGAGGGAACCAATCAAAATGGCCCAAAATGTGCCCTTGGCTGAGCTCGCGAGGCCGGTGAGTAGCTGCTCAGCGGTTTCGACTAGTTGCTGGGCGTCGCCGGTTTGCTGTCCGCTAGCAGCGAGGCTTTGGCGAATCAGATCCATAATCCATTGAGTGCTACTTTCGCTTGCTCCAACCAGCGAAAGCAAAGAGATCAGTGCCAGCAGTCCGGGGAACATCGCTAGAACCATATAGTAGGAAAGGGAAGCGGCTCCGTCTAGCCCGTCGATTCGGAAGAATTCTCGCATCGCCCGGGGATAGCAGCTCAAGGCCTCCCTGACTCGTTCCTTGGTCAGTCGGTCGCTAAATGCCATCGGGTTCCCTTATCTGCCGTTTTGCAGAAACACTACTTGTTATTCCGAGTCCCACACTACCTAAATACCGTGCGGTGAGGCGGCAGTTAGAAGTGGATCGAAGTTTCCCAATCAGCGGCTCGGGAGGCAAGGAGGTGGCGAACGGTGAGGAAACAAACTTTCTCGTTAGTGCACCATCGGGCAGTGAACCTAGGTGGAGGACACAGCGAGAAAACGGTGGAAGCTGTATCACAAAAGCACAAGCAAGATCCACTTAGAAAAGATAACAACTTCGGCGGTGGATTCGAAGAAATCGCCCAAAAAAGGGATCGTCGAAAAAATTTCTTTGGCCGTTTTGACCTGTATTTACAGGGTTTCTGAAAGAATCCTGAGTTGCGTAGGGTGCGGGGTCGTGCGCTATGGTCATTTATAACGTTTCGATAACACTCGCAGTGTTATGGGGAAACACCTACTGCCGGGACTTCCAAACCGCTCACCAGGGCAGTACTTCAAAAAAAGTCGAAATGCGACGCAGAGCGGTGCACAGGGATGGCCTAGGAAGGCCTGAGCGTGGAAGGGCACTGGAGAGTCATGATCCAGCAGAAGACCAAAAACATCATTCGTCGCGGTGGAGCCACCTTGGCCGCCGTAGCAGTAGCAAGCACCGCAGTCGTCGCCTCGACCGTGCCGGCTTCCGCGGCTAGCAGCTGGGACAAGCTTGCACAGTGTGAATCCGGTGGCAACTGGTCCATCAACACCGGCAACGGTTACTACGGTGGCTTGCAGTTCTCGCTTCAGACTTGGAAGGCATTCGGCGGCAGTGGCATGCCTAACCAGGCTTCGAAGGCCGAGCAGATTCGTATCGCCACCAAGGTCCAGGCCGGACAGGGTTGGGGTGCGTGGCCAGCTTGCTCGGCGAAGCTTGGGCTGAGCGGCACGCCATCGGGCAACTCGGCTCCGGAAGCTCCAAAGAAGCAGGCTCCAAAGCAGCAGGCAGCGCCAAAGCAGCAGGCAGCGCCTAAGCAGCAGACCACCAAGAAGGCTGCGCCTTCGCAGTCGTTGGAGCGCACCGGTAGCTCCAAGAAGGTCACGCAGCCAAGCGCTGGCAAGCACGTTGAAGCGGCACCTCAGGCACCAGTTTTCAACATCAAGGTTACCGACTCGGGCAAGGACTACACCGTAAAGTCCGGCGATACTCTTGCGAAGATTGCTGACAGCTTGGGCGTCAAGGACTGGCGTGGATTGTTCGTGCTGAACGACGATCAGTTGAATGACCCAGATCTGATCATGGTTGGTCAGACCCTGAACGTACCAGCGAACTAATTTCGCTTTTGGTCTTGAGCTCGTGCCATTACCCAGCTGGGTAATGGCACGAGCTCAAGGTGTTTAACCCTGCGTCTGCAGGGCAGGCACCGCGGTATCCGCAGCATTTGCCTGTGATTGAGCGCAATGGCACGCTAGCCACATGCCTAAAAGTCAGTTCACGCGGGGATGAGTACCTCCCAGCTCGGAGATGTGCCTTCACTCGATGCCGAATTTGCCCAGTGTGGGCTGCTTCCAGCTCTGCGTGCAAAGAACTGGAGTGGGCCCCGGCGGTGGTGGGGTGGGCCTTTGGACGTTGAGGGGCTAACGATTGCCTCCACCGAATTATGTGCCGCGGCGGTTAATCAGCTGACCGGCAGCCAAGATTTGTTCACCATCGATGCTCGCAGGGCTGCCGCCGCCTTTGCTTCCACGAAACACTTGCGCATCGCTGGGCAACGAAGAGATGCGTTCGATGCCTGTTCTGGGTTCTATCAAACGAGCGACGGCTGGATACGCACGCACGCGAATTATCCGCATCACCGTCGCGCCCTGCTCCAAGCCTTGAGGATTGACCGCCCCGAACGGCTCGCTGAGTCTCTTCTGATGGTTGAAGCCGGCGACGTCGTCGAACTGATCACCGCCTGCGGAGGGATCGCGGCAGAGGTTCGAACGCGCGCGCAATGGCAAGCTACGGCAATGGGGCAAGCGGCTGCCGCCGGACCTTGGGTCGAGTTCGCGATGAGCGAGGTGTCGCAGGGCCGATTGTGGAAATATTCTCAAGACTTAGCCAAGCCGCTTCGAGGGCTACGCGTCCTGGACTTCACCCGGGTCATAGCGGGACCCACTTCCTCGCGTACCCTAGCGATGTTGGGGGCCGACGTCCTACGTGTCGATCCTCCGCAAATGCCCGAACTGCAGGGCCAGTACATAGAAACCGGATTCGGAAAGCGAAGCACGGAAATTGACCTGCGCGATCTGCGGCAGGCAAACACCGTGCATGAGCTGTTGAGCGAAGCAGACGTGGTTTTACTCGGGTACCGTCCCGGTGCTTTAGCGGCGCACGAATTGCGGACTCAGCAGCTACGCGAACGCTATCCGAATCTAATCATCGTCGAGTTGTGCGCATGGGGTGACACCGGCCCCTACGCAAAGCGTCGTGGCTTCGACAGCATCGTACAAGCCGCATGCGGTATCGCGGATATCTACCGGGACGCCGAGGGCAGACCGGGCGCATTGCCGGTGCAGGCGCTGGATCATGCAACCGGATACGGGATGGCTGCGGCCGTGGTGTCCTTGGCGGCTGCGCGAAGAACCCAGGGAATGACCGGCCACGCGAGATTCTCGCTGGTTCGCACGGCTACGGCACTGCTGGAGCAGCCCTTGCCAACTGCGGACATCGAACCGCTGGGTCAACCCGCAGTGCGCAAGATCAACAGTACGTTCGGAGAACTGACCTATGCCCCGCCAGCTCTATCGTGTGGAGGCCTGGCACTTGATTATGCAGGGCCGCCGGCTCCCTACGGCACAGATGAGCCCGTCTGGCGCTAATCGAAGGATTTCAGCCCGCCAAGCGCAGCAGGTGCTCGGCATGTGCCGCAGCCCGGTCTTTGAAGGCGGCCGAAATTTCCACGAACCGCTCCCGGCTTGCTTGGCCAGGCCAGTTATCGGGGAGCATCTGTTCGGGGAGACCCGGATCAAGGTACGGGATGGCTCGCCACGCATCAATGAGCACGACATAGCCGAGATAGGCATCTTCAGCGTCTATCGACGTCGCGTCGAGTCCCGCCGTGGCAGCAAGAAAAGAGCGGTGGAGTTTGGCCAATTTGTCCAAGTCCCACCACTGTGCGGAGGCTTCACGGGCCGATCCCGGGTGGTCGAATGTCTCCGAAATGAAAAGCGTGGCGTAGTTCCTCGCGTCCAAGGCTCCCAGGACTTCCAAGACCTCGGATTGCAAATATTCGGGGAAGATCCACAGGCCAGCCGAGACGAGGCCTCCACCTAACTGGACGAAATGTTTGCGCAGCTGATGCCGGGTGGCGCGCAGGGCTTCCGGCAAGGAAAAAGCGACAAGGACCCAACGATCGGAATGTTCCATGCAACGCGGAGTGAAAATACGCCTATTGCCGCGGGCAAACATCGCCATAGCGGGCGTGGTCACCGAAAGTGCCGCAGGCCCCGCGGTTTCCAATACACCGCGGTCGATGAGCCGCGAAACAGCGGTCTGTGCTGCGGGAGTCGACACCCCTGCCGCTCGAGCCATCTCAATGATTCGGGGACGTGGAACCGGCGTTGTCTCATGGCGCAGGTAGAGGCCGGCAATGGTGCGTACCACCGACGCCGCGCTACCGGTCCTAGACTCGAAATCATCAAGGGCGAATGCGGCAAGGGGGCTAGTCGGAGCCAATTTCTGTACGCACCGCAAAGAGCTCGGGGAAGAAGGTCAGGTCCAGTGCGCGTTTCAGGAAGCTGACGCCTGATGAGCCGCCGGTCCCGGATTTGAAGCCGATGGTTCGTTGCACCACGCGCAAGTGGCGGAAGCGCCAAGCTTGGAAATTGTCTTCCAGATCCACTAGGTCTTCACAGGCCTGGTAGAGATTCCACACGGTATCTTCGGACTCGTAGATTTCCTTGAAGATTGGCACTAGCGACGCTTGGAATTCCCAGGGCTTGGTGACATCGCGTTCGAGGATTTCTGAGGAGATCTGGTAGCCCTTGCGCGAAAGCGCAGCGAGGAAGGCGTCGTAAAGTGTTGGTTCGTTAAGTAGCTCGGTGAGCGTTTCGTGTGCCTTCGGGTCTGATTCGTGCACCTTGAGCATGCCTTCGTGCTTGTTGCCGAGGATAAACTCCACCGCACGGTATTGGAATGACTGAAAACCCGAGGATGAGCCGAGGAAACCACGGAACTGCGCGTATTCGCGTGGTGTGAGCGTTGCGAGAACAGACCACTGCTCGGTGAGGGTTTTCTGGATATGTTTCACACGAGCGAGGCATTTCAGGGCCTTGCCGAGGTCGTCCGAGTCGATCAGTCGGCGAGCTTCGAGCAGTTCATGCAGCATCAGCTTCAGCCAGAGTTCGCTGGTCTGGTGCTGAATAATGAACAGCATTTCGTCGTGATGCTCTGGGACGCTGACCGGGTGCTGGGCCGAAAGGATGCGTTCCAAATCCAGGTAGCTTCCGTACGACATGGCATTTCGGAAATCGGTGCGAACGCCGGACTCGATGTCGCGCTGATTCTTGGACTCTGCATGGTCATTGCTCATAAAGATCATCGTATCAATATCTTTGCGACCGTCACAATAATGAAAACAAGTTCCCAAGATGAGCTGCAGGGGCATTCGCGCCGGGGCGGGAATAGAATCAACCGCCCGCCCGTTATTACATGCATACGCATATAAAATTTGGATTCAGGATGGGAATAATGAGCAAATCAATCGTGGTCATCTCCGGCGGACTGGGCAACCCTTCGAGCACCTCGCTGCTCGGGCGCCAGATCGGTGAAAGCGTCGCAGCGGAACTGGCCGGTGCAGGAGTCCAAGCCGACGTACTCAACGTAGAATTGCGTGAATTTGCGCAGGACATCGTGAATAACATGCTTACCGGGTTCGCTCCACCTGCGCTGCAGGAAGTCGTGGATGCGGTTGTGAATTCCGACGTACTGGTGGCTGTCACTCCGGTCTTTTCGGCCTCGATTTCGGGACTGTTCAAATCCTTTATCGACATCCTGGATCCGAGGTCGCTGGACGGAAAGCCGGTAGTTTTGGCTGCAACTGCCGGCTCGCAGCGCCATCAACTTGCCGTGGACTACGCCATGCGACCGATCTTCTCCTACCTGCGTACGCAGATCATGCCTACTACCGTTTTTGCCGCTTCGGAAGATTTTGGCGGCGAGGGCCTTGCCGGGACCCTGGCCGAACGCACCCGGCGGGTGGCTCGCGAGGTCATTGTGGCCCTTGCCGCGGATGGAGGAAACCTCCAAGCCGATACCGATCTGGCGGATACGCGCTCGATTGCTCCATCGGTCAGCGACACGGCAAACCCCAACGACCCGCTAACCACACTTCCGTTCGAAGCCCTACTGGCGAACATCCAGGGGAGCAAAAGCTGATCCACGATCTAGCCGTTGCCTCCGGACGTTGCGGGCGGCGGATGTTAGTACGATGTGCCAGAAGCCTTGAAGCTCGATAGCATATTTACTTGTGAGCTATGTCATCCACAAAGCCCATGTAGATTTAATTCGAATGCGAAAGGTGTAGCCGTCGATGCTATCCGAGGAAATTATCACGGCGATTGCCGATGAACTTGTCGAGGCAGGCGCTACCCGTACGCCCGTGCCGCTCCTGACCGCACGCTACCCGGAAATGACCGTCGAGGACTCCTACCGGGTGCAAAACCTGTGGCGCCAGCGCAGCGAAGCCAACGGCCGTGTCTTGGCAGGCAGGAAGATCGGCTTGACCTCGCGCGCCATGCAGATGGCGACCGGAATCACCGAACCTGACTACGGCATCATTTTCGAAGATATGGTGCTGGACACCGGGTGCACCTTCAACTGGGATCAATACACGTTCCCACGAGTGGAGATGGAACTCGCTTTTAAACTGAAGAAAGATATTGAAGGCCCAAACGCGAATATTTTTGACGTGCTGGAGGCCACCGAATATGTGATTCCGGCCCTGGAGATCCTAGACTCCCGCATTGAGATGAAGGGCCGCAGCATCGTCGACACCATTAGCGACAACGCCGCGATGGGTGCCATGGTCATCGGTGGCACACCGATGAAGCCGGATGCCATCGACCTGCGTTGGGTCTCGGGCATCCTGTTCAAGAACCAGACCATCGAAGAGACCGGGGTCGCAGCGGGCGTGCTAAACCACCCGGCCGCTGGAGTGTACTGGTTGGCGAATAAAATCGCTCCGCACGGGGACAAGCTCAACGCCGGGGAGATCATCCTGGCCGGCTCATTCACCCGTCCCATGCCGGTGGACAAGGGCGACACGGTCTTTGCGGACTACGGACCGATGGGAACCGTGACATGTCATTTCGAGTAGAACCCGACCCGTCGCTCAAGGACGCGCTGCGCGAGGCAGACCATGCGCTCACCGGCATCTGGGTCTGCTCCGCCTCGGCGCTCAACGCAGAGATCTGCGCGGGCGCAGGCTTTGACTGGCTATTCATCGATGCCGAGCATTCACCCAATGACCTGCAGAACATCTTGGCGCAGCTCCAAGCGGTGCGCGGCTATTCCACCATCCCGGTAGTGCGCCCGCCGGTCAACGACCCGGTCGTTATCAAGCAGTTCTTGGATCTGGGCGTGCAGTCGCTGATCATTCCGATGGTCAACGATGCCCAGCAAGCGGCTAGCGCGGTCGCCGCATGCAACTATCCGCCGCTTGGCGTGCGCGGTGTCGGCTCGGCGCTGGCGCGATCGGCGCGCTGGAACCGAATTCCCGACTACCTTAATCGTGCAGGCGATACGATCACCGTGATGGTGCAGATCGAGTCGGCTGAGGCGGTGTCAAACGTCGCCCAGATCGTTGGCACCGAAGGTGTCGATGGGATCTTTATCGGCCCCTCGGATCTGGCAGCATCAATGGGCGTGATCGGTCAGCAAGGCCACCCGGATGTGGTCTCCGGCGTGCTGCAGTCCATCGAGGCAGCAAAAGCCGCCGGCAAATATGCCGGAGTGAATGCCTTCGATCAGGCAACTGCGCGAAAGTACATCGAAGCCGGCGCCGATTATGTGGGTGTCGGTGCCGACGTTGCCTTGCTTGCCCGGGCCACGGAGGCATTGGCCGCGAGCTTTAAGGACGATGGACAGGCAGCTGCTCCGGCAAGTTACTAGCTTCCGGTCCGATGACCTGATGGGTTGCCGTTGCGCGTCGCTTCTCGGTGGGCGGCGGCAATGGTGGCACCATTGAAGATGATGAGCCGCGAAAAGAAACCCATGAAAGCCGTGATGCTGCGCTTGCGCAACGGATGGCCAATGCCCCTTGCCCTGCAGGGTGTGTTCGAGATTGTGCAATCTGTCGTGTTCTGCATGGCGCTGCTGATCGTGCCCCTGGTTGCGGTGTATTTCAGCGGTGGGTTCCTCGAAGAATCCTTTGAAACGATCCTGCAATTTGGCGGCCTGCTGTGGCTATTGATTCACGGGGTTCCGCTAGAAGTCATGAACCTCGGACCGGAGGCAGATCCCAGCTCGGCCTCCGGGTGGTTGACACTTTTGCCCTTGGGCTTGAGCTTGCTGCCATTCATTTTCTGCTGGCGCGCAGGGCGGCGAATCGCGAGGGCCTCATACACCGACCAGTTGTGGCAAGGCCTTGCAGGGGCATTCATTACCTATGGTGCCATCGGCACCGGCATGGCCTTCCTGGCGAGTAACGCATACGCGAGGGCAGACGTCGTGCCGGCGACCTTTATCCCGCTGATCATCGCCTTCATCGGACTGATCTTTGGCGCACGCCGGGAAGCCGGTACCTGGGGCAGGCTCATCGGCGTCGACGTTGCGGCACATATATCGCGTGTCTCGCCACATCGGCGTTGGGCCGGATCCTATGTATGGCACGTCATCGTGGCCGGTTTCATCGGATATATGGCCGCCGTAGCTATTTCCGGCATCTTGATGAGTGTGACCGTGGGATTGCACTGGGCCGATGTAGCAAATATTTACCAGGAGCTGCGTCCGGGCCCCATCGGTTCCTTTGCGCTGACCCTGCTGCAGCTGGGGCTGATCCCGAATGCGGTATTTTGGGTGCTGTCTTGGATTAGCGGTGGCGGTTTTAGCATCGGCGCCGGAAGCACGCTTTCAACGTTGGAAACCACCGTGGGTCCGCTGCCGTCCATGCCGCTCTTCGCGGCATTGCCCTCGGGCGAAGCGGGAAATCAATGGCTATTTCTCTTGCTCCCGGTAGTTGCCGGAATCGTTGCTGGCTGGTACTTCCTTCGTGTGGGAGAAAACCATCTGGAAGATTGGTTTGCCCGCCGCATCCCTTTTACAATTCTCTCCCTTGGCCTGTCCACCATGTGCCTTTCAATCTTCACCGGAATAGTCGCCGGTCTCGTGAGCTTGAGCGGTTCATGGTTATCTTCGGGTTCCTTGGCCGTTGGCCGGCTGACCGAGTTGGGCCCGCATATGTGGATCACCGCCGGCGCGTTGGCGCTGCAAATTGGTTTGGGTACCGCGATCGGCTATCTGGTTGCTCCCTTGTTCGAAACTGATCCCGTACTAGAAGGATAGAAAACCCCGGCAACCTCAGGTTCGCATTCAATTCAGCGAAGGGCAACCGGCCTCCGAGTTGGTTGGGCCTTGTAGCCAGCGGGGCGAGAGGCGCAGAAAAGCATGCGATCTTTTTGCACAGCGCTGCGGTGGTGGCGCACCCGCGTATGGACCGAATCAACTGTCGAGCACTTTGGCGTTTCAGCGTAGATCATTGCATCTGAGATTCCAAGGTGTTCGTTTTTGCTTTAATCCAATGGCCGTATCGTCAGCGAATCACCATTCGGGCGGGGAAGCTGGAAATCGCCCAGTTCCTGAGAAGTCTCTGAAGTCATGACAAGCAAGACGGCCGAATCATTGCTGAGGATTTCCACCGCAGGACGAAGGCCGGTGTGATTATTGGGTACTAGCTTGTTGATCGTCTCGGTGGCGGTTTGCTCTGAAATATCCGGTGGCAACAGGAATGTCACCACGTCGAAACTCGACTCGCCGCCGGTTACCGCTAGCAGGATACCGTTCTCGGCCACATGCTCGACCGGTGGACAGGTTGAGGCGGCGACTTCGGGTTCCATGCCTTGCTCTTTTGGTGCGGCCACGGTGATCAAGCAGAGCTCGCCGTTGACGCCTTCGGCCACAAAATGGTCGCCATAACTCGACTGCGCCAACATCCTCAGCGCTTCGGCGGTGTAGGCCTCGGAAGTCTCGAAACCCTCCGGTAGCCGGTCTGCGTCTCCAGCTTCTTCGCTCAACACCGGCATTAGTTCGGTTGCGTCCGGAACCGGGGCGGTAGTTTCTTCGGACGCGGTATCGGCACTGCAGGCCGAAAGCATGAACAGCCCGAGGAGAGCCAAGACCAATACCTTGCCGGCGTGATGATTCTTCATACTCTTGCGGTCCTTGAACTGTGAGGATTTGGCGTGCTTATCAAGCAGTCTAATCAAGGAGATCCGCGGGGCAAAAAACGGTTGAAATAAATAACTCCTAGTAGTCCGCTAGGCTTTCAAATCCCAAATGTGGTGCAGTACATCGTGCCAAGCGTACTGGTTCAAAGTAGCTACGGTGAAGGCTGCGCCATTGGAGCGCAGCCCCTTGCGGCCATAGTCGGAGCTGTCGATGCGGGCCAGCTTGTTGCTATAGAGCGAGGCTGCGGCTCGCAACCGTGCTGCTGCCTCGTCGACTTCGAGCTGGTTGTAGTTGCCCTTTTCGGCGGCCTGGTCCTGGTCCCAGCTGGGGAAGGTCGGATCATCCTGAGTGGTCATAAGCTCCAAACGGCGAGTCATCGTCACCAGCATCTCGGCTACATGAAGCACATATTCTTGATCGCTCCAACGCGTCGGGCTGGTGCGCTCTTGCGCCTGCGGGCGGCGCAATGCGAGCAGGTAGCGGTCGACGAGCTGGGGGAGCTGTTCGATAACATCGGCTGGAGACACGTTCCTCACGTCGTGATGGCATTCGGTGCAGACGGATTCTAGGACGAAGGTCCAATTCTTGTCATCCGGAATGATCTCGGTCATGGCATGCTCCTTTTCTGGTTGCGCTTCTGCCCAGTCTAGGCTGTGCAGCGCAGCTATTGTGAGCGCCGTTACTTCACCTGCCGGCGGCGGCGATAACCGCACGCCAAAGGAACCGTAGAATAGCCTGTATGCGCATTGTTGTACTTGTTTCCGGAACCGGTTCGAACCTTCAATCGGTCATTGACGCCGTGGCAACTGGCGAATTGCCTCATGTAGAGATCGCCGCAGTCGGTGCGGACAAGCACGGCACCTACGGCGTTGAGCGTTCGGCGGCCGCCGGCATCGAAACCTTCGTGGTCAATTTCAAGGACTACGCCGACCGCGGGCAGTGGAATCATGAGCTCACCGAAAAGTGCCTGTCCTACCGGCCCGACTACGTGGTTTCCTCCGGATTCATGCGCATTGTCGGCGAGGAATTCATCGATGCTTTCGACGGCACGTACATCAACACTCACCCGGCCTTGCTGCCTTCCTTCCCGGGAGCCCACGGCGTGCGGGACGCCTTGGCCTATGGGGTCAAGGTCACCGGCTGCACGGTGCACATCGCCGACGCCGGGGTAGACACCGGCCCGATCCTACGTCAAGAAGCCGTGGCAGTGCGCGACGAGGATACCGAAGACACCTTGCACGAACGCATCAAGCTGGTCGAACGCCGCTTGCTGATCGATACCTTGGCGGATCTGGCAACGGGCAAGTAGCCAGCAACGGCACAAAGTAGACTGGATGGCGACATGACTGAACATCCACACCCGGCAGAGCCCACCGGCGACGACGCCCACTTTACCGAAGCCGAACTCGAAACCGCCCTGAAGGTCTTGGGCATGGTGCACCGGCTTCCCAGCGAGGATGAGCGGCATATCGCCGTCCGCCGTGCCACCAGCAACATGTTCAAGGCCGCCAAACGCCACCGCAAATCCCAGAAGCGCGCCGAAATCACCGCGGCAGACCGGGCGGTCATCGAACGCACCGCCACCGGCTCGCCACATCGCTTGGATGACGAAACCCTGGGTCTGGATCTGAGTTCCTCCGCCGCGGAGCAAAGCGCAGGTGAATACCTGCGCCCGCGCGGCTGCTACATCTGCAAGCAGCGCTACACCACGGTCGATGCCTTCCACCATTACCTCTGCCCCGCCTGTGCCGCGCAGGGCCGCGAACGCCGGGACGCCCGCGCAGACCTCAGCGGAAGACGCGCACTGCTCACCGGTGGCCGGGCAAAAATCGGGATGCATATCGCGCTGCGCCTGCTGCGCGACGGCGCCCACACCACCATCACCACGCGTTTCCCACGCGACGCGGTCCGGCGTTTCGCCGCGATCGAAGACTCGGCAGACTGGATGCACCGGCTGCGCATCGTCGGAATCGACCTGCGTGACCCCGCTCAGGTGATCTCGCTGGCCGACCGCGTCGCCGCCGAAGGTCCGCTTGACATCCTGATCAATAACGCGGCCCAGACGGTGCGGCGCACCACCAATTCCTACCAGCACCTGATCGAAGCCGAGCATCAGCAACTTCCGGCTGAGCTCGAATTCGTGCGCGGCGGACCGGAACTGTGGGGCGAGGCCAATCCGCCGGCAGAACACCCCAAGGCGCTGGCCAGCGCGTTCCGGCTCGAAGATTCAGCCCTGCTGGCACCGGCAGCCCACGCGCAATACGATGCGCAGGCGCTCGCCGAACTAGCGATGACCGCGGGTTCGGCCACCGTCGAAAAAATTGCCACCGGCACCGCGATCGACGCCGGCGGGCTGGTGCCCGACGTGGTCACCGAAAACTCCTGGACGCAGATCCTGGGGGACGTCGACGCGCTGGAAATGCTTGAGGTGCAGCTGTGCAACGTCACCGCGCCGTTCCTGCTGGCCTCGCGGCTGCGCCCGGCGTTGGCCGCGAGCGACGCGCACCGCAAGTACATCGTGAACGTCTCGGCCATGGAGGGCCAGTTCTCCCGCCGCTACAAGGGCGCCGGGCACCCGCACACCAATATGGCCAAGGCCTCGCTGAACATGCTCACGCGCACCAGCGCCGAGGAAATGCTGGCCACCGACCGGATCCTGATGTCCGCGGTGGACACCGGATGGATCACCGACGAGCGCCCGCATGACTCCAAGGTCCGCATGGTCGCCGAGGGCTGGCACGCGCCGCTGGACCTGATCGACGGGGCGGCCCGGGTCTACCAGCCGATCGTCGACGGGGAACGCGGCATCGACCTCTACGGCTGCTTCCTCAAGGACTACGAGCCATCTCCTTGGTAGGAAGTTCGCCGGCCACATCGCGGGCTGAGCGAGGGTCGTACCGGGAGCGGCTGAATTCTTTCCCGCCACGCTGGCCGGGGCCAACCGGATGGCAGGATCACGGGCTGCGGACCGCTAGCAGCTAGCTTGGCTGCGGTGCGGGATGCGCAGGCAAGTGCAGCTCGGCGAGAACCTTCGAATCGACGTCGCGCAACTGAATCGAGGCAATCTCCTCCAGCTGCACTGGTACTGCGCAGGTCATCTGGGTCTTGCCCGTTGTCGTGGCGCTCCAAGCGCCAGCCTGGTCCACCGCGCCGGTGGAATCGACCACCCAGAGCGACAGCGTGCCCTGGGTGGGAAGGCCGCTACCTTCGAATCGGAGTTCGGTGCCCCAGGCCTTTGCGTTCAGCCCCAGACCGACCTGTTGCCCGGTGAGGCCAACAACCTCATAGCTGGCATCCGGCGCTGGGGACGGGCGCACTACCGGGGCCAGGAAGACTCCGGCGGCCACCGAAGCTGCGACCGCGACCGCGATCGCCGAACGTTGAATCAGGCGCCGCGAGCGACGCCGGGCACGCAAGGAGTCCAGCAAATCAACCTCGTCCCTCGCCTCTGGTTCGGTGGGGCGCGGCTCCAGCAAGGTCCGGGCAGTGCCCGCGTCCACCGAACCTAAACGGCTGGCCACGGGAGCGAAGGCAGCCATTTCCTGTTGGCATTCCAAGCATCCGGACAGGTGCAATTCGAAGGCCGCCCGCTCATCAGGGCTCAGCCCGCCGAGCACATACGCTCCAAGATCAAGGTGCTCGTTCACTGCCCAACCCCCATCTCCTCTAAGATCCCGCGCAGGGAACGCATCGCGTAGTAGGCCCGCGATTTCACTGTGCCCTCCGGGATACCAAGATCCTGTGCTGCCTGCGCCACCGTGGAACCGAAATAATGCAGATGCAAAACTACCTTGCGGTGTTCGAAGCTCAAGCGCATGAGCGCTTCTTCCATCAGTATCCGGTCCAAGGCCTCGGATATTTCCCGTGAGGAGTCGCTGGCTTCCGGTTCGGTTTCGCCCAAGGGCAGGGCCGAGATTCGGGCAGCCGCCCGGCGGTGCCGATCGATAATCACATTGCGCGCCGTCGCAAACAGGTAACTGCGCAGCGAGCCGGTCAATACCGGCGCAGCTTTCCAAACTTTTAGCACGGTCTCCTGCACCACATCTTCGGCCTCGTCCCGATTGTCCGCGACACGCAAGGCAAAGCGCCGCAGAGCCTCTCCATGCTCGCGGTAGATGTCGGAGACTACCTGTGCGTCTAATGGCACCTTCGCTCCGGTCAGTCGTCGTGAGGGCAAAGCTTCACCCACTAAGACGCGCCGGTACGGAAAATGGTTCATACACATTCCAAGTATGCGCAGAAAAATTTGCAAAAACATGAACCAGAACACATTTCTCTGCGTCTTAGACATTGAGGGCAGTTTGCGGGCAACTCTGCTCAATGGCCTCGCCTGGTTTCGGGCTTGGCCGGGGCCAGAGCGTTCAGCCCGTCCGATGAAAGGAATGCATCATGAATACGATCAGCCGCAGGAATTTTGCTGCTCCCGCCGCGGCGTTGTTTGGCGCGGCCTTGCTGCTTGCCGGTTGCGGTGGCGGCGCGGGCAGCGGCGACGACAGCGGTGGCGGCATGTACGGCGGGCCGAAGAGCACCTCCGAAGCGCCGATGGACACCGCTGCGGGCGTTGACTTGGGTGTTGCTTCCACGAGTTTGGGTGATGTCGTGGTGGACGCGAACGGCATGACCCTGTACTACTTCACCAACGACACGGCCGGCACCACGACCAGCGCCTGCACCGGCGAGTGCCTGGCCAATTGGCCGATCGCCACAACCACCAGCGACACCCCGACCCTGGAGGGAGTCACCGGCGAAGTTGGAACTATCACCAGTCCCGAGGGCGAAATGCATCTGACGCTCAACGGAATGCCGCTGTACACCTTCATCAGTGACAGCAAAGCGGGTGATGTTGCCGGCCAAGGGGTCAACGAAGTCTGGTACGCGGTCGCACCCGACGGGACGATGATCCAGTAGCGGCGCCGGATACTGCGGTCGACTCACGGAGCGTCAAGGGGTACCTGGTCCACGCGAGACAGCGCGTGGACCAGGGGCCCCTTGCCTGCAGCCGGCTAGCTGGCCAAGCCGAAGCGAACCGTGCGCACCTCGAAGGCGCCCAAGGCAAGGCGCACCTCAGCGTCTGCCACCTCGGGGCCGTCCTCGGGGAGCGCATCTTCCAGCAGGCTCACGGTACTCGCCGCCGCGATTTTTGCGTTGATTTTCAAGCTGCCGCGCGCCCGCCGTCCCAGCGACTCGTAGACCCGAACTACCAGGTCGCCGGAGCGATCGGAGGCAAGCTTCACGCTGGAAACCACCAGTCCTTCGCCGTCGAGGGTGACCAGCGGAGCCACCGGCGTGGCACCCTGGATGACCCGCGCGGCGCTGTTCAGCAAGGCTCCGGCCTCGGTCGCCGAGGCGATATCCGCACCGATGACCAAACCGTAGCGGTGGGTCTGGCGCCCCTGGTCGGTTTCCGGGTCCGGGAACCGCGGAGCGCGCAAGAGCGACAAGCGCAAGGTGGTGGAGATGCCGGCCTCGGTGGAGTCGCGGGTGACATCGAAGCCATAGATGGAATCGTTGATCAGTGCCGCACCGAAGCCGGGCTCCTGCGCGAGCACGAAGCGGTGCATGGAGGTTTCAAACTTTGCAGCCTCCCAACTGGTGTTCACGTGGGTGACTCGTTGGTGGTAGCCGAACTGCGTCTCAGCGATCGTATGCTCCGCACGAATATCCAGCGGGAAGGAGACCTTGAGGAACTTCTCCGCCTCATGCCAGTCGGTGCTCTGCTTGATCTGCAGGGTCCGGGAGCCAGGCGCCAGAACGAGCTGTTGTTCGATCTTGGAATTCGAGAAGCTGCGCAGAATTTCCAGCGTCACGCTTCCATCCGCTTCACGGGAAAGCTCCATCGAGTCCACCGCGCGCAGGTCGGTGACCTGATTGCGGTAGTACTTGTCCACGTCCCAGGCATCCCACATATTCGGGAAGTCCTGATGCAGCTGCAATAGGTTCGCCACCTGCCCCGGAGCGATGGTTTCCCGGCCGGTAGCCACATCGATTGCGGAGCTCACCAGACCCTCGGCGGTGACGAAAATCCGCACCAGAGCGTTTTCCAGCAGGTATCCGCCCTCATGCTCGGCGATCTGCACCGCCTCGTGTTCGGCTGCGCAAATTTCGCCGGCGGCCCCGAAGGGTATGCCCGCACGGGCAAAGGCTGCGCCGTTGAAGGTCAGCGACGTCGTGCCGGTTCCGGCGAGCGTTTGCTGCGCTGCGCCAATGAGCGCTTCTGCTTCCTCGATGACCTGCCCGTACCGGGCCACCACCTCGCGGTGTACCCAGGCGATCGAGGTACCCGGAAGGATGTCGTGGAACTGGTGCAGTAATACCGTCTGCCATAGCGCGTCGATCCGCTCGTAGGGGTATTCGGCACCGGCATAGATGGTGGCGGTGGCCGCCCATAGTTCGGCTTCGACCAGCAGCTGCTCGGTGCGCCGGTTCCCCTGTTTGGTCTGGTGCTGGCTGGTGAGCGTGGCGCGGTGAAGCTCAAGATAGAGTTCGCCCACCCAAACCGGAGGGCTTGGCAACTCTTGCTGGGCGCGGTCAAAGAAGTCGTTGGGATGTTCCCACTTCACCGTGGCGCTGCCTTCAAGGTTTGCCAGTCGGCGCGCCTTGCCGGTCATCTCGCGCGTGGTTCCGCCGCCACCGTCGCCCCAGCCCACCGGGGCGATCGAATTGTTGGTCAGCCGTGACTCGCGGAATTGTCGGGAAGCCTTGGCGACTTCCTCGCCGGAAAGCTGCGAGTTATAGGTATCCATGGAGGGGAAGTGGCTGAATATTCGCGATCCGTCGATTCCCTCCCACAAGAACGAGTGGTGTGGGAATTTATTCTGCTGGTTCCAGGAGATCTTTTGGGTGAAGAACCATTCAAAGCCTGCCCGGCGCATCAGCTGCGGCAGCGCGGGGGAGTAGCCGAAGGAATCCGGAAGCCACACTCCGGCCGAGGTGATCCCGAATTCGTCGCGGAAGAACTTCTGTCCATAGAGGAATTGACGGACCAAAGACTCCCCGGAAGGCATCACCGTGTCCGATTCGACCCACATGCCGCCTAGCGGGAGGAAACGGCCGTCGGCCACCGCCTTTTTCACGCGGTCCCACACTTCGGGACGGTGTTCCTTCAGCCAGGCGTATTGTTGTGCGCTGGACATTCCGTAGAGGAACTCATCATCGTAATCCAGCAGTTCCACCATGGAGGAGCAGGTGCGTGAGACCTTACGGATGGTTTCGCGCAGTGGCCACAACCAGGCGGAGTCGATATGCGAGTGGCCGATCGCCGAAATCTGATGGGCGCTGTGTTCCGCCGGGGCGGCGAGCACCTGGGCGAGCCGGTCGCGTGCAGCCTGCGCGGTGTCAACGATGCGCTGCAGGTCCAGCACGTCCATTGAGTTATCCAGCGCCTGCAGAATCTGCATGCGACGTGGACCTTCGGGCAGCTCGGCTTGCAGATCCAGCAGCACTTCAAGGTCGAGGACCAGATCATGGACGACCGGTTCGAAGACCGCTAAATCCATGCGGCGAGTGGTGTAGAGCTTGCGCGGGGACGAGGTAAGGATATCTCCCTGCTCGGTGGGCAAGAACGGGTGATAATCAAGGAGCACCGGATTGGAAGCTGCCTCCAAAAAGAGCTCGAGTTGTTCACCGCCCTCGGCTGACTCGCTGACCGGAACCCATTGATTGCGCGGGTTCAGCGCCTTGATGGTGATTCCGTCGGGACGGTAAATCAGCCCTTCGCACTGGAACCCGGTCATGTTGGCATCGAAGCCCAGGTCAATGACCGCCTCCACGCGGCGTCCGGCCCAACTTTCCGGGACCTGCCCGCGAAGCCTGAACCAGGTGGTACCCCAAGCGGCACCCCACGCGGCGCCGACCTGCGTCGGCGTGTAGTCAAGGGCGATACCTTCCACGGCGGGGATCGGTTCACCTGGCAGCTCATGCCACGACACCTCGAACGGGACCGAATCCGAATACACCGAGGGACGGATTCGTTCATTGAGGACGCGTTTGACGCGTCCGGTGGTCAGCGAGATGTCATCATGCATGAATGCCTTTCTCGGAACAACGGTTCCTTGAGAACAGTAAGCTTGCATTTAGACTATCCAATAAGCGGAATGGTTGAGCTCTCCACCGCGCTCTCACGTGGACGGTTCTGCAAAATCGCGTTCTGTGCAGGTGGTTTGGCTGCTTCCTCGGCCATTGGGCAAGCGCCATGAAAAGCTAAAGCCGGGTAAGAGCCCGAAGAGACGGCAGACAAAGGTCACCATGGAATCGACGCACGCAAGTAAATCAGCACCGCTTCGACTGATCGCGCTCGATATCGGTGGAACAAAAACGCACGCGGTGCGCTACCTGGACGACCAGATCGTTGCAGAGGTTCGCACCGGCAGCGCCAACGTGCAAAACGTCAGCCTGGACGAAGCCCGGCAGGCGCTACGCGAAGCGTTCGCGGAACTCGGCGAACCGCAGGTTGATTTGGTGATTGCAGGTGCCGGAGGGATCGACACCGACGCCGATAGCCTGGCGCTGCGCAAACTCATCGAACCGTTTGTTCCGGATGCTGAGGTCAGGGTGGTGCACGATACGCGGCTGATCCTGGCCGCCGGGCAATCTGACCTGGGGATCGCGGTCATTCTGGGAACCGGGTCAGCGATTTGGGGTCTGAATTCCGCCGGGCAGACCGCACGGTACGGGGGATGGGATTACCTGCTGGGAGACGAAGCAGCGGGTTACTGGTTTGGCCGTGAGGCGGTACGCCACGCCCTGGATGAGTTCAACCGAGGTCGGCGCGAGTCGGCTCTGACCTCGTCGTTGCTGGAACATGTCGAGTGCGCGAATCCCGAAGAGCTCATTGGGCTCTTCCACAAGCGAAGTTCGCGTGAATACTGGGCCCGGTGCGCACCGCTAGTTTTCCAAGCTATTGCGTCGGGGGATGCTGCGGCCGAAGAAATTCTTCAGCGGGCGATCACCTTTGTGGTGACCAAGGTATGCGTTGTCGCCGGCCAGCTGGGAATCTCCGCTCCCGTGGTGCTCGGCGGTGGGGTAATCGAGCACCAGCCCATTTATCAAGAGCGCCTCCGCGCGGCACTGGCCGTCGAAGGTTTCGAGGACCTTCGCTTCTTGGCCCGAAGCCCGGTGCACGGGGCGGCATTCCTTGCCGGCCTAGCGGATGATCGCTAAGGTTTTCACGGGAATGCTGCACGAAGCGCGAACGATAGCCAGCCCGCCGTAAATCCGGTTGTTCACCCCGGTGTCATCGCACCAGTCCACCGCGTGCGGAAAGGCGCTGATAGCCGCCTTGCCAAGTTCCATGTCCTGCGGCACTTCGAAGGTGTAGCTGAACTTCCCGGCATCGCCCATGGGTTCGGTGGTGTGGATGACTTCGATGCCTTGCGCATCGGTGACGCTGATTTCCACCTGGGCTTGAGGTCCGTAGCGAGGGTCGCAATCCGCATCTGGTGCCGAAATTTGCACCGGATCTCCGCGCTGCGCGGTCCCTTGGGACAGCGAAAATTCCGGCGGCATGCAGGCCGAATCCGGCCGGGTGTCCGCGCTGCAGGAGGCCAGCGCTCCCGCCAGGGCGCCCGCGAAAATCAGCGGGAAAGCTACCCGGCGCGTGACGCCGAGCGGCCGCACAGTTCCGAGCCTAGGCATGAGCTCACAATACCTCGGTAAGCGAGGAAAAAGTCGCCTCGTCCACTACGAAGCATTCGTGCTCCCTTTGGCTTGCGCAGTCCCTAGCGAAGGTCGCGCCCGCGGGTCTCCGGGGCGAAGCGGGCCATGAACAACACCGCGAGGAGCACCAAGAAGGTAGCCCCGGCGAAGAGCCAGGGCAGTCCGACGATCGGCCAAAGCGCGGCGAAGAGCAACGGACCAAAGCCCGCGGCAAAGCGGGACATGGTTGAGGCCCAGCCGAAGCCACTGGCGCGCAGTTCGGTCGGGTACAGCTCGGAGACGTAGGCATACAACACCGGAATCGCCACCTGGACCACAACGCCGAACACCAGAATCCAGGCCACCGCGGTGGCCGGTGCGTCCAGGCTGACGGCGACCACGATCAACACGATCCCCGCCAGTGGTGCGGAGATGCCGAGCAGCCATTTGCGGCCCACTCGCTCTACGAGCAAGGCGGCGATCAGCACACCGACCAGACCCATCAGGGCCATCACCGCGGTGGCGAAAAACGAGGCGGACTGCGCCATGCCGGCCTCGGTCAAGATGGTGGGAAGCCAAGTCAGTGCCAGGTAGTAGACGAGCAAGACGGTGACGAACAACAGCCAGCTGGTTGCCGTCAGCTTGGCCGAGTAGCGCCACAGCTCCACGACCTGCTCCCACCAGCGTGGTCCCTTGCCAGATGGGGCCGCCTCGATGACGTAGTCCCGAGGTGCGGCACCGGTACGCTGCACCAATTCATCGATGACTTGTCGGGCTTCGACCTCGCGTCCCTTGGCCGCGAGGAACAGCGGGGATTCGGGCATTTTCAAACGCACCAGAAACACCATGAAGGCCGGAAGGATCATCACCGCGAGAATCAAGCGCCAGTTCTCGGCAGTGGCCATAACCCACCCGGAAACGAAGAAGGACAGTGCCGCGCCGATGGGCCACCAGCCATCCATTGCCGTGAGCACCCGTCCGCGCAGTTTTGCCGGGGTGAATTCGCCAACCAGGGCGTAGTCCACCGGAATGCAGCCTCCCAGGCCTACTCCTGCAAGGAAGCGGAAGGCGACAAAGAAACCAAAGTTAGGGGAGAGCGCGCCAAGCACGGTGAATATCGAAAACATCAGCAAGGTCAGTGAGAAGGCATTTTTGCGACCGTATTTGTCCGCGATTCCTCCCCATAGGAAAGCGCCAAGCGCCATGCCCACCAGGTTAGAGGTTCCAAGCAACGCGGCCGTGGGGCGGTCCAGGCCCCATTCGGCGGCCACCAACGGGATGAGCGCACCGTTCAGGGTCACGTCCCAGGCATCAAACATGAAGCCCAGCCCACCAATGATGAAGATGGTGCCTTGCACCTTCCATTTGAAGGGCAGCTCCTGCACAATGTGCGTGCCGGAGGGGAGTGTGGCAGTTGGCACTGTCGTTGGCCTTTCCTAGGATCGGCCACATAAAGTGCGGCACGCTTCGCGTCGAAGCATACCGAAATCTGTAGCTTCAGCGCATCTCATTACGCCTTTTGCACGGCTTCGTCAAGGCCTGTTGCGCGAGGCCCGAAGGGAGTATTCTCTGGTCATGGGAGTAGATTGGACCGCTCTCGAAGAGGCGATACGGGTGGCTGCCCTTCGACACGCGGCGGAAGTGATTGCCGAACACCCGGAACAGAACTTCTATGCCATTGCCCTGCATGGTGTCAGCACCTCGGAGAGCGAGAACATCGCAATGCCGCTACTGGCATTAAATTCTGTTGAAGCGCTCGAACGCGATCGCCAAAGCGAATCTCGGGACTTACTGGTGGAACGCGGCGAAGATCTCGACGAGGACGACAACTACGAGGATCGTTCGGACGCTGATCTTCAGGGGCAGCTCAGCGTTGAGCATGTCACCGAAACCGAGGATGAGTTTCAAGACTCCGCGGATGAGACCGATGAGGCAGATGAGGACGGGGACAGCGAAGATCTCGATGCCGTCCTGAGTGCCATCGAGGCAGATCTCGAAGAAGACGATGGCGACAGTTTCTACTCAGATAAGTGGGAACCGAGCGATTGGCATTGGTCCGCTATCGATCTATGCCAAGACCCGGCCGCCCAAATCTGGTCGGATGCGATGACGGATCTGGCTACCCGCGAAGGGTGGGAGAGCACAATTAAGCGCTATTATCACACCCTCGTTGCCGTCGCTCAGTCATTGCGTGAGGAGCTGAACGAACGGACAAAGGTCGACTTGGTCGCCTATGTTGCCGACGACGATCATGCAGAAAAACTGCTCGAACTCTGCCTGACACCGCAGCAGCTCGTCGAGCATTTCCCGCAGCTGGAGCAACCAGTTCAGTAGCGCTGACATGAACTGAAGAATCGCCTGCTTCCGGCGCTAGAATAGGGAAGGCGACCATTGGTTGCCCGCCCCTTTTCATCTCACCGCCGGGAGAGCATTTTCGTGAGTAAGACCGTCTTGGATCGTGTGGCCATCCGCCGCGCCTTGATTTCCGTATACGACAAGACTGGCCTGGAGGAACTGGCCGCCGGACTGCACCAAGCTGGCGTGCAGTTGGTCTCCACCGGTTCCACCGCCAAGAAGATCGCGGCAGCAGGGATTCCAGTCACCGAGGTAGAGCAGGTTACCGGCTCCCCGGAAATGCTCGATGGCCGTGTGAAAACCCTGCACCCGCGCATCCACGGCGGCATTCTTGCCGACCGTCGCGTGGGCGAACATATGGACACCCTGTCCGCCATGGACATCGAGCAGATCGATCTAGTCGTGGTGAACCTTTACCCATTCGTCCAGACCGTAGCCTCGGGAGCCAGCCAGGACGAGGTTGTCGAGCAGATCGATATCGGAGGACCTGCCATGGTCCGCTCGGCTGCGAAGAACCACGCAGCGGTGTCCATCGTGGTGGACCCAACCTTCTACTCCAAGGTCGTCGAGGCCGCCGCAGAGGGCGGCTTCGATCTGAAGACCCGTCAGCGTCTGGCGGCGAAGGCCTACGCCCATACCGCGGCGTACGACACCGCAGTGGCTTCTTGGACCGCCAGCCAGTTCCTTGACGAGGACGGCGACGGTGTTATCGACTGGCCAGCCTACGCGGGCGTAGCCCTGCAGCGTGCCGAAGCGCTGCGCTACGGTGAAAACCCGCACCAGCAGGCAGCCCTGTACGTTGACGAGGCGGCCCCAGCCGGTATTGCTCAGGCGGACCAGCTGCACGGTAAGCCGATGAGCTACAACAACTACGTGGATGCCGATGCGGCGCTGCGCGCCGCTTTCGATTTTGAGCAGCCCGCGGTGGCAGTGATCAAGCATGCCAACCCCTGTGGCGTTGCGGTCGCTTCCCCGGAGGCGGCCAATCCAATCGCCGAGGCCCATGCCAAGGCGCATGCCACCGATCCGGTGTCGGCTTTCGGCGGTGTCATCGCCGCTAACCGCACGGTGACCAAAGCAATGGCCGAAACGGTCAAGGGCATCTTCACCGAGGTGGTCATCGCACCGGACTTCGAGCCAGAAGCAGTAGAGATCCTCTCGGCCAAGAAGAACATCCGCCTGCTGGCATTGCCAGAGGGCTACGCGCGCAACGCAAACGAGTTCCGTCAGGTTTCCGGCGGCATGCTGGTGCAGGCCAGTGACAAGATCACTGCTGCCGGTGACGACGTGGCGAACTGGACCCTTGCGGCCGGCCCGGCTGCCGACGAGAAGACGCTGGCAGATCTTGCCTTCGCTTGGCGTGCGGTGCGTGCGGCGAAGTCGAACGCAATTCTCCTCGCCAAGGACGGTGCAGCCGTGGGTATCGGCATGGGCCAGGTCAACCGCGTCGACTCGTGCAAGCTTGCAGTCGAGCGCGCCAATACCCTTGGCGTGAAGGTTGAATCCGGTGCAGATGCCGCCGGGGGCGCGGAAAACGTTGACGGCTCCGCTTCCGAGCAACGTTCCGAAGGTGCCGTTGCCGCCTCGGATGCGTTCTTCCCGTTCGCCGATGGCCTGCAGATCTTGCTTGACGCCGGCGTTAAGGCTGTCGTTCAGCCTGGTGGTTCGGTTCGTGATGAGGAAGTTGTCGCCGCGGCAAACGCTGCTGGCATCACCATGTACTTCACCGGAGCGCGTCACTTCTTCCACTAGGAATTTTCCACGGTGCGGGCCGCCAAATCATCAATCATTGATGATTTTGGCGGCCCGCTGCCGGTTAACACGAAGTATTCGTTATTTATATTGAGAATCATTCTCATGTAAGCTCGAGCCTTATGAAGCTTATTTTTGTCTCATCTTTGGAAGTCCACTGCCGAGATGTCGCCGTCAGTCGACTGCTTGGGAAATATCCCGAGGCGCTGGTTATTGGCCACGATCTGCTAGAGGGCAATCGTGTCCTGCGCCGAGTTGAAGGAAAGCATAATGCTACCGAGCGCGCCGAATCCGTACTCGAGCACGGTTGCATAGGCTGCGCTGTGCGCTTTGAAATTCTCCCGACGCTGTTGCGCCTCCTACCTGGGCGCGAAGATGCCGTGGTGATCCAACTGCTGCCGGCTACTTGGCATAGTGATCAGGTCTTGGACATAGTGCGTTCCGAGCTTGCGGGGCGTGGGGTCACAATCGACCACGTGGTCCTCGCGCTGGACCCGGCCGCGACGGAAGACCAGTTCTGGGATCGAAGGACCCTGTGGGAGTCAGGCTTCAATGCCATGCCAAATGATGAGCGAACCGCAGGGGAGTTCCTGATCCGTGAACTCGCGCTGGCCGATAGCCTGATGCTCGTTGAAGGAGTGAGCGTAGAGCTTCTTGGCGAATCGGCTGAGCATCTAAAAGCTTCCGGTGAGCAATACGAGCATGGGGCGAGGCTGATCGCGGAATTAGCGCCGCATGCGGCGCTCAATTCAGGCGCAAGCGAAGTTGTTTTGGGTGATTATGACCAGCACGAAGCCCTTCTTAGGTCTCGCCCCGGTCATTTCTCGCATGGCGCGGGTGATTCGGAGATCGCAGATTCAAAAATTCTCATCAGAGTCGAGCGACCACTTGATGCCGACCGTTTCCGCGAGGTGCTGCCGGAGGTAGTCGCAACCTGCATGTGCGTTCGCGGGACGCTCTGGATGGCAAGCTGCCCCGGCGTACGTGTTGCGCTCACCGGTACTGGGCCACGGGTCTGGATGGAATCAACCGGGGCATGGGAAAGCGACGTTGCTTGCACTCATCTGGAATTGACCGGCTCGGAGCATTGCGAAGCTGAGGTCAGGGCGCTCTTGGAATCCTGCGAACTAAGCGATGAACAGCTTCTGGCCCTGCATGGCGCTTCGAGTGCAACTGGGCCAGATCAGGAGGAGTCGGATATATGGGGAAGAGGTGAAAGCGTATGAAGGTTAGAAATTCAATCCGAGCACTGAAGAAGGTGCCCGGTGCTCAAGTGGTCCGCCGTCGCGGCAGGGTCTTTGTGATCAACAAGAAGAATCCAAGGATGAAAGCGCGTCAGGGCTAGCCATGCTCGCTCGGCACCTCGGCTCGCAAAAACTCTGAAGTTGTGTTTTTCGCGGGGCGAGGTGTCGTATTTTAAGAATTCTTGTGCCATTGTTTGTGTACACAGTTACAGGTCAACCGCGGTCTCTGGGAAATTCGGGAAGAGGATTGTTGAACAACCTCTTGTGCAGATTGTTGAACAACCTGTATTCTTCTGTGAGTCACCAAGACTTGTGACCGCAGTCACCGCAACCTGTAATGGATGGAACCATGGCACATTCAGAGACTCAGCCGCAGCTCAGCAGTAGGGCACGGCGCACAGCCCTTATGGGCGCCATGTTCCTCATGGCAACAAGCGCAATCGGGCCGGGGTTCATCACCCAGACCTCGGAATTTACGGTCAAGCTAGGAGCGTCCTTCGCCTTCGCGATTGTCGTTTCGATCTTGGTAGACATCGCAGTTCAGCTGAACGTTTGGCGAGTTATCGGAGTCTCCGGATTGCGCGCCCAGGAATTGGGCAACAAGGTGCTTCCCGGCGTCGGCTGGTTCCTTGCGGCGCTGGTATTTATCGGTGGCATGGTCTTCAACATTGGCAATATTGCCGGCACCGGTCTTGGCATGAACGCGATGATGGGCGTTGACCCAAAAATAGGTGGCGCAATTTCAGCGGCAATCGCCATTCTCATCTTCCTATCGAAGAAAGCCGGCATGGCACTGGACCGGATCGTGGTACTCCTCGGGGCGATCATGATCCTGTTGATGCTCTACGTTGCAATCATTGCTGCCCCGCCGGTTGGCGAAGCGCTGAAGAACACCGTGATGCCGGAAAACATAGATTTCTTGGTCATTACAACGCTGATCGGCGGCACCGTCGGTGGCTACATTACTTATGCCGGTGCGCACCGCATGATTGACTCCGGCACTTCGGGCGTCGAGCATGTCAAGGCCGTTAGCCGCATCTCGGTTGTCAGCATCATCGTCACAGGTGTCATGCGAGTATTGCTGTTCCTCGCCATCTTCGGCGTCGTTGCCGGTGGCGTGGCCTTGACCAGCGACAACAAGGCCGCCGAGGCCTTCGGCGCAGCAGCCGGAGATATTGGACTACGCACCTTCGGCGTCATCCTCTGGTCCGCCGCGTTGACTTCCGTCATCGGAGCCGCCTACACCTCGGTTTCCTTCGTCACCAAATCGGTGACCAAAGAACGCACACGAAATCTGATCACCGTGGCGTTCATCGCCGTATGCGCCGCAATCTACCTATTCCTGGGCCAAGCCCCACAGACCTTGCTGATCTTCGCCGGCGCCTTCAACGGATTGATCCTCCCCGTTGGCTTTGCGGTCCTGTTGTGGGTGGCTTGGCGCCGCCGAGACTTGCTGAACGACTACAAGTACCCGGCATGGCTGTTGATTATTGGCGCCTTGACTTGGCTCTTGACCATTTACCTCGGATGGATGTCGCTCACTGGCCTGTCAAAAATGTGGGCCTGAGCTCGCGTCTGAGATCTAGGAGAACTTCATGATCCCGCTCGAACCACATCGCGACGAACGTGCCAGTATGGCCCCGTCAGCAGCCCGTAAACTCTTTCGGCAAGGACTGAGCGTACCCACCGCTGGGTATGCTGCCGGATATGCCCAAGCGAATCTGATCATCGTGCCACGCGAGCTGGCCTTTGAGGTACTACTCTTTGCCCAGCGCAACCCGAAGTCTTGCCCGATTCTAGGGGTACTGGAAGCGGGCCAGACGAGCAACGAATTACTGCCCGATGGCGATATTCGCACCGATCTTCCGAAATACACGGTCTACCAAAACGGCCAGATAATAGCCGAACCTACGGATCTGAGCGAGTATTGGCGAGATGATCTGGTGACTTTCATCGTGGGGTGTTCATTCACCTTCGAAGCGGCCCTGATTGAAAATGGCATAGGCGTTGCCCACATCGACCAAGGTGTGAACGTGCCTATGTACAAGACGAACATTCGCAGCGCCTCGGCCGGGAGTATTTCCGGACCGATGGTCGTCTCCATGCGTCCAATACCGGCTTCTCAGGTAGCGGACGCCGTGCGTATCACTTCCCGCTACCCAGCGGTACACGGAGCCCCGGTTCATGTGGGCAATCCCGAAGAAATAGGCATCACGGATCTGGGCAAACCAGACTTCGGAGATGCACTCACCATTCCGGACGGAACCATTCCAATTTTTTGGGCATGCGGCGTGACCCCACAAGCCGCTGTCATGGAATCCCGTCCTGTGCTGGCTATCGGACACGCCCCCGGGCATATGTTAATCACCGATGCCAGGGACTCGATGTATCAGGTGCCGTAACCCCCAAAGTACGAGTACCTGTTGAGTCCAGTGCCGCGATTCCATCCCCAAGGAATCGCGGTACTTCTAATTAACGCGGCTCCGCGTCCGCCTGTAATTCGAGCCACGCATCAACCTCGGCTACGCGAGCCGCTTTTTCTCCCGCTTCGAGGAAAGATCCGTCAAAGGAATTCCGGGCCAGCGTAGCCAGCTGCGAGGCAGTCAAGGAGAATTGTTCGGTGATGGCCGAAAAGTTGGCATCCATATAGCCGCCGAAATAGGCAGGATCATCCGAATGGATGGAAACCTTCAGCCCAGCTTCGAGCATCTGAGGCAACGGATGATCTGCCAGGGTATCCACTGCACGCAATCGCACATTCGAAAAAGGACATACCGTCAGCGGCATCTGTTCATTGACCAAGCGTGTCACGAGCTCAGGGTCCTCCAAGCAACGGATGCCGTGATCAACGCGCTCAACCCGCAACAGGTCCAAGGCCTGACGGATATAGTCAGCTGGCCCTTCCTCGCCCGCATGGGCCACCAGATGCAAGCCGTGCTCGCGGGCGTAAGCGAAGACCTCAGTAAAGAGCTCAGGAGGGAATCCAAGCTCGGAAGAGTCCAAGCCGATTCCATCGATCTCATGCTTTTCGGAAACAATCAGCTGCAGGATTTCCATGGCAGAGGCTGCCGGGGCGTGTCGCCAGAAACAGGCAATGAGCTTATGAGTCATGCCCCAACGCTGCTTGGCTTCATCAAGACCAGCACTGATTCCGGAAATCACGTCGGACAGTGTCAGCCCGCGTTCCAAATGTGCTTGGGGATCAAAGAACAGTTCAACGTGACGAACACCAGAATCGTGTGCTCGCTGCAGGTAGGCGCGAGTGATTTCATGGAAATCTTCGCTGGTGCGCAGCACGGCCATATTCGCGTAGAAAAGATCAAGGAAGGACTGAAGGTTATTAAAATCGTACTGCTCCCGCAGCTCCTCCACCGACTGGTAGGGCAGAGCGATCCGATTCTTGGCGGCAAGGGCAAAAATCGTTTCGGGCTCTAACGAACCTTCCAAATGGATGTGTAGTTCGGCTACAGGCAGTTTCAAGTCTTGTCCTTTCGGAAAATGAACCAAAGTATGGCTGCTTCGGTCCGTCGCAGCAGCGGCGCAAGGAAAATATGCAGTATCCGTGGCGGACAAACTCCACTCAAGTTGCTCTGGCCACGTACTAATTGACCTGCTAGCCGTTTCTAACGATACTCTCCAAACAGAACGCTGGGCCCAAGGCATGATGAGGTGGCGATCACCCAAGTGCTGGAAGGACCGGCTTAGCTGCCGGTTTGAGATTCACCAGAATTACCAGACCAGAGCCTAATGAGTTCCTGGCGAATTCGGTTGGGAGTGGTTCCCAACCTTTTGAAGGCTTTGGACGCGATGCCTTCGCTACCGCGAAGCAGCCCCAATAAGAGATGCTCGGTGTCGACCAAGTCATGGCCTAGCTCTTTGGCCTCGTGCAGCGATAGCCCTAAGAGCTTCTTTACATGCTTGGTGATCGGCAGCTCGCCAGTAATTCCGGACTTCTCGTTGCCTGCCAACGCGTTGACCTGCTCGCGCACATTTTCGTAGGAGATGTTCAGGGCCTCAAAAGTTTTGGCAGGAATACCATCAGGTTCTCGCACCAGAGCGAGCAGGAAATGCTCCGTGCCTAAATGGTCGTCGTTTCGAGCAGTGGCTTCTTGCTGTGCCAAGACAACGACAAGCCGTGCTCGATCGGTGAATTTCTCAAACATGTCGGCACGGTCCTTCCCACCTAGTACTTCGATGCTACGCGCTTCACGGATCATGTGAAGAGAAAATGCCGTGCAGATTTTCAACGACACAGCGTATTCGCGAGCACGGCTAGGGGCCTCTGCAACCGTATTGAGGACAGTTTTTGGTTAGCGATTTCCGCACACCAAGTCATCGGCACAGCCCGGACATTAATCTACGACCGACTATGCCGGTCCCATAACCTGGTATACCTCAGGACTGGACGACCAGGCGCAGACGCACTTAGCTCGCCAGCAATGAGTGGACGTACGCGTACTTTTCCGCCAACCGGGTTCGTACCGCGTCCTCAAGCAGCGCAGTGCGTTCCGGGGAGGTATTGTCCGCGAGGTCGGCGTACTTGACCATGAGTCCGATGGGGTTTGCCCGGACCCGGGCACAATAATCTTCGATTTGTTCCCCTTCACGTTTGGTCACCGAAATGACAGCATCGATGACCCGCTGCGGGATCCCAGCAGACAGAAGATCCGAGGAAGTGACCGCGCAATCTTCAAGGACGTCGTGTAGCCAGGCCACTGCGACGGCCTCTTCGCTACCGCCTTGTTCACTAACGTTGGCCGCCACGCGAGCAGGATGCGTAATGTAATCCGCGCCTGACTTATCGTTTTGCCCTTCGTGGGCTCGACGTGCAATCGTTTCGGCCAATGCAGGCAAAGAAGACTCAGGCATAGCGCTCCTAGATCTTTTGAGATGACTCGTAATGGTCGAGAAGTTCGGCTTCCGCGGTATCCAGGTAGCCCAGTAGGGTTTGGGCTGCTTCGTTCCGTTGGCCGGAGGCCAGCAATTCAACAAGTGCAGCGTTTCGTTCCACATAGTGCGAATGGAAATCTGGGGCATCACTCATCGAATGGAAGACCAAGCGCATTTTGGCGAGAATTCGGCCCATGAGTTCGAGCAAGTGAACGCTCCCGGTGGCTCGCACCACGGACTCATGAAAGCGTTGATTGGCATCAGCCATGCCCGGAACGTCATGCGCTTTGGCCGCGGCGCGCGCCTCGACGATCGCCTGGGCCAGTGCCGGGACATCCAAAGCGGGCCCCCACGCAAGCGCTGCGGGTTCGATGGTGCGACGCACCGCGTAGATCTCACGGATGTCTGCGGCACCCGGGGACGACACGAACACTCCACGGTTTGGAATTCGCGTGATGATCAATTCACTGTCCAAGAGCGTGAACCCCTCGCGGAGGGTATTACGTGAGACTCCCAGCGCGTCGGCCAGCGCCTGCTCCGACAGCTTAGAGCCTGGCAACAGCCGCCCCTGGGCGATTTCTTGGCGCAACGTCGAGGCCACCCAGGTGCTGGTATGCGCATGGGTGGATCCGCTGCCCAGCGGAATCGAAGTGTAGATCTCGTTCACGCTCATTCCTCTAATCTAGCCAGTGCTTCGCAGAATCCCGCATTGGCTAAGCGATGCTTCCCAATGACTCACCACGATTAATTGCCTGTCCCGGGTTAAACGATGCCGCGGTGAAGACTCCATCGCGATGCGCGATGACCGGTGATTCCATTTTCATTGCTTCCAAGACTGCCACCGTCTGGCCTTTGGCCACCGGGGTTCCGTCCTCGACCGAGAAAGAGACCAGATTTCCGGACATGGGGGACAGCAGTGCGTCGGCGTCGACCACCGAAGCCTCGCCTCCGCCTGCCCCATCCGAGGCGGAACCACCGTGGCGGATGGCGTGCACCAGCGCGGCAGGCAGGCCCAACGCCATCGCCTTGCCGTCTAGATCGATGGTGAGCACTTCACGCTCGCCGCCGACGGACGTGGTGGCGATTTCCTCGCTATTTGCCAGTTCCTCGGCGAAGTCCGATTCGATCCAAGTGGTGTAGATCTTAAAGCCTTGCTCGGCGGTGAAGTCTGGATGCTTGGCGACGGCCCGGTGGAAGGGCAAAACCGTGGGAACACCCTCGATGGTGAACTCCGCCAGAGCCACCTGGGCGCGGCGCAGAGCCTGCTCGCGAGTCGCACCATGCACGATCAGCTTAGCCATCAGCGAATCATATTGCCCGGGAATATTCGAGTTGCTGCGCACCCCGGCATCGACACGAATTCCGGAGCCGGTAGGGACCTCGAACCGGGTCACGGTCCCCGGGCCGGGCAGGAAACCACGGGCCGGATCTTCGGCGTTGATGCGGAATTCGAAGGCATGGCCTACCGGCTGCGGATCTTCCTTCAAAGACAGTTCTTTGCCCTCGGCGATCCGGAACTGTTCGATGACCAGGTCCACTCCGGCAGTCTCCTCGCTAACGGGATGCTCAACCTGCAAACGGGTATTAACTTCCAGGAAGGAGATGAGTCCGTCCGGCGCAACCAGGTATTCGACGGTTCCTGCGCCTACGTAGCCTGCCTCCCGGCATATGGCCTTGGCCGACTCGTGGATCTTGGCACGCTGCTCATCCGAGAGGAATGGGGCTGGCGCTTCTTCGACGAGTTTCTGGTGACGGCGCTGCAACGAGCAATCGCGAGTACCCACCACGATGACATTGCCGTGCGTATCGGCGAGAACCTGTGCCTCGACGTGGCGCGGCTTGTCCAGGAATCGCTCCACAAAGCACTCGCCGCGGCCGAAGGCGACGGTGGCTTCACGGACCGCCGATTCGAAGGCATCCTCGATTTCTTCCATGGTGCGCGCAACCTTCAACCCGCGTCCGCCGCCTCCGAACGCCGCCTTGATGGCTACCGGCACGCCATGCTTCTCGGCGAAGGCGCGCACCTCGGATGCGTCGGCCGCTGGTGCATCGGTACCGGGCACCAGCGGGGCACCGGCGCGTACCGCAATTTCGCGCGCCGTCACCTTATTGCCCAATAGCTCAATAGCTTCAGGGGTTGGGCCGATCCAGATCAGCCCGGCCTCGATGACTGCGCGGGCAAAGCCGGCGTTCTCCGAAAGGAACCCATAGCCCGGGTGGACCGCGTCGGCCCCGGAGCGGTTGGCAACGGCGATGATCTTGGAAATATCCAGATAGGTTTCGGCACTCGAAGTCCCACCCAGCGCGTAGGCTTCATCGGCCCGGCGCACATGCAGGGCATCCGCATCGGGATCGGAATAGACGGCAACCGATACCAAATTGGCGTCGGCTGCGGCGCGGGCAATACGAACAGCGATTTCGCCGCGGTTGGCGATCAAGACCTTTTTCATGCCTGGGATCCTTCGGTGCTTGGGGTGGATTCGGAAAGTTCAAAACGAAGCTGTGAGCCTGGCGGCAACTGTGCCGCGGCGGATAGATCCTCGGCGATGACCGTGGCGATCACCGGGTAACCGCCGGTGACCGGGTGATCGGCCAGGAACAGCACTGGCAATCCCGAGGGAGGTACCTGCAAGGAGCCGAGCGCGACGCCTTCGCTGGAAAGCTCGCCGGAGCGAACGCGTTCAAGCGCGCTGGCGTCCCCTTCCGCGCCCAGCCGCACGCCGATGCGGTTGGACTCGCTGGTGACCAGCCAGCGCTGGTCCAGTAGTTTCGCCAGTCCGGCGGGGCCGAACCAGTCATCGCGCGGGCCAGCCTGGACGCGCAGAACATAGCAGCCCTCGGCATCTGGCCGGGGCAGGGTGCTCGGTTCGCCCTGTCCCACGATTTGCAGGTTCTCCGGCAGCGATACCGGCAGGAAGCTTCCATCCATCAGTGGAGCCGGACCCACCCCGGAGAGCGTGTCGGTGGACAGCGAACCCAGAATTCGGGGCAGCTGGATCTTGCCTCGAATCGAAAGGTAGCTGCGCAATCCGTTCCCGGTGGGCTCCAGATCCAGGCGCTCGCCGTCCAGCAGGGCGAAGGGCGCGTCCATGCAAACCTCGCGTTCGGCACGGAGGTCGTCGCCGGCCGCCGGACTGATGACCAGCCTCGCTTCGGCTCCGCACACCGCAAGGACCTGGTCGCCGTGGGCGAGCAGGCTCATCCGACCGGTCAGGTTTTCGATGCAGGCAGAATCGGCCGTATTTCCAACCAGCCGATTTGCCTGATGCAAGGAGGCGAGATCGGCGGCGCCGCTGGCCGGTACGCCGAGCCCGCCAAAGCCCTGCCGGCCGGTGTCCTGGAGCAGGCTCTGCAAACCCGAATCGAGAATGGCCAATCCGGTACCCGTTGGAGCTTCGGTTTCGGTAGCGGCCGAGGCCGCCGTTTTCACGGTCAGCGCTTGGCGTGAGGCAATAAACTGCACACGGTCCTGCGGGCGGATGAGCGCCGGATTTTCTCGACCCAGATCCCACAGCGCGACATTCGTATGGCCGATCAGCTGCCATCCGCCGGGGGACTGGCGTGGGTAAACGGCCGAGTACTCACCGGCGAGGGCCACGGAACCGGTGGGCACCTGGGTACGGGGGCTCTCGCGGCGGGGAACCTGCAGGTCGGTGTTTTCTCCCAGAAGATAGGCGAAACCGGGCGCGAATCCGCCGAACGCCGCACGCCACTGCTGGCCGGTATGCGCGTTGATAACTCCCTGGGCCCCAAGGCCGGTGAGCTCCCCGACGGTTTCCAGATCCGCACCGTCGTAATAGACCTCGATGGTGACAAGTTTGCCCGTAGTTGCCGCTGCCGTGTTCAATGTCAGCTTGGGCAACAGCTGCCTGGCCTGCCGGGCCTGTTCGACGTTTTCGAATTTCACCATGAGCGTCGCGGCGGCAGCTAGGACGTCGCGTTGCCCAGGCAACGGTTGGGCCTGCAACAGGGCGTCGAGGGAAAGGACGGATTCGAGATCATCCAATTCGACGAGCACATCGTGGCTTCCGGCGGCGTGTACCGCGGTGATGCTCATGCGAAGCTCTTGATCTGCACGCCGGCCGATTCAAGTCCGGCGCGGACCGCGGCCGCCATCGCGACCGATCCTGCGGTATCGCCGTGCACGCAGATCGACTCGGCTGGCATCTGGATAATCGAACCGTCCACCGCCTTGATGGTCCCCTCGGTGGCCAGGCGGATCATGTTTTCGGTGACCAGCACGGAGTCGTGGAGCACGGCGTTCGCCTCGCGGCGCGAGACCAGGGTGCCCTCGGGGGTGTAGTTGCGGTCTGCAAAGGCTTCGGCGACCGGACGCAGCCCGGCGGCCTCGGCCTTGGCCAGTGCCACCGAACCGGGCAAGAGCAGCACCGGAAGATCGTCGCCGAACGCTTTAATGGCGTCGATGACGGCTTGAGCGTGGACCTCATGGTGCACGATGGTGTTGTAGAGGGCGCCGTGCGGCTTGACGTACTTGATGCTGGATCCCGCAGCTCGGGCCAAGCTCTGCAGTGCGCCCAGCTGGTAGAGCACGTCATCGGCGAGTTCGGTAGCGGAGCAGTCGAGGAATCGACGACCGAACCCGGCAAGATCGCGATATCCGACATGTGCACCGATGGTGACGCCCGCGGAGACTGCAGCGCGGCAGGTCTGCGCAATGCCGGTGGGGTCCCCTGCATGGAAGCCGCAAGCTACGTTGGCCGAGGAGACGGATCTGAAAATGGCCGCATCGTCGCCCATAACCCAATTGCCAAAGGATTCGCCTACGTCGGAATTCAGGTCGATGCATGTCATTTGTGATCCCCGTCTCGCTGTGCCGTTTATCTAAGCATGCACCAAAAATAGAGATTGTTCAACAATCTTTTGACTGGATCGTAAATTTGCTGTGCGGGGCGGGGTGCGGCCGAAGTGAAGGCAATCGTTAAAAGAGCGCGGGGTTCCGCAGCCACTGGCTGCTGAACCCCGCGCAATTTTGCCCGCGCTTCGGGCAATCGTGGCTAGCCGCGCTTTTCAACCTTCACGAAGAGGGAAAGCACCACGCCGGCCGTGCCGAGCAACGCACCAACGATGAAGGCAGCGTGGGCGCCGGCAAACAAGGCTTCGGCAAGCTCGGCGCCCTCTTGGAGCTTGGCGTTTGAGAGCGCCGTCAGCACGGTGATGAAGATGGTGGTGCCGATGGCACCGCCGAGCTGCTGGCCGGTGTTGAAGATGGCCGAGCCGTGGCCGTAGAGGCGTGGATTCACCGAGGCCATGGCCGAAGACATCAAGCCGGTCATGAGCAGTGCCAGGCCAATCGAGAAGACGCTGTGACTGAGCATGAACATCCATAGCTCGGTCTCGGTGGTGACCGAAACGTACATCCACTGTCCCAGCGCGAGCATGATGGCACCGGGGATCAGCACCGGGCGTGGTCCGTGCCTGTCGTAGATGCGACCAAAGATGGGCGAAACGATGGCCTGGGCCAGGCCGCCCGGCAGCAGCATCATGCCGATTGCCAGGGAGCTGATGCCCTTGCCGGATTCGAGGATGATCGGAACCATCATGATCGAGCCGAGCAAGGTGCCGAAGGCGATCATGATCATCAGAATTGCGAAGGTGAAGGTTCGCGAGGTGAACGGGGTGAGGTTCAGCAATTCCTTGCCCTCGCGGGTCAAGCGAATCTGGCGCCTGATAAATAGGGCCAGGGAGACCAAGCCGATGGCGAAGGTTGCCACGGTGAGCAGCATGTCTTCGCTGGCCTTCTCGATGGTGGAGATTCCGTAAACAAGCAGACCGAATGCAAGCGCGGAAAGAATCACGGAGATCACGTCAACGGGAAGTTTGCGCGTATTCGAGGGAAGCTTGAGGAAGATGATGCCCAAGGCCAGGATGATCATCGATAGCGGGGCCATCAGGACGAAGATGTAGTGCCATCCCCAAGCGTGGACGATCGCGCCGGATACGGTTGGGCCGACTGCCGGTCCGACGGAGATCACGATGGAGTTCAGGCCCATCACCGCGCCGCGCTTGTGCATTGGAATTAGCGTCAAGGTGGTGGTCATCAGCAACGGCAAAACGATCGCGGTACCAATAGCCTGGATGATTCGGGCGGCAAGCAAGACGGCAAAGCTCGGGGCGAAGATGGCGAGCAGCGTGCCGATGAAGAAGCTGGACAGCACGAAGATGAACAGCGAGCGGGTGCTGAAACGCTGCAGCAGGAAGCCGGTGGTGGGAATGACCACGGACATGGTGAGCAGGAATCCGGTGGTGAGCCATTGGCCGGCCGCCGCCGAAATATTCATGTCGGACATGATTCCGGGCAACGCCACGGTCAGCACGGTCTCATTGAGGATCATCAGGAAGGCGGCAAGTGCCAGTGCGCCGATGATTCCGGTGAGCTGTTTCGTGGTCAGTTCGGGTTTCTCAGGCCGCGGAGGGGCGGACTCGGCCTTGATTTCGGTGCGCTCGGAAGTCACGGATTCCTCTTTCTAGGTGATGTCAACTTTCAAATTCTGTCACAGAGTGACAGAATTTCGTAAGAAGAACTGGCAGACTGTGACAGGAAATAAGTTTTCGCCGTGCGGTCATGGGACGATAAATGCACGCAGAATGACAGGGGGAGCTCAATGGGAATTCGTGACGAACGCAAAGCCGCGACCAAACGGGAGATTCAGGCCGCGACCCTCGACCTTGTCGAAAGCTTGGGGCTAGAGGCCATCACGGTGGCGCGGATCTCCGAACGCGTAGGGATCTCGGACCGCACCTTCTTCCGCTATTTCGATTCCAAGGAATCCGCTATAGTTCCGGGCCAGCGAGAACTGATCAACGCGCTCGTCGCCGCCGAAATGACCCCGGGAAGCTCCGCCGCAGAAATTTTTCACGCACTGCTCGAAGTGTGCCGCGGGCACTTCAGCGTTGAAGTCAGGCACCATGAATTCCGCAGGATCTCAAGGCTCATGCTGCAGGATCCGAAGCTGCTCATGATCGCCACGCGGCGTGAGCAGGAACTGGTCGTAGCGCTGAGCCAATCGTTGATTGACCGCGAGCTGCTGGATTCGATCCAAGCCCTGCTGCTTGCCGAAATGCTGGCGACTACCTGGCGCGTTGCGTGGCAATGTTTCGCCCATGAAGAACGGGCGGGAATTGATTCAAAGCCTGCTGAACTTTTTGAGAAGGCGGTACTGGGTCTGGCGCAAATCGCTTCATTGCCCGCTCCGAGCGCCGAAAAGACGCCATAGCCCGCTTTGAGTTATTGCGCATTAACTTAAATGTGACGAACTGCTCTACCGTTATTCATCCCGGCATTTCGGGGCTAAACGCTGTGCTGCCCGGGGAAATCTGGGCACCCAAAAGTGTGGTGCAGGCTAAAATCAGGTAAGTTTGGAACGTTGAGTTTAGGGCGGTTAGCCCGCTTCCGCACGACGTTCAGGGAGACGCCACACCTATGGCCAAGATTATTTACACCCACACCGACGAAGCCCCGATGCTGGCAACCCACTCGTTCCTGCCGATCGTGGAGGCCTTCGCGTCGACCGCCGGTGTTGAACTTGAGACCCGCGACATTTCGCTGGCAGGACGCATCATCGCCACCTTCCCGGACTACCTCGCCGAGGAACAGCGCATCTCCGATGCCCTGGCAGAGCTTGGCGATTTGGCCAAGACCCCAGAGGCAAACATCATCAAGCTGCCGAACATCTCGGCTTCCATCCCGCAGCTGAAGGTCGCCATCGCCGAGCTCCAGGCAGCCGGCTACGCGCTTCCGGATTACCCGGAAAACCCATCCTCGGATGAGGACACCGACGTCCGCGCACGCTACGACAAGCTCAAGGGCTCGGCAGTGAACCCTGTGCTGCGCGAAGGCAACTCGGACCGCCGTGCGCCGTTGAGCGTGAAGAACTACGCACGCAAGTACCCGCACTCCATGGGTGCCTGGGCAGCCGACTCGAAGACCAATGTCGCCACCATGTCCGCCGATGACTTCGCCTCGAACGAGAAGTCCGTCGTCATCGACAAGGACAAGAGCATCTCCATCCGCTTCGTGGGCGAAGACGGAGAAGTCAAGGTTCTGAAGAAGCCATTCAAGGTCCTCGAAGGCGAAGTCATCGACGGCACCGTCCTGCACGTGGCGGCACTGTCCGAATTCCTGAAGAACGCAGTGGCCCGCGCCAAGGAAGAAGGAGTGCTCTTCTCGGCACACCTGAAAGCCACCATGATGAAGGTTTCGGACCCAATCATCTTCGGACACGTCGTCAAGGCGTACTTCGCCGAACTCTTCGAGACCTACGGCGACGAGCTGGCAGCAGCCGGCCTGAACCCGAACAACGGCCTGGCGGCCATCATCGCCGGACTGGACGAGCTCTCCGACGACGTGCGCGCCGGTGTGGAGAAGCTGATCGCCAAGGGACTTGAAGAGGGCCCAGCGGTTGCCATGGTCGATTCCGACAAGGGCATCACCAACCTGCATGTCCCTTCGGATGTGATCGTTGATGCTTCGATGCCAGCAATGATCCGCCTCGGCGGCAAGATGTGGGGCCCAGATGGCAAGGAAGCCGAGACTTTGGCAGTCCTGCCAGACTCCTCCTACTCGGGCGTCTTCCAGACCGTGATCGAGGATTGCCGTGCAAACGGCGCCTTTGACCCAACCACCATGGGCACCGTGCCAAACGTTGGCCTGATGGCTCAGAAGGCCGAAGAGTACGGCTCCCACGACAAGACCTTCGAACTGGCGGCCAACGGCCACGTCCAGATCCTGGACGAGAACGACGCGGTCCTCATCGAGCACCAGGTCTTCGCCGGTGACATCTGGCGTGCCTGCCAGACCAAGGACGTTGCCATCCGCGACTGGGTCAAGCTTGCCGTGAACCGTGCCCGCGCCTCGGCCACCCCGGCCGTATTCTGGCTGGATGAAAAGCGCGCGCACGACGCGGTGCTGATCACCAAGGTCAACGAGTACCTCAAGGATCTGGATACCGCCGGCCTGACCCTCGAGATCCTGGATCCGATTGCGGCCACCAAGTACACCATCGAACGTATCCGCCGTGGCGAGGACACCATTTCGGTGACCGGCAACGTGCTTCGCGACTACCTGACCGACCTGTTCCCAATTCTGGAACTGGGCACCTCGGCAAAGATGCTCTCGATCGTTCCGCTGCTTGCCGGCGGCGGGCTGTTCGAGACCGGTGCCGGTGGTTCGGCTCCAAAGCACGTCCAGCAGCTGGTGAACGAAAACCACCTGCGTTGGGATTCGCTCGGCGAGTTCCTGGCCCTGGCCGCTTCCTTCGAGCACCTGGCCACCACCAATGACAACGCCCGCGCTCAGGTGCTGGCTGACACCCTTGATGCCGCGACCGGCACCTTCCTGTTGGAAGACAAGTCGCCAAAGCGCAAGGTTGGCCAGCTGGACAACCGTGGCAGCCACTTCTACCTGGCTAAGTTCTGGGCAGAAGAACTGGCCAAGCAGGACAAGGACGCTCAGCTTGCTGAGGCCTTCTCCGCAGTTGCCAAGGCACTGGGCGAGAATGAGGAAGCAATCGTTTCCGAGCTTGCCGAGGTCCAGGGCAAGGCAGTGGATATCGCTGGTTACTACCGTCCGGACGAGGCCAAGACCTCAACCGTAATGCGTCCAAGCGCCACCCTGAACAAGACGCTGGAACTGCTGACCAAGTAGTCCTAGCCGGCCAAAAACCGTGGGCACCAACTCGAAAGAGTTGGTGCCCACGGTTTTAACCTGAAGTATCTGAACTCGTGCATAGAGTTTCCAGGATCAGCCTTCGACCGCGGCAATCGAGATGGTCACTTCGCTGGCGCGCAGCTGCTGAAGCTGGAATGAGACGGCCTCGGCGTAGTCAGGAAGCTCGATCTCTGCGTACCTGACCGGGCTCTCTGGCGAGCAAAGAATCTCCAGCTGGCCTCGATTGTTCTCGGTGCCGCCAGCCCAGGGGATGTGTGTTGCTTGGTCCTGACCGTTGCACCGGACCGCAATCGAATAGCGACCGCCGGCGATAGCGCGGCCGATGGAAATTTCTTGATTATTGTTCTGAACAACCGTAGATAATACGGCGATCTCATGGCCCTGCAAGGACGGCGGGGCATCGTCGTTCGATCCAGCTGGCCGTATGTCACCTGTGGCATCGCAAGCAGCCAGCTGCGTCGCCACGGCAAGTGCCGCAGCCACGACTGCGAGAGGTCTCAACTTCAATTTCATTCCTCGCTGAGTTGGTTTCGGAGCAAGCCCACGAGGGGCCGCTTATTAGCCTAGCCACTAAAAGTAAAACTACGGTAGAGAGCTCCGGCGGTGTCCGACCGATTGAGCGGCGAACATACGTTGTCCAAGAAAGTGATGGTCTGTGCCTCCGAGCGCACGGGATGATTGCCCGCTGGCACATGGCGAGTGAACGCTTCCTCCAAGGTGTTGGCCGACGCTGTGGCACACCACGCGTGTTGTTTCGCGTGGCTCCAACTGCCAGACTCTACCTATGCAAGAAGTCTGGGAACTAGTACATGCCGAACGCAATGCACTGATCGATGACCTGTCCGTCCTGAGCCCGGAGCAGTGGGAGCGTCCATCGATGTGCTCGGGGTGGACGGTTCACGACGTCGCCGCTCATCTCGTGAACAACGCGCGCACCACCACCCCTGGGCTGCTGCTCGCCATGCTCCGGGCGCGCTTTGATTTCGACCGGCAAAACTCAAATGGAGTCGCCGCGGAAAAGGGCGCGACTCCGCAACTGACCTTGCAGCGGCTGCGCGAGGTAGCTGTGCGCAAGAGCGGGCCGCCGGCCCCGCTCGCCAGCCGACTCGTCGAAGAAGTCGCCCATGGCGAAGATATCCGCAGGCCCTTGGGGATCACCCGCAGCTATCCGGCGCAGGCCGTCACCGCGGCTATTCGCTACCAGACCCGGACGAGCCAGTCCTTTGGCGGCGCGAAGGAACTGGCCCAACGCGTCAGCCTCGTGGCCGAAGATGCGGGCGTCATCTTTGGCACCGGACCCGAAGTCCGTGGCCCGGCGCTAGAGCTGCTGATGATCGCCACCGCCCGCGAGGCGCGCGAGGGCAGCCTCTCCGGACCCGGCATCGAGTTGCTTTAGTCGGGCAATGGCTTCGGCGAGCTACAGCCCGCGCCCGGCCTCCCAGAGGTTATCCGCCGTACCTGCCAGCAAGGCATTCAGCGAGACCGCCTGGGCATCGGTGAACGAGGCAATGTAATCCACGATCGCTCGGGCCTGGCCCAAACGCTGCACCTCATCCGGTCCGGCCTGCAAGAAAAGCTCGGGGGAGTGCGCGCGCAATTGACGGTATTCGTCGGTGGCGGCTTCCACCGAATCGAGCAGCCGGCGCGGGGCACGGGCGGCATCCTCCGCGTCGTTGAGCCAACTATGGAAGCCCTCGGCCAAAGACCTGACGATGCGCGTCTGGCCACGCTGGTACACGGCCAAATCCGAGCGGTCCAGCACAAAGCGCGAGTGCACGAACTTCAGCACGCCCACATCGTGCCAGGCCTCCTTGGTGAGGCGGACGTGTCCGCTGCGGATCGTCGGATTGCGTTCCACCGTGACGGATTCCTGCAGCCGGTCGATCCAGCGCCGGGTGAAAGCGGTGACCGCCCGATCCGCCTCCAGACCGCCATCATAAGGAACCGCCAGCAGCCCCTCGACCAGGTCATGGCCCACGCGTTGCACCGAGGCGCGGAAGGCCTCCGCGTCGGCGATCCACGGGTCCTTTGCAAAGGCGCGCCGCCAGGTGGATTCCAAGGCGTGGCCCGGCTTGCGCAGGTCGAGGTCGGCCTGGCGCATGGCAGCTAGCTGCACCGTTTGATCGAGCCAGGCACGGAACTCGGCCGAAACGGTGGTGTACTGCAAGATCCCTGCACGGTAGAAATCGTCGAGGTCGTGGACCGCGTAGGCGATATCGTCGGCGATATCCATCACGGAGCTTTCCAGGGTCTGCTGGAATTTGCCGATGGCGGGGAACACCGAGAGCACATCGCGCATTTCGGCGGCCTCGATGTCGTAGGCGGAGTACTTCAAGGCTCCCGCCGCCGGGTCGGTCCCCACCCCGCGGGGCAGCATTTCCGGGGCGAGCGGAGCCATAGTGCGCCATTCGTTGCGAGTCCACGGGTATTTCAGCACCGCGCCGCGTACGGCACGGGTCAGATTCATCCCGCGTGGTGTGGCATCGCAGCTATCCAGCGCGGTGAGGATGCGGAAGGTCTGCGCGTTGCCTTCGAAGCCGTCGGGCAACCCCAAGGTATTGCGGGCAACACGATCCAATTCCTGCTCACCCAAATGCCCGAATGGCGGGTGGCCCAAATCGTGGGCCGCGGCCGCCGCCTGCACGACCACGGGGTCGCAGCCGCCGAGCTCGGCGACGAGTTTTCGGGTTGGCTCATCTGCGGTGCGCAAGCGGATCGCGATGGTGCGGGCCACCGCGGAGACCTTCAAGGAGTGCGTCAACCGGTTGTGCACGGTGGTGCCCGAACCCGCCTGCGGAATCACCTGGGTCACCGCCGAGAGGCGCGAGAAGTACGGGGAGAATCGAATGCGCTCGATATCGATGCGGAACTCGTCCTCACCTGTACGGTTAGCCTCGTCGATCGCGCGTTCCCGGCCGCCGGTGTCATGGGTTTTCTGCCTGATATCCATCGTAGGAACCAGCCTAGGCGATCGGAACCCGGGGAGCAGGCAAGGAGAGAAAATTGGTGAGGCTAATTCTCCTGCAGTGCGCCGCGGACCACATGCAGCGGATCGTCTCCCGCGGCGAGGCGTTGGGCCTGTTCAACGGCCAGGTTCATGGCCAAGTCGATGAACATCAGGGTATTTCCGGCAATATGCGGGGTGATCAAGCAGTTCGGGGCCGACCACAAGGGGTGGGCAACGGGCAGCGGTTCGGGATCGGTGACATCCAATGCCGCGTGCAGCCGCTCGGACTGCAATTCGGCAAGCAGCGCGTCGGAGTCGAGAACCGGTCCGCGTCCCACATTTACCAGCAGGGCCTGATCCGGCATTTGGGCCAAGAACCCGGCATCGACGAGTCCGCGTGTCGACGGGGCATCGGGCAGGGCCACGATCACGACCTGTGCCTGAGGCAAAAGCTCTGGCAGCTCATCGATCCCATGGACCGGAGTGCCATTTGCCAGCTGCCGAGCACGGCTGGCCACCGCGAACACCTCCTTGGGTTTGAAGGGCAGCAGGCGTTGGTAGATTTCCTGTCCGACTCCGCCGAATCCCAACAGCAAGACGGTGGCTCCATGGAGCGTGCCGCCCCAGAGCGGATTCCAATCCCGCTTGAGCTGTTGAGCTCCTGCCGCGGGAAGCTCGCGCAGCGAAGCCAGAACCAAAGCCAGCGTGTGCTCGGCGGTGGCGTCTTCCACCGCCCCGCGGGAATTGCTCAAGCTGACGCCGGGAGCCAGATGCTCTAGGATCCATTCGTAGCCAAGGGAGAGCAGGTGCACGTGGCGCAGTCCTGGAATCTGCGCAACCCGTGCTCGCCGCTCGACTTGCAGCGGACGCTCGGTAATCAACATATCTGCTTCCGGCGCTGCTTCGTCCGAGTCGTTGAGGTGCCAGTAGATCGGAGTGATGCCAGGCAGATCCAGTTTCATTGCCAGCCGGCCATTGGGCACAAGCACTCGTAAAGTCAAAGGGTTTCCTCCCGAACTGGTCACACCGGCGACATATGTTTTTTGGTGCGAGCCTCGGAGCTTATTCTGCGCATCTTTGCCAAACCGTGCAAGTGCCTTGTCCTTGTGTGAAGCGCACGCTGATTAGGCGAATCAGGTGCTTCATGATGTTCTGCTGATTATCAAGATGTTAGAGTTTAGGCATGTCGCAGCCGGAAGAATACGTGAAAACATCCAACAAGTCCCAGGCGAATACCAGCTCGTCGATCTTCCTGTATTTGGGATGCACGGTGATGGTTCTTGGTCTCGCCAGCCTCATTCTGGGCGGCGGAATCAGCGGCGGGCTGCTGCTGCTCTCCGGTGCCGTGCTGTACGTGGGAACCACCATCACCGAAGCAATCCGCACTAAATAGCATCGCCGGCCGTGTTGGCACCTCGGGGCCAAGGCGTTGCGGAAGATCCGGATGTGTCGTCCTGGCCTTGTAGTTCCGATAGGTACCGTTGGTAGTTCAGCGATCCTTATCTTGGGATACTCCGTGCGGAATCTTCCATAACCTGCGCGAGTATCGATTCGACGATTCTCAAATCTTCAGCAGGCTTTCGAACGATCTTGCCGCGCTTGTTGCCGAAGTCCGTGAAATCAATGATGACAAGCTTCAAGTCGTGCTCCGGAATAAGTTCTGCTTTGCGGGCATCGTAGATTCTGCGCTGTTCGCCGCGTCGTCGTCCGCTCGCCGTGATTTTGTCGTCGAAGAACGGCACGGATTCGGTGTGCTGCCTTTCGTGATATTCCACGACGACTCCTAGTTCAGCCCAGTAACCGTCCACCGGTAGCGGCTTGACTTTTCCATTCTTGGCCGACGGATCGCCGACGAGCCAAGGGAACGTTTGCTGGCCTGTCCGCTTTGCCGCCAGCACCTGGTCGCAGAGCTCGAGCACGTAGTGCTCGTCGCTGTCAGCGCGTTTGCTGAGCGTGGGTGCAGGCAGGTGCTTCGGCGGCGCTGGCACACGGTGCCTGCTGCACCACCCCAGCTCCCAGCCGAGTGAATCGTCGAAGTAGTCGGCGTAGGCAACGGGGAGATCAGCCAGGCTATGAACTTGGGACAAAAGCATCGCGTACCAGTCGGTATATTGCTTGTTTCCATTCTCCTTGCCGGTACTGCGCTGGAGTGACGGCATCGCCTCAAGAATTGCTTCCGCAACGCTCACATGGCTGACGTCTTCGGGAAATTGGATGTCATTGTTGAAGACGTTCTGGCCAGAGGTGGAGTAGAGGCAACGCTCTTCGGCGTTATAGGGGTCGCCGAACTCATCCTCGAGGTTCCATTCCGTGACGTTGAAAATAACAATCCGCCAGGCCGTACCTGAGGCATTCATTCCGGGCAAAACACGCAGACCGTAGTAGCCCAAGCGGTGCAGCAGTCCAACGGCTTCAAGTATTCGCAGAGGAAGCTGAGAGTCCATTGATATCCTTCGATCGCGGTTTACTAAATGCTGACATGTCCTACCGACAGTTGGGACTAACGCCGTTCGCTCAAGGACGCCTCGGCTCGATTACTTGAGAACCCGGAGAATCAGCCTAGGCGGCGGAACCGCACTAAGTAGCATCGTTGACCGTTTTGCGCATCGTGGACAGGGAGCTGGCCCCTCAGCCTTCGGTGTCGGTGGCTTCCAGCTCGGCCAGGAACTTGGCAAGCCGCGCGCTCCGGGTCTTCTCGGTCCGGGCAATCATCAGCTGGTGCAGGATGTGATAGCGCGGCTGGGACTTCAACGCGGCGAAATTCTTGGCAGCAAGCGGGGCGCGGTCCAGCGCATCTTGGAGATCTTGCGGCACCTGGGCGGTGGCTTGGCCTTGGTACGCGCGTTCCCACCGTCCATCGTCCTTCGCCTTTTGGATCTCCGCATACCCTCGCGGGCGCATGCGGCCTTGGTCGATCAGCTCCTGGGCATATCCAGTATTCTTCTCCGACCAGACAGAGGCCTTGCGCCGAGGGGTGTAGCGCTGGAGGAAAGTCGTCTCATCGCGCTTGCGACGAATGGCATCAATCCATCCGCTGCATAGCGCCTCGGGCAGGGCTTGGGTGACAGTCAGCGAAGTCGGAGTGGTAGTCCCTTTCTTCGCTACAACCAGCCATACGCCGTCGCTGGTCTCTTCGTGCTCATCGAGCCATGCCCGCCATGCGGCAACGTCGGGAAGAATCAAAGCATCGTCAGGATCCATGCCATCTATCCTGCCCCTAGTTGCTGATTGCCGCTAGGGATGCATCCGGCGCCGGGACGATTGCTCTGGACCGGTCCCTGCAATGGTGATTGTTTCCGTCCAGTGGTGGCCGACACGCGGGTCAGAGATTGGCCCTATTTCCCGGCTCTGGAACGGCGAGACCCATCAGCCTCCGGCTGGTGCCGGGGCTGATGGGTTTTCGGCCTTCCAGGCAAGAACTTTGCTAGGACCTTCCGCAGGCGGGACTGCGAGCTAGCGTGCAAGATGAAGCCGATCCGTGAATTGGCCGTCGCCAGCTCAGACGCGTGCAGCAACCAGCTCCTCGCGCAGGATGCCGGCTCCCGCGCTGAGCGCGCTCAGCTTGGCCAGCGAGACGTCGCGGGGGAACGGTGCCATGCCGCAGTTCGTGCTGGGCACCAGCTTGTCCGCGTCGACGAATTCAAGTGCATTGCGCAGCGTCTGCGCGACCTCTTCGGGGGTTTCCACCGTTTCACTGGCCACGTCGATGGCGCCGAGCATGACCTTTTTGCCGCGCACCAGCTCAACGACCTCGAGCGGGACATTGGAGTGGTGAGACTCCAGGGAGATGGTGTTGATGGACGAGGCCTGCAGCAGTGGGAAAGACTTCTCGTAGTGGCGCCACTGGGCGCCGAGGGTTGCCTTCCAATCGTTGTTCGCCTTGATCCCGTAGCCGAAGCAGATGTGCGCCACGGTCTCAGCTTTCAGCCCCTGGCAGGCGCGCTCCAGCGCGGCGACGCCCCAGTCCGCGACCTCGTCGAAGAACACGTTGAACGCCGGTTCGTCGAATTGGATGATGTCCACCCCGGCTGCTTCGAGTTCTCTGGCCTCCTGGTTGAGGATGGCCGCGAACTCCCAGGCCAGTTTCTCGCGGCTTCGGTAGTGCGCATCATACAGCGTGTCGACCATGGTCATTGGGCCGGGAAGGGTCCACTTGATCTGGCGGTCGGTGCACGATCGCAGGAACTTCGCGTCCTCAACGAACACCGGCTTCTCACGCCGCACCGCACCGACTACGGTCGGCACGCTCGCGTCGTAGCGGTTGCGGATGCGCACCGTTTCGCGCTTTTCAAAATCGACCCCGGTCAGGTGCTCGATGAAGGTGGTGACGAAGTGCTGGCGGGTCTGCTCGCCGTCGCTGATGATGTCGATGCCGCGCCGGGTCTGCTCCAGCACCGCTGCGCGCATGGCGTCCTGCTTGCCTTCGCGCAGCTGTGCGCCTTCCAGCTTCCAATCAGACCAGAGGGTTTCGGGCTTCGCCAGCCAGGAAGGCTTGGGCAGGCTGCCGACAATGGAGGTGGGAAGTAGCTTTGATGTCATCGTGTGTCTTTCGGTTCTCAGGCGACGGGAGCGGGGCAAGTGGCGGCCCACTGGTCCAGCAATTCGCGGTTCGGGGTGATGAAGTGCTCCGCGGTGTACTTGCCCTGCACTGCGCCGAGCCGGGTGCGCTCTTCGCGGTCGTAGGAGATCCTGGTCGGGGCGAAATCCTGTGCCCCCAAGCTTGGGCGATAGACGGTCGGTGCAGCGGAGTTTGCGTTGTAAATCTCGGGGCGGTAGATCTTCTGGAAGGTCTCCATGGTGGCGATGGTGCTGATCAGCTGCAGATTGGTGTAATCGTTGAGCAAGTCGCCACGGAAGTAGAACGCCAGCGGAGCGACGGCGCCCGGTGGCATGAAATAGCGCACGCGCAGCCCCATCTTGCCGAAGTACGCATCGGTCAGGGAGTTCTCATCCTGCTGGTATTCCAAGCCGAGGACCGGGTGGCTGTTGCCCGTGCGGTAGTAGGTTTTGGAAGTGGAGACGCTGATGCAGACCACGGGTAGTTGCGCAAAGCGCTGACGATAAGCCTGCGAATCCAGGAAGTGCTGGAAGAGCTGGCCATGAAGTTCGCCAAAATCTTCAGGCAATTTAGGGGCACCGGAGCCGTTGCCGGCCGCCGGAAGCACCACGCTGAAGTCGTAATCGCGCACATAGGAAGAGAAATTATTGCCCACCATGCCGTGGCTGCGGGTGCTGGTGGCTCGGTCCACGATGGTGGTGTCTAAGACTTCAAGCAGCGGGAACTGCTCCGCTGCGTTCGCCGAGTCGAAGTGCACATTGGCGGAGATGATCTCCAGCTCGAGTTCATAGCGATCGCCCTGAGGATTGTCCCAGTGAGCCAGGGAATTAAAGCGGCGGTTGATCATCGTCAGAGCGTTGCGCAGGTTCTCCTGGCGGTTTTCCCCGCGGGCCAGGTTGGCGAAGTTTGTCGTGACTCGTGAGCTCGCACAGGGGGTGTAGTCTTCGTCGAATTTGGTGGTGCTGATGCTGAAGGTGAACGCGTCTGCCATGGTGGCCTATCTGGTGCTCAGTGGCCTGGGCCGGCCGAAAGTAAGTCGATGCGTCCATCATGCAGTGAGATCGCGGATATCAGGTAACTCGATATAACTATGGATTCATATAGACTCGCACTATGGTTCAGGGGACGAGTGGTTTGACACTGCAGCAGTTGCGCTATTTCATCGCGGTCGCCAGCGAGGGGTCGATCTCCGCGGCGGCTGACCTAATTTACGTCGCACAGCCGAGCATGTCGGCGGCGATGAAGGAGCTCGAAGCCCGCGTGGGACGCACCTTGCTGGTCCGCTCGGCCAGGGGAGTGACGCTCACCGCCGAGGGAGCAGAATTCCTTGGTTATGCCCGGCAGGTTCTGGAGCAGGTGGAGCTGCTTGAGCATCGCTACCTCGGGCGTCCCTCGGTCCGTCGCCTGCTCGGCGTCTCCACGCAGCACTATTCCTTCTCGGTGGATGCCTTTGTCAGGATGGTTCAGGCCAGCGGGGCCGAGGAATATCAATTCTCGCTGCGCGAGACCCGCACCGAACAGATCATCGAGGACGTGCGCACCCTGCGCAGCGACATCGGCATCCTCTATCGCAACGACTTCAACCGGAAGGTCATCGACAAGCTGCTGCGCGAGTCCCGGCTCGTATTCCACCCCCTGTTCCTCGCCGATCCGCACATCTTCATTTCGCGCAGCAACCCGCTGGCCTCCCGGGCGCGGGTGACGCTCGAGGACCTCGAAGACCTGCCGCGCTTGACCTTCGACCAGGGTGCGAACAACTCGTTCTACTTCGCCGAGGAAGTGCTCTCCACCAGCTCCAGCAAGCGCGAAATCCAGGTTTCGGACCGCGCGACCATCTTCAACCTGATGATCGGCCTGGGCGGGTACACCATCTCCACGGGCATCATCAGCGACGAGCTGGACCCGTCCATCGTCGCCATCCCGCTGGATGTCGATGAGCGCATCGAGATCGGCTGGATCGACCATGCAGCGATTCCGCTGACCGAGCAAGCGCGGCGCTATCTGGACGAGGTGCGCTCGGTCGTCTCAAGCTTCGGAGTTGAGGTCCTGGACTGAATCCCCGGCCCCCAAGACGTAACACCGTGTCATTTGGCGGACCGCCGGCGACATAATAGTTGCGCAAAACCCTGGCTCTTCAAGGATTCTGGCGGTTGCCGCGCGTCACAAAGGGACTGCGGGCCGGGCCCCATTACGGGACTGGCGCGGGATGTGAAGCTAGGTGCCCCTGTATGAAGCGCGGGCGTGGGCGTCGTTTGCGCCGCCGGATGCCGATGTCCAACCATGGAAGAACAACAACCCATCAAGAGCGACCGAGAGATCTGGCTCGTAGACGTCGCAGCAACCATCGGGAAACCGAAAGGTGCTAATGCCAGGAACGATGGAGCAGTTCCGAACGTGCCATAAGGCGCCATGCTTCGTACCGTTGTGGCCTCAGGTCGGCCGAGGGGCGGTATGTCGCCGGGTGTTCGGTGCACTCTCTCGTGGATCAGAAACGAGAAGGAGCTATGAGCCAACGCCAAGGAACCGACGCGGTCCATGCAGGGTATCGTCCGAGCGGAGATTTCCGCCCGATGCTGCCGCCACTGCACAATTGCGCAGCGTACCAGTTCGAATCGCACGCAGAAGCGATCGAAAAATTCGCGTTGCGCCAGTCCGGCTTCACCTATTCACGCACCGGCAACCCCACCGTGGCCATCCTGGAACAGCGGGTGGCCGCCCTTGAAGGCGGAGCCCAAGCGGTAGCCACCGCCTCGGGGCAGTCGGCCGTTGCACTCTCGCTGCTTGCCCTGACCCAGGGTCCTAAGCACATCGTGGTTTCCTCCTCGCTGTACGGCGGCACCGTGGACCTGTTCACCGACACCTTTGCCGACTTCGGCATCCGGGTCAGCTTTGTCGACCAGGCCGACCCCGCAGCTTGGGCCGGGGCCATCGAAGAAGACACCCGGGCGTTCTTCCTGGAGTCCGTCTCCAACCCGCTGTGCACCGTGGCGGACCTGCCCGCCATCTCGGCGATCGGGCACGAGCACAACATTCCGGTGGTCGTCGACAATACGCTGGCCACCCCGCTGAATATTCGCCCGCTGGATTTTGGCGCCGACATTGTGGTGCACTCGGCCACCAAGGGGCTAGCCGGACACGGCTCGGTGCTCGGCGGCGTGGTCGTGGATTCGGGGAAGTTCGATTTCTCGGATTCCACCCGCTGGCCGCAAATCGCCGCCCCGCGAGTGCGGCTGAACAATGCCTCGCTGCTTGAACGCCACGGATCGGCCGCCTACGCCATGCTGGTCCGCTCCAAATTCCTGCACGACCTGGGGCCGGCCTTGGCCCCGGCCAGCGCCCAAGGCATTCTGACCGGCATCGAAACCTTGCCGGTACGTGCCGCACACGTGCAGCGCAGCGTGAGCACCCTGATCCAGGAACTTGCAGATCACCCGGGCATTGCGGCCATCCACCACCCTTCGCTGCCGGCCCACCCGAGCCACGAGCTGGCCAAAAAGCTCACGCCCAAGGGCACCGGTTGCGTGCTGGCCATCGAACTGGCCCACCCCTCGCTGGTGTCCCCGGTGATCGACGGGCTGCAGCTGATTTCCCTGGCCGCAAATGTGGGCGATACCCGCACCATGGTCGCCCACCCGGCCACCATGACGCACTGCCGGCTCTCCGCGGAGCAACTTCTCGCCGCGGGCCTGAACACCTCCACCCTGCGCCTTTCGGTGGGGCTTGAAGACCCCGCCGATCTGCTCGCCGACCTCACCCAAGCGCTGGACAGCGCACTAAACCGGGCCCTGGCCCCGCAAACCCAAGGAGCATCATGAGCGGCTTCAACACCCTCGCCGTCCACGCCGGCCAGCATAAAGACCCGCACACCGGAGCCGTGGTCCCACCGATCTACCAAACCAGCACGTTCATCCAGGACGGAATCAACGTCTTGCGCTCCGGGCACGAATACTCCCGCGGCTCGAACCCGACCCGCGATGGCTTCGAAGCGCAGCTCACCGCCCTGGAAGGCGGAGCCGCGGGGTTCGCCTTCGCCTCGGGCATCGCCGCCGAAGACGCGCTGCTGCGTGCGGTCCTCGAACCGGGCGACCACATCATCCTGGGCGCCGACGGCTACGGCGGCACCAACCGGCTGATCTCCAAATTGCACAGCAAATGGGGCATCACCTCTTCCGCGGTGGATATCACCAACCTGGACTCGGTGCGCGCAGCGGTGCGCCCGAACACCGCGCTGCTTTGGGTGGAGACTCCCTCCAACCCGCTGCTGGGCATCGCCGATCTTGCCGGCTGGGCGGACATCGCCCGCGAGCACGGCGCCCTGCTGGTGGTGGACAACACCTTCGCCACTCCCTACCTGCAGCGGCCTTTGGACTTCGGGGCCCACGCGGTGGTCCACTCCACCACCAAGTACATCGGGGGACACTCGGATGTGCTCGGCGGCGCGGTGATCGTCGCCGATCACCTCTTCCGTGGCCAGCCGCTGGCCGAAGCCGTCGACTTCCAGCAATTCGCCGGCGGCGCGGTGGCCGGCCCGCAGGATTCCTACCTGGCCGCACGCGGCCTGAAGACCTTGGGACTGCGCATGGAACGCCACTGCGCCTCCGCAGCTAAGCTGGCACGCTGGCTTGATGACCAGCCTGAGGTGACGCGGGTCTATTACCCCGGGTTGGAATCCCATCCCGGCCATGAGCTTGCGGCGCGCCAGCAGCGTGGTTTTGGCGGCATCGTCTCGTTGCAGCTCACCGACGAACCCGCCGCGCGCGCATTCGCCGAATCCATGGAGTACTTCCAGCTCTCGGTCTCCCTGGGCGGGGTGGAATCCCTGGTCTGCTACCCGCGCGAAATGACCCATGCCTCGCTGATCGGCACCGAGCTGGAAATCCCGGCCAACCTGGTCCGCCTTTCGGTGGGCATCGAGGAACCCGAGGACCTCATCGCGGATCTTTCCCGCGGGTTGGCCGCCGCGCGTAACGCCGCCGGCCCGGCACGCACCACTTGTCCACAGCCGGCGAGAGAACCCGCACTGCAGCTTTAACCGCCGCGCACACTGGGGCCATGGACAACTCCCGCAGCACCGCAGTGGCCCTGGGCCAGCTGGCCCGGGGCCTGGCGCTGATGACCGCCGCGACGCAGGCCATCGCCGCCGAGACGCCCGCCCCGGGGCACGCCGCCTACTTCGCCTGGCTCACCGAGCGGGCCGCCGCGGCCGTGGCCCACGCGCAGATCCATGCGGCCGACGCACTGCGCCGCAGCGGAGCGCACAAGCTGGACCAGCAGTCCCTCCAGAAGATTTCCGACGCCGGCTCGCAGACGGCACCCGAAGAGCTCGACGCACTGCACGGGCAGACCACCACCGGCCGGACGCAGTTCAAGGCGACCGCGGAGCTGCTGCACGGCTGGCTGGGCGTGCCCGCAACCACCGCGCGGGAACGCCTGCTGCAGGCCGATTGCCTGATCGCCGGGGTCGACGAAGCCGGGCAACGCCTCGACCCCTGGCTGCCGCAATTGGCAGAGCAGTTCGCCGATCCCGCCGCAGATCCGCGCCTGGTCGTGGGGACGGCGAAGAAGATCCACGCGGCCCGCAACGATCTGGGCCAAGGAGCCGAGGGCGAGGCCGCCAAAGCGCGGCTGCAGGCCGAAGCGGTGAGCTTCATCAAGAACGAACCGGAAACCGCGCGCAAGCATGTGGCGGATCTGGTCGCGCAGGTGAAGGCCGGGAAGCGGCCGATGAAGGCGCTGCTGGCGGAAATCGGCTTTTTCAAGCTCGGGGTGCGCAACGGGCTGGTGGAGTACTTGCTGCGCGTGCTGCCTGCGCAGGCGGCGCAGATCGAAGCGTTCCAGCAGGCGCTGAACAATCCGAAGACGATCGCGGGCAACCGGGAGGCGTTGAAGGATTTGGATGCCGAGCTGACCGGGGAGCCAGGCAGCTCGTGGGACGACTCGGATTCGATGCCCGGCTGGGCCAAAGGCGACGCGGATGCCGAGAACGTCGAAAACCGCCCGGCGCATGCCGAGCCCGGCAACGACGCCACCGAGCCCGCGGAAAACGACGAGCCAGGCAACGCCGTGGAGCGCGGCAGCGCAGCCCAGGATGAAGAACCGGCGGCTCCGGCGGCGGAAGCCGAAAGCCGCCCAGCGGATCTGCCCGGCGGCTGTCCTGCAGCGCCGGCGCTCCCGGGCACCGATGCGCCGCGGCTCTCGACCGCGGTGGCGCAGAGCCGCGATGCCGAGGACCTTCCCGAATCCGCGGTTGACCCGCCAGATCTTGCCCGTGCCGGCCCTGAGGCGCAGGCGCCGTGGGAAGAGCTGCGGCCCGAACGCCGGTATCTGATCGGCTTCATGGCGCTGCTGATGGCCGACCGCACCGGTTCGGGTGGTTCGAAGGGGAAGCAGCCGGGACTGGTCGCCCCGCAGGTGAGCATCATCTTGGACTACGAGAAGATGCGCGAGCGCGGCAAGGATTTCGCCGTAACCTCCTCGGGCATCGAGTTGTCGGCAGGCGAAACGCGGGCGGCGTTATGCAACGCGGGAGTGTACCCGTTGGTGCTCAACGGCAAGAGCCTGCCATTGGACTTGGGACGCACCCAGCGGTTGTTTTCCAAGGCTCAGGGCCGGGCGATACGCGCCGCCTATCGGGGGTGCGCCTATCCTGGATGCAGCATGCCCGCCGAGCGGTGCGAGCTGGATCATCTGGACGCCTGGGAGAAGGGCGGAGCCACGGATGTGGAATCCTCGGAGTTGGGCTGCTCGGTGCACCATATCGAGCGGCACTGCGGATTGTTCCACGCGGTGAAGATCAAGGGGTGCCGGCCAATGGTGCTGCTCTCCAAGGAGCTGGATCCACAACAGCGCCTGCGGGTCAATACGTTTTTCATGACGCCTTCGGAGGCCTTGGAAGCCGAGGAGCTGGCGCAGCGGATGACGCGGTTGTGGCGCGCGGGGCAGCTGGACGTGGAAATCGTCGATCCCTGACCGCCTGCGCTTGATCGAATTGCCGTCACAATTGGCGCAACGATGATCGATTTGCCAAGATTATCCCATGTCTTCTGATCTTCCTGTTCACTCCGCGCCCGAAAAGGCCGGCGAGGAACGCAGCGCCAAAGTTGCGGTCACCCTCTTCCCGCTGCTGGTGCTGGCCGGCGGCGCGCTCGCACTGCTCACCCCCGAAACCTTCTCCGGCTTCTCCAAGCTGATCAATCCGCTGCTGATGGTCATCATGTTCGGCATGGGGCTCACGCTCACCTTGCCCGATTTTGCCCTCGTGGTGCGCAGGCCACTGCCGGTGCTCCTCGGAGTCATCGCCCAATTCATCATCATGCCGCTGCTGGGCCTGGGCATCGCCATGGCGTTGGCGCTGCCTCCGGCGCTGGCCGCCGGCGTCATCCTGGTCGGTTGCGCCCCGGGCGGCACCGCCTCGAATGTGGTCACCTACCTGGCCAAGGGCGACGTGGCCCTCTCGGTGACGATGACCTCGGTCTCGACGCTGCTCGCGCCGATCTTCACCCCGCTGCTGGCCCTGTGGCTCGCCGGGCAATACCTGCCGGTGGCCGCGGGAACCATGGCGCTGTCCATTGTGCAGATCGTGCTCATTCCGGTGGTCCTGGGCCTCGTCTTGCGCACGATCCTGCCCCGCCTGGTCAACATGGTGCTGCCGGCCCTGCCGTGGGTTTCGGTCATCGCGATCACCTTCGTGGTGGTCATCGTGGTGGCCGGCAGCTCGGCGGCCATCTTCAGCGCGGGCCTGCTGATCCTGCTCGCGGTGATCCTGCACAACGCCGGGGGCATCGCCCTGGGCTATGGCACCGCGAAGCTGTTCAAGCAGCCGATCGCGAGCCGCCGCACCATGGCCGTGGAGATCGGCATGCAGAACTCCGGCCTCGCCTCGGGGCTGGCCAAGGACTTCTTCACCCCCGAGGCGGCGCTTCCCGGCGCGGTCTTCTCCGTCTGGCACAACCTCTCCGGCGCGCTCATTGCCGCCTACTGGCGGCGCAGCAGCGCCAAAAATGACCAGCTGGCCACCGCGGAACAGCCCGTCAACTAGCCGCACGGCTGCACCACGCAAAAAGCGCCGGCCTCACGTTGAAATTCAGCGTGGGGCCGGCGCTTTTGTGCCGCAGAGCTTTGACGCGACCGGAGCTCAGCGCGTCACCAGATCGTTCGGGTAGACGACCCCTGCAGACTCGCGGATCGTATCGAAGAGCTCCATGGTTTTCACCGAGTGCTCCCAGGGCATCGTGGGCGACTGGGTGAGCCCCTGCTGGATGCAGCGGGTCGCCTCGCGGAATTCGTATCCGTAGTTCTCGCCTACCGCCTCGAACTCTTCTACGCGGGGCGGGCCATCGGTGGGGTGGATGAATAATTTGCTCGCGTTGTACAGCGGCGCGTTCGTGGCCAGCCATCCGCCGGTGCCGGTGACTCGCGCCTGCTGCGGGGCGCCCCCGTTGAGCGTCAGCAGCAACTGGGCATGCTTGCCACCGGCGTATGAGAGGTTCATCGCGGTCTGCGTATCCACGCCGTCCTGATTGAGCTGAGCTACCGCGTGCACCGACTCGGGGAAGCCGAGCGCGCCGATGGCCCAGGTCAGCGGGTACACGCCCAGATCCAGCAGGGCCCCGCCGCCGGCCTTCGGGTCGAAGAGGCGCGAGGCCGGATCATAGGCGGCGTGGAACCCCAGATCCGCCTGCACCCAGGTGACCTCGCCCAGTTCCCCCGATGCGAGGATCGCCAGGGCCCGGGCGAATGCCGGAGTGAAGCGTGCCCAGAGCGCTTCCATCAGGAACAGCGAACGTTCGGCCGCGAATTCCACCAGCGTGCGCGCCTCGGATGCGTTGATGGTCAGCGACTTCTCGCAGACCACATGCTTGCCGGCCGCTAGCGCGGCCATGGCGATCTCATAATGCTGCCCATGCGGGGTCGCGATGTAGACGACCTCCACCTGCTCGTCCGCGAACAGCTCCTGATAGGACCCGTAGGCCCGATCAATGCCGTGCTCGTTGGCGAATTCCCGCGCCTTGGCCGTATTCCGCGAGGACACCGCGCACACCTTGGCGTCGGCCAGCGCCTGCAGGTCGCCCAGGACCTTGGAGACGATCCGCCCGGTGGACACCACGCCCCAGTTCAACGTCCGCCCGGTGGCCTCGGCGGCCGGCGGAGCTGAAGGCTGCGCGGTCGGTGGCGTGCGGATATGCGAGGTCATCGGCGGTGTCCTTGTACTGGGAGTCGAGAATCGGCGGGGCGGTCAGGAACCGTTGGCGGCCAGGTGCTTGGCGGCGAGCACCAGGTAGTGCTCGGCGTTCACGTTCAGGCTGGCGACCTCTTCCGCGGTCAGTTCGCGGCGCACCTTCGCGGGAACCCCGGCCACCAGCGAGCGCGGCGGCACCTGCGTGCCCTCAAGCACCAGGGCCCCGGCCGCCACCAGCGACTGCTCGCCGATGACCGCGCCGTTCATGATCGTCGCGCTCATCCCGACCAGGCAGCCATCGCCCACGGTGGCGCCGTGCACCACTGCGCTGTGGCCGACGGATACCGCGTCCCCGAGCGTGCAGGGGAACCCTGCATCGGCATGCAATACGACGTTGTCCTGCAGATTGGTGCCCTTGCCCACCCGGATCGGGGCCGAATCGCCGCGCACCGAGACACCGTAGAAGGCGCTGGCGCGATCTGCCAGGTGCACGTCGGCGCTCAGCGTCGCGGTCGGGGCAAGGAAAACTTCGGCGCCCACGGTAGGGGTAACGCCGTCAATGGTAATGATGTGAGCCATGGCACCCATCCTATCCGCAGCCGGGGTCCGGCTCGGCGAAGCGCTGCGCGGTGCGCGCCGCCGGGCACTGCCGCGAAACTAGGAGAAGACGATGGTGCGCTGCCCATCGAGCATCACCCGGTGCTCGGAGTGCCACTGCACCGCACGGGTCAGCGTGCGGCCCTCGACGCTGCGCCCGAGCGCGACCAGCTGGGCGGGGGTGCGCGCATGGGAAACCTGGGTGACTTCCTGGTCGATAATCGGCCCCTCATCCAGATCCGCGGTCACATAGTGCGCGGTCGCGCCGATCAGCTTCACCCCGCGGGCGTGGGCCTGGTGGTACGGCTTCGCCCCCTTGAAGGAGGGCAGGAAGGAGTGGTGGATGTTGATGACCCGTCCGGCCATCCGCTCGCACAAGGCGTCGGAGAGGATCTGCATGTAGCGGGCGAGCACCACCAGTTCGATATCGTACTCATCGGCCAGGGCCAGCAGCTCCGCCTCGGCCTGGAACTTGTTCGCCGGGGTCACCGGCAGGTGCACGAAGTCCACCCCGTAGAACTCGGCCATCGGCTTCAGATCCAGGTGGTTGGAGACGATCACCGGCACCTCGATGGCCAGATTTCCGGCGCGCTGGGCGAAGAGCAGGTCGTTGAGCGCGTGCCCCGCCTTGGAGCACATGATCATGGTGCGGGTGCGCTTGGCCGCGTCGTCCACGCGCAGCGACATCACAAATTCCTCGCGGATCGGCGCGAGCGCCGCGCGCACCTGGACCAGGGACTGTTCGGTGGCCACCTCGATGCGCATGAAAAAGGTGTTCGAATCCGGCGATTCATACTGCTGGGACTCGGTGATATTGCAACCAGCGCCCAGCAGCCCGCCGGAAATTGCATGCACGATGCCCGGTCGGTCCAGGCAGGAAAGGGTCACGATGTACTGGTTGCTCATGGATCGAGGTTAACCTCCCGGAGCCCCCTGCGCCGAATCCGGCGTCTTGCCAGCGCGATATTTACCTGGCCGTTGTCATCTGCGGCGGGCGATTTTCGGCCCCCGCTTCGCTCGCGTCCGCGGAACCAGCCGCCACCCCGAGCTCGGCCAGCCGGCGCACCGCCGCCACCGCGGCTTTCCGCCCGGCCCGGGTCGCCCCGATCGTGGAGGCCGAGGCGCCGTACCCGACGAAGAACATTCCCGGCAGCGCCGCCGCGCTCACCGAATCGGCAAGCACCCGGATCCCGCCGGCGCTGGTGTGCAGCTTCAGCCCGCGCAGGTGCCGATGGGCATGGCGGAAGCCCGTGGCCCACAGGATCGCGTCGATCTTTTCGCTCGTGCCGTCGGCAAAGCGCACCGACCGTGCACCCAGCGAGGAGATGGCCCCGCGGGAGATCAGCGCACCGGAGTCGATGCCCGCCCGCATCGCCTCGGTGAGAATCAGCCCGGTGGTGCCGACCACGGATTTCGGCGGCAGCCCGGCGGCGGTCCGCGCGTTGACCTCGCGCTCCACGGCCACGCCCCATTCGGGATCGTGGCCCACCTCCCGCCAGTCCGGGGCGCGCCGGGTGGACCAGAGGGTGTCGATCCCGGCGGACCGCAGCTGCACGATGAACTGGGTGGCGCTCGCCCCGCCGCCGACCACCAGCACCCGCTGCCCGGCAAACTGCTCCGGCGCCACAAATCCGGAGGTGTGCACTTGCGGCCCGGTGAATTCTTGGCTGCCGGGGTAGACCGGCCAGAAGGGGTTGGTCCAGGTGCCGCTGGCGTTGATCAGCGTGCGCGTCGCGAGCTCCTCGCCGCTGGAAAGCCGAACGCTGAACCAGGTTCCGTCGTGGCTGACCGCCGCCACCTTCGCGGGCCGGCGCACCGCCAAGCGATGCAGCGCTTCGAACTGCGCATAGTAGTCGGAGACCACCGCGGAGGCTGGCCGCGTGGGGTCCTGATTTTCGAAGGGGAAGTCCGGCAGCGGGTGGATCCGGTGCGTCTTGCCCAGGGTGAGGGTGTCCCAGCGGTGCTGCCACGCGCCGCCGGGGCGCTCGTTCGCGTCGAGCACCAGGAAATCCTCGCCGGGTACCAGTCCGCGCCGGTGCAATTGATAGGCCGCCGAAAGCCCCGCCTGGCCGGCGCCGATCACGATGCTCTGGTAGCTCACCCGAACCTGCTTTCTCCACGTTGCGCTCACCGGGTACAACAACCCCGGAGCGGTGCGCATTCCCGCCGCACCCGCTACATGGTGCACAGCCTTCGGCCGAGGAAATCACATTTTTCGCCCGTCATCCACCGGTGTGCGCACCGCGAAGTTCGTTAGACTTGTGCGCAGAAGCATCGTGACTGGCGTGAGGTGGATAACCACCGGGGAGCGAGCAACCTGCAGTGAATACGGACCGCGCGCCTGGGTCTGGTACCGAACAGCATCGTGAGCCGCGCAGCAGCTGCGCAGGCCACAACGGAAGGAACAGTGTGAGCGCACGTATTCTCGACGGCAAGGCCACCGCGGCAACCATCAAGGCGGAGCTGGCCGAACGCGTCGCCAAGCTCAAGGAGCAGGGTTACGCCACCGGGCTGGGCACCATCCTGGTGGGCAACGACCCGGGCTCGGCCTGGTACGTCGGCGGCAAGCACAAGGACTGCGCCGAGGTCGGCATCGAGTCGATCCGCGTGGATCTGCCGGAGGAAACCACCCAGGATGAGCTGCTGGCCAAGGTGCGCGAGCTGAACGAGAACCCGGATTGCACCGGCTACATCGTGCAGCTGCCGCTGCCCAAGCATATCGACCAGGACACGATCCTGGAGGCGATGGATCCGCAGAAGGACGCCGACGGGCTGCACCCGATGAACCTGGGCCGCCTGGTCGCCAACGTGAACCGCCCGATGGCCTCCCCGCTGCCATGCACCCCGCTGGGCTGCGTGGACCTGCTGGCCCGGCACGAGATCGATCTGAACGGCAAGCACGTGCTGGTCCTGGGCCGCGGCGTGACCATCGGACGTCCGGTCGGACTGCTGCTCACCCGCCGGTCGGTCAACGCGACCGTCACCCTGGCGCACACCGGCACCACCAACCTGCCCGAGCTGCTGGCCCAGGCCGATGTCATCATCGCCGCCGCCGGGGTCCCGCACATCGTCAAGGCCGAGTCCATCAAGCCCGGCGCGATCGTGCTCGACGTGGGGGTCTCCCGGGTTGACGGCAAGGTCACCGGGGATGTGGATCCGGCGGCCGCCGAGGTCGCTTCGTGGATCAGCCCGAACCCGGGCGGCGTGGGCCCGATGACCCGGGCGATGCTGCTGAACAACGTGGTCGAGTCGGCCGAACGCAACGCCGCCCACGCCGCCAGCGTCGCCAGCTAGACGCAACGAAACCCGAAGGCCCGTGGGCCATCCCCGCCGCGGCGGGGATGGCCCACGGGCCTTTTGCGTACCCGGAACGCCGGCTGGTGATGCCTCCGGCGGTCAGCGCAGCTGGCCACGCCCGCCGCGCTGACCCGGGCACGACCGCCGAAGAGCCAGGTTATCGAGCCTGAAACATGCTCAAAGTGGTCTAGCGGATGCCTGCTTGTTCCGGAACCGCGACGGCAACGCGCTTGTCGAAGATGGTGGCCCCGACTTCCTGCTCGGCTTGGTTCTCGATGGACAGGTTGATCCCACTGCGATCACGCAACAGCGACACGGCGATCAGCGACACCGTGGTGATGCTGATCAGGTACAGCGCCACCGCATTGGTCCCTCCGGTGGCGTTCACCAGGGCGGTGGCGATCATCGGGGCGAAGGCCCCACCCAGGATCGCACCGAGGGCGTAGGAGATCGACACACCGGAAAAGCGCACCGACGCCGGGAACAGCTCGGAATACAGCGCCGCCTGCGGACCATAAGAGAATCCGAGCCCGACGGCAAAGAAGGCGAACGCCAGATAGAGCAGACCTAGATTCCCGGTATCGACCAGCCAGAAGAGCGGGAATATGCACAGCAGCTGCGAGATGAAACCGATTTGGTAGGTTCGTTTGCGCCCTAGCTTGTCGGCCACCAATCCGGACAGCGCGGTGAAGATGAACCACATGACCGCGCCAAAGGACACCGCGATCAGCACCGCGGTGCGGCTGAAGCCGACCGGACCCTCCGGGTTGGTCATATACGCCTGCAGGAATCCGCCGGTGGTCATGTAGCCTGCGGCGTTGTTCCCAGCGAAGACCAGTGCGGCAATGAGCACCAGCGGCCAGTGCTTGCGGAAGAGCAGGACTACGGGGACCTTCGTTTGCGCCTTCTTGGCGGCGATCTCCTCGAAGATCGGTGATTCATCCACCGCACGGCGAATGAAGTATCCGACCAGGACCAGCACGATGCTCAGCAGGAACGGGACCCGCCAGCCCCAGGCGAGGAATGCTTCGCCGGGCGAGATCACTCCGGTCATCAGGGCAGTGACCCCGGAAGCCAGCAGCATGCCCAGCGGCACACCGAGCTGCGGGTAGGCCCCGGCCCGGCCGCGGCGGTCCGCCGGAGCGTGTTCCACGGCCATCAGCACCGCGCCTCCCCACTCGCCGCCGGCCGAGATGCCCTGCAGGATGCGCAGGGACAACAGCAGAATTGGTGCCAGCACCCCGGCGGTGTCGTAGGTGGGCAGCACGCCGATCAGCGTGGTGGAGGCCCCCATGAGTGTCAAGGTGAGCACCAGCATGGCCCGGCGGCCGATTTTGTCCCCATAGTGTCCGGCGAGGAAGGCACCCAACGGGCGGAAGAGGAAGGAGATGCCCACCGAGGCGAACGCCAGCAGCAGCCCGATTTGGGCGCCGGCCGGTTCAAAGAACAGCTGCGCGAAGATGAGTCCGGCGGCGGTGGCGTAGATGAAGAAGTCGTACCATTCGATGGTGGTGCCGATGACCGTGGCGAAGGCGACGCGGCGCTGATTGGCGCCGCGGCGGCCTGGGGTGCTGGTGGCGGTGTTCATGGAGTTCCTGACTGGACGTTGATGGCTGAGCTGATTCCGAGGTTCGGGCTCAGGCGCCGATGAGAACCGCGCGCTTGGCCAATTCCTTCAGCGTGCTCCCCGGTTCGCGGAGCATCGCCGGGGTAATTTCGGTGCGGGAGGCGAGCAGCTTGCGCGCGGCGATGTGGTCCGCCGGTGAATTAACCGACTCCACCGCGGTGAGCACTCCCTGGCGGAAGAGCGCGACCGAATACTTGCCGGCCCGCATTTCGCCGAGCACGAGCGGAGTGTCCTCCGGGTGCGCAAGCCCTGCGATCTGGAGCCGCAACGCTCCCTGCGTGCTCCAGAACCAGGGCAGCGCGGCGTACTCGCCGGATCCGGTCGCGATCACTTCGGCCAGTGCTTTGGCCTGGTCGGTGGCGTTCTGCACCGATTCCAGGCGCGTCCGCGATCCGCTGAAGGCGTTGGGGAACCAGGCGCAGTCGCCGATGGCGTAGACCCCGGCGGTGCTGGTGCGCAGCGCGGCGTCCACGGTGATTCCGTTTTCGGTGTGAATCCCGGAGGCTTGGGCCAGCTCGATATTGGGCAGCACCCCGATGCCATAGACCACCAGATCAGCATCGTATTCGTCGCCGGTGCTCGATCCGACCACCAGGGAATTGCCCGTGGCACGGATTTCGCGCACACCCTCGCCGAGCCGCAGATCGATGCCGTTGTCCCGGTGGGCCTGGGCAAACCAGTCCGACAGGCAGGTGGACACCGCGCGGCCCATCGGCCGCTGCGCGAATTCGAGCACCGTGACGGCGAGCCCGCGGGCTCGCGCCGCCGCAGCGAATTCGAGGCCGATGAATCCGGCGCCGATCACCACCACCTGCCGGGCGCGGCCCAACGCCTGTTGCAGCTGTTGCGCGTCAGCCAAGGTCCGCAGCCCCAGCACGCCGGGAAGTTCCGCCCCCGGGCAGGCCAGCTGCCGGTTGCGTGCCCCGGTGGCGAACACCAGATGCGCATAGCCCAGCGTGCTTCCGTCACTGAGCGCCACGCTGCGTCGTACGGTGTCCACGCTAAGCACGGTGAGACCGCTGCGCAGCTCGATGTTCTGCTCCGCGAAGAAGCTGGCCGCGCGCAGCGGCAGCGGCTCGGGGGCCGGGCCTTGGGCGAGGAAGTCCTTGGACAGCGGCGGACGCTGGTAGGGCAGTGCCCGGTCATCGTCCACGATGCTGATCTTGCCCTGGTACCCCTGCGCGCGCAGCGAGTCGGCGAGCTGGATTCCCGCTTGCCCGCCGCCGATGATCACGACGCGTTCGTTGATTGCACCCACGGGCCCTAGACCTGCTCGTTCGGTACGCTTACGCGAATCCGCGCGAGCTTGGCGGACATCTTCACCTGGCAGCCCAGCCGGCTGTATTCGGTGCGGGCTGCGGTGGTGCAGTCGAGCATTTCCTCTTCGTCCTCGCCGATCTCATCGAGTTCGGCAGAGAATTCCGGGTCGACGTAGATGTGGCAGGTCGCGCACATGGCTTGACCGCCGCATTCGCCGACGATTCCGGCCACACCATTGCTGACCGCGGCGCGCATCAAGCTGGTGCCTTCGGAGACCTCGATCTCGGTAGCTGACTGGTCCGACTGTGAAAAAATGATGGTAGGCACGGGGGGCTCGCTTTCGTACTGGAATAGTTGGTGAAAATTCGGGAGATGCGGCGCGGACTAGCTGTCCCAGAGCACCGGCATCTTGGTCATGCCGCGGAAGACCCATCCGGCGTCGACGCTCGCATTGGCCGGATCCAATCGCAGGTTCGGCAGGCGTCTGAAGACAGTTGGCAGGGCGATCTGGGCGACCTGTGCGCGGGCGATCCAAGTGCCGGCGCAGAAGTGCACGCCACCGCCGAAGGCCAAGTGGGCTTTTTTCGGACGGAAGATGTTGAAGGACTCCGGATCATCGAACACCTGCGGGTCGCGGTTCGCTGCACCAAGCACGACCCCCAGTCGGGCCCCCTGGGGTAGAGCAATGCCCTCGAGCACCAGATCACGTGTGGTCTCCCGGGGGTACATGCCGATCGGTGCCACCCAGCGCACGGATTCCTCAAACGCCTTGGAATAAAGCGCATCGTCATTCTGCACCGCGTGTCGCTGGTCCGGGTGATTCAGCAGGGCCCAGACGGTAGTTGCCAGCACGTCGCGTGGCTCGTTCAGCCCGCCGCCGATGGTCATTTTCAGGTTCGCGCGGATCGCTTCCAACGGAATCGGCATCGAAGCGAGCCCGGAGAGCAGCGAATGATCCGGATTTTTCGCCAGGTAGGGAAGCATTTCCGCGATGGCGGCGTCGACCTCGGCGGAGGACTCGGCGGATTTAGCCCAGATCGCCGGGTCGTCCGCGTAATTTCCGGTGCCGTCGATCATGCTCTGGCTCCAGCGCTGCATGTCTTGCTGGCTGGCGTTGTGGAATCCGCAGATCAGACGCAAATTTTCCGCGGTGTACGGGGCCGCATAGTCCCAGACGAAGTCGGCGCCGGGCCCCTTGGCCTGCAGCTCGTTCAGATACTTGTCATTGTTGGCGGCAAAGATCTCATTCCAGTGGTTCTTGATGGTTGCCGGACGCAGGGTCTTGCCATAGGAGTCACGGTCGATCTGGTGTTCTGGATTGTCCTTGCGCAGCATCGAATGGCCCATGGAGCGCTTCATCAGGGATTCGCGTTCATTGGCGGTGAAATCTGCCTCGTTCTGTTCGATTTCATGTGCGGCCGCGTAAGAGGTGACCATATACCTGTTGACAGCGGGCACCCAGTGGATCGGAGCCTGCGCCCGCAGCTTCTGGTAGATGGGGAACGGATCGTCGTGCAAGTCGGCGATGGTGACCCAGTCCGCGCTAGGCGCTTCCGCTCCGGTCTCGCTGGACGGCCGGGCCTTCGCAGGTGAAATGCTGGAAGCCTCGGCGGCTGCCCCACTGAATGGGCAGCTGGCGGGTGCGTCGGTGGAAGTGCTCATGGCTGGGCTCCTGTACGTGTTATGTTCCTGGCTTCCTCCAGTGTGCGACAAGCCACAATCGTCGGTAAACTGGTTTTAAGTGAGCTGTATCCACGGTTTAGGCGAGGTTTTGAAATGCGTTTTACCCTGCGGCAGCTCGAATGCCTGGTAGCGATCGGCGCGGCCGGATCGATAGCCGGCGCGGCGAAAAACTTATCGCTATCGGCTTCGGCGGTGACCGGGTCACTGAACGAGTTGGAGAAGATCTTCAATACCCAGCTGACGATCCGGCGCAAAGCCCATGGGGTGCAGCTCACTCCTGCCGGCAGCTACGTGCTGTCACAGGCGCGCAATCTCATCGAAGGCGCCGAAGATCTGGAGCTAATGGCCAGCGGCGTGGGAGAGGTGCTGCGTGGGCGGGTAAAGATCGGCTGCTACTCGTCCTTGGCCCCCACCGTGCTCACCGAGCTCTTGGACGTGTATGGCCAGCTGCACCCTCAGGTGCAGCTGGACTTCTATGCGGGAACGCAGCAACGCATCAACGAGATGTTGTTGGCCGGCGAACTGGATTTGGCCTTGGTCTACGATTTTTCGCTCGATGCCGGGCTGGAGCGGACCAAGCTCTTTTCCACCGAGCCCTCGCTGGTGCTGCCGGCAGGCCACGCTTTGGCCGGTGAACAGAAGGTTGCCTTGGCGGAGCTCGTCGCAGAGCCGATGATCCTGCTGGACGTGCCGCCTAGCCGAGAGCATACAGAAATGGTGTTCAAAGCCGCGGGGCTGACTCCCTGGATCAGGTATCGCACCACCGACTTCGAAGTCACCCGCTCGATGGTGGGGCGGGGGATGGGCTACGCGATTTTGGTGCAGAGACCCGCTTCTGATCTGACCTACGAAGGGCGGAGGTTGGTGACCAAGCGAATTCACCCGGCGGTTCGAAGGGTCGGGGTCTCGATGGTGTACGGAGCCGGGGTCAGGCTCTCCCTCGCGGCCGTTGCCATGCGGGATCTTGCCGTGCAGATCCATGCACTTTAAGCACCACGGGCACGGCAATGCCCCGGCAGGAAACCCATTTGGTTTCTTGCCGGGGCATTGCTGTATGCCAGGTGCCGTTTAGCGGTTGCTCAGATCCTTGGCAGGTTCTGCCACGCGCTTGTCGAAGACCAGCGCGCCGACTTCCTGTTCGGCCTGATTGCGGAAGGACAGGTCGATGCCTTTCCGATCGCGGATCATCGAGACTGCGATCAGCGAGATCGCCACCACGATCAGCAGGTAGGTGGCCACCGCGTTCGTCCCGCCGGTCGCTTGCACCAGCGCCTGGGCGATGGTCGGGGCGAAAGCGCCGCCGACGATCGCGCCGATCGCGTAGGAGATCGACACACCGGAGAAGCGCACCGAGGCGGGGAACATTTCGGAGTACAGCGCCGACTGGGCGCCGTAGGTCAGCCCCAGCCCGATGCCGAAGATGCCGAAGGCCAGGTAGAGCAGGCCCAGCGACCCGGTGTTGACCAGCGCGAAGACCGGGAACATCGACAGTCCCAGAATCACGAAGCCTACCTGGTAGGTGCGCACGCGGCCCAGCACGTCGGCCAGCAGTCCGGCGATCATCGTGAAGATCAGCCAGATTGCGGCCCCGAAGACCACCGCGATGAGCACGTCGGTGCGTTCCAGACCGATTGGCCCATCCGGGTCGGTGGTGTAGGACTGGAAAAAGCCGCCGGTGGTCATGTAGCCGGCCGCGTTGTTGCCCGCGAATACCAATGCCGCGACGACAACCAGACGCCAGTGCTTGCGGAACAGCTCGAGGATCGGCACCTTGGTCTGCGCCTTCTGCTCGGCGATCTCTTCGAAGACCGGGGACTCGTCGACCGCGCGGCGCACGAAGTAGCCCACGGCGATCAGCACGATGGAGGCCAGGAACGGCACGCGCCAACCCCACTGCACGAATTCTTCGCCCGGGGAGATGACGCCGGTCATCAGCGCCATGGTGCCCGAGGCGAGCAGCATGCCCAGCGGCACGCCGATCTGCGGGTAGGAACCGGCACGTCCGCGATGGGTATCGGGTGCGTGCTCGACGGCCATCAGGACCGCGCCGCCCCATTCGCCGCCGGCGGAGATGCCCTGCAGGATGCGCAGCGACAGCAGCAGGATCGGCGCCAGGATGCCTGCGGTCTCGTAGGTTGGCAGCACGCCGATGAGCATCGTCGCGGCGCCCATCAGGCTCAGCGTAAGCACCAGCATCGCCCGGCGGCCGATCTTGTCGCCGTAGTGCCCGGCGAGGAACGCACCCAGCGGGCGGAAGAGGAAGGACAGGCCCACCGAGGCGAAGGAGATCAGCAGGCCAATTTCCTTGCCGGCCGGTTCGAAGAACAGCTGGCTGAAGACCAGGCCGGCTGCGGTGGCGTAGATGAAGAAGTCGTACCATTCAACGGTGGTGCCGATGATGGTGGCAAAAGCGACGCGCCGTTGATTGGACTTGGCGCTCCGTCCTGCGATGTTTGCGGTGTTACCCATGGTGCTCCTCGCTGAGCTGCGCTGGCCCCAAAAAACCAGTACTGCGTGAGTTGTAAGTCACTACAGTGTCGCACCGCACAAACCTTAGGTAAACTTCAAAGATCTGCAGAACTATTGAAGGTAGACTTAACTGTATGCCGAAGTTCACCCTGCGCCATCTGGAAATCATTGCCGAATTGCCCGAACATGCCACCCTAGGCTCGGCCGCCAGCGAGCTGAAGATTTCCGAATCGGCCTTGTCCCAATCGATTACCGCAATCGAAAAAATCGCCGGCGAACCGTTGTGCCTGCGCCGCAAGGCCCATGGCGTTTCGATGACCGCCTCGGGGGAGTACTTCGCATCGATGGCGCGAAAAATCATTGCCCAGGTCGATGAGCTGCAGGCGACCTTTCCGCACCAAGAGGGAAAGCTGCGCGGTCCGGTGCGTTTTGGCTGCTTCGCTTCGCTCTCACCCCATGTGGTCCCCGCGCTGCTCGAGGGATTTCCCCGGGTGCACCCGGAGCTGGACGTCAGCGTGCGCGTGGGCACCCATGAGGAACTGATCCCGGCGCTGAACTCCGGGGACCTCGACGTTGCCTTCGTCTACGACCTGTTGCTGCCGCAAGAGATGAATAAGCAGGTCATCTACGAGACCGAGATGCAGGTGGTGCTGCACCCCGAGCATCCGCTGGCGCGCCTTGAGCGGCCACTGGAATTAAGCGATCTCGTGACGGAACCGTTGATCATGTACCAATCGGTGCCGAGCACCGAATACACCATGCAGCTTTTTGCGGCGCGCGGGCTGGTGCCGAAGATCACCGCCTCGGTGCCGCAGATGATTCTGGTCAACGCGATGGTTGGCCGCGGGTTGGGCTACGGGCTGCTGATGTCACGGCCGAACAATGCCGAGCTATCGCTCGAGGGGCGCAAACTGGCAATTCGCCGGCTCAACCCGCCGAACTATCCCAGCGCCGTCGTGGCGATCTGGCCGCGCAAGGCGCAGCTCTCGGCGCGGGTGCTCGCCCTGATCGACTTTGCCATTACCGCGATGAACGAGTCCTGGCAGCGTGCGCAACCGGAGAACCAGAGTTCTGCCGGCAGTTAGCCCAAATCGGCAAAAACCCATCGCACCAAGCCAACGGCCGAACCGCCGCAGAGCGTGGATTCTTGCCCCGACGGGCACTATCGCCGGGGCCTGCGGCTGGGCATAATGGGAAGCATCCGAAGCACACACGACTTTTCAAGGCGAAGGGCTAAGGAAATGATTGGCACATGGCAGGCCATGGTCATCGACTGCGAGGATCCCAGCGCGTTGGCCACATTCTATGAGCAGCTGCTGGGCATGATCCGGCTCGACGATGAGCCGGACTGGGTGAGCATCGGCGACGCACCGGACCGTCCCGGACTGGCTTTCCAGGCGGTCAGCCCCTATGTGGCCCCCGAATGGCCGGGGCATCTGCACCCGCAGCAGGCGCATCTCGATGTCAAGGTCAAGGATCTGGATCTCGCCGAGCAGCAGGTACTCGCCCTCGGTGCCGCGCTCACCGGTGAAGGCTCGAAGACCTTCCGCGTGTATTTGGACCCGCAACAGCATCCGTTCTGCCTGGTGAGCTGGTAAGCCGCGCGGGATTTGCCTAGCCCCAGTGCGCAAAGGCGATCTTTGCCGCCTGCAATCTGGAGCTGACCGACAACTTGCCCATCACCCGGGATACGTGGGTTTTCACCGTCGTTTCCCCGATGCCCAAGCGCGCGGCGATCTGCGGGTTGCTCAATCCCGCACCGAGCCCCGCCAGCACCTCCAATTCCCGGTCGGTGAGGGCCTCGGGCAGCGGGGGCGGCACCGGGTGCGGGTCCAGTGCCGCCATCGCCTGCGCCACGACGCGGGAAGTCACCTCGGGGTCCAGCACCGAACAGCCGCGCGCGGTCGTTTTCACCCCGTCGAGGATTTGCGTCGGCGTGGAACTTTTCAGCAGGAACCCGTGCGCGCCGGCCTGCAGCGCACCGAAGAGGTAGGCGTCATCGTCGAAGGTGGTCAGCACGAGCACGCGGGCCAATCCGGCGGAGCTGATTTCGGCTGTCGCCGCGACCCCATCGAGGATCGGCATGCGCAGATCCATGAGCACCACGTCGGGGCGCAGCGCCCGCGCCATGCTCACCGCCTGCCGGCCGTCGGCCGCCTCGCCGAGGACTTCGATGGACGAGTCGGCCTCGAGAACCAGCCGGATCCCCATGCGCACCGTGGAATGATCGTCGACGATCAAGATTTTGACGCTCATCTCATGCGGCTCCCCTGCTGGATTTCCGGGACGGTGGGGAATTCGCACCGCGTCCAGAATGTGCTGCCGCTGCCAAATTCGCAGTGCCCGCCCAGGGCCTGCACGCGGGCACGGATATTATTCAGCCCGCTGCCTGCTCCGCCAGCGCTAGGGGCGCCGGCCGAATCGGGCGCGTCGCGCAGCGGATTGCTGGACTGCACCACCAGGGCCGCCGGCGCCTGGAGCAGCTCCAGGTGCAGCGCGCTGCCCGGCGCATGCTTTGCGTGATTGACCAGCAGCTCGCGCACCGTCCGGTAGATCGCCGTCTGGGTCTGCTCGGCTACCAGGGCCAGATCCGAATCCACGCCGGTGTCATAGCGGATTCGCTGCCCGGCCTGTTGGAAGGACTGCACCAGTTCGGGCAACCCGCTAAGGTCCGCGCGCAGGGCCGAGCTGCCGCCCGCGTGCAGCATGCGCACCATCGAGGTCATCTCCTGCAGCCCGGCTACCGATTCGGCACGGATGCTTTCCAGCGGGGCGCGCAGATCAGGCCGGCTGGTCACCGGCTCGCGTTCGAGCAGTGCGCCGCTGAGCAGCGCGATGGAGGACAGCCGTGCGGAAAGCACGTCGTGCATCTCCCGGGCCAGCGCGGTGCGTTCCTCGATATTCGACGCCCGATGCTCGGCCACCAACAGTTCCTCGCGATCCGCCGCGGCGGCGCCTACCGCGGCGGCCCGCGCCGATTCGATGTGCGCCAGTTCCTTGGCGGTACGCACGTTCTCGGCCCAGAGCATCGGGGTGAAGAAGACAAACCCGGCGATGAAGATCGCCAGCACCGCATCGGAGGTGGATCCGGTCTTCGCCCAGATGTACCCGGCCACGGTGAGCGTGACCAGGCTCAACACGATCAGCGTCCAGCGCCGCACCGGTGTGCCGGCCAGCAGGTAGATGGTGAATACGGATTCGAAGAGCAGGAAATACCCGCCGATGCTGCCCATCGCCAGCAGCAATGCCGCGAACAGCAGCAGCCATAAGGCGCAGAGCGTGGGCATCCGGCGGCGCAGAAACAGCGGAGCCGTGCCAAGGGCCAGCACCGGGAACCACCATCCGGCCAGCGCAGCAAAACCCGCCAGCGGCGGATTGACCAGATTTGCCAAGTGCAGCACGGAGGTGAGCAGCAAGTACATGCCTACGGTTTCGGGTTCCTGATCCCCGCTGCCCAGGCGGCGCAGCAGCTGCGCTAGTTTTCTTCTCACCCATTAAGCATGCCCGTTATTCCGGCCGCCTCGCGTCCTCCTAAAGTAGGAGGCCAGGTGGCCCGTTGCCCGATTTTCAAGCACGTAGCGAAGCCGCACAGTGAGAAGCATGAACTTCTTGATGCAGTCCCCGGGCCTGATGCTGCTAATCCTCGCGCTCATCGACGCGACAAGCATCGGCACCCTGGTCATCCCGATCTGGTTGCTGCTGCGGCGCGACTACCGGCGAGCCATCCCGCGTGTGATTGTGTATCTGGGGCTGCTCGCGGCGTTCTACTGGGTGATTGGCGTGCTGATCGGCTCGGGATGGAACCTTGGTGCGGGACTGGTTCCGGCCGGCTTCTTCCAACACCCGACGATCAGGCTGCTCAGCCTGTTGCTCGGGGCGGGCATGATCATCTGGGCGTTGACCTACAAAACCGATGCGCAAAAGGCCGCTGCGCTGCGCAAATCGGCCGTCGGTGGCGCGTCCCGAGAGCGCGCGGAGCCAACGGACCCAGCTACGCCGGGGGCTGCCGGGCCGCAAATACCGAAGAACCTGCGCGGGTTCCTGGCCCGGGCACTGGATAGCAAGTCCGGGATCGCGGTGCTGGCGCTGGTCGCGGGGTTGCTGGAACTGCCCACGATGCTTCCCTACCTCGGCGCCATGGCGATACTCAAGCAGAGCGGTTGGTCCGAACCGATGCAGCTCTCCTTGCTGGCGATCTACTGCGTGGTGATGATCGTCCCGGGCCTCATTTTCGCGGCCATCCGCGCGGCGGCCGGAGACCGCTTGGATAACTGGCTGCAACGGGTGGGCAGAAAACTGGGCGGCTACGCGCAGGAAACCCTCGGTTGGGTGGTGGGCATCGCCGGCTTTCTGATCATCCGGGCGGCGCTGGACGGGATGTCTCTGGGGGACTTCATGAGTCGCGTATTCAATTCCTAGCGCCACGGGGGCACGCTGTGGGCGAACCGGTGGCCTGAAAATTGGTCAGCGCGGAGCCAAAATGAGATAATTTCAGCTATGGAACCTCTAGGCAGCACCGCGAAGCAGGGCAAGAAAGTCACCCTGAACGCATCGACTCTGGCCATGGCAGTGATGGTCGTCGTCCTCCTGGTGGCGGTCGTGTTCGCCGCCAACTCGAACGAGGTCGTCGGCTGGTTCATCGTCGCGATCTCCGCCGGCTGGCTGCTGCTTGCGGCGTTCATGATGTTCGGCCTGAAGCGCGGGGCGGATAAGATCAACAGCTCGCTGCGCGAAGCCACCGCGGCAGCCACCGGCCGCGCGCAAGGTGGCTCCACCGTCGTCGTCGACGAAGGCACGAGCCAGCGCGATATGAAGCTGGACCACTCCTTCAAGATCATCCAGGTGCAGGCCCGGGTGATCGCCGAGCAGCGCGAGCAGAACGCGGAGAACTCCGCGGAAATGATCGACCGCGCCCTGGAAACCATCCAAATGACCGCGACCAACGCGCGCGACATGATGAAGCCCTCCGGCGAGGCCATCGACGGCGAGATCGTCAACTAAATTATTTTGTTACCGCGCAGCGCAACGTTCACGCCGAACGTTGCGCTGTCTTTTTGTAAGGTGGAACTGTGATACCTACCAGCGTGGAAATTTTGAGCAAGCTTCAGGGCGCCGTGCGCGTCGCCTCGGTCAACGTCAACGGCATTCGCGCAGCCTACAAGCGCAATATGGCCGACTGGATCGCCGCCCGCGACGCGGACATCCTGTGCCTGCAGGAGGTGCGCGCGCCGGATGCGATCGTGCGCGAGCTGATCGGCGAGGGCTGGCACATTCTGCACGCCGAAGCCAAGGACAAGGGCCGCGCCGGGGTGGCGGTGCTTTCGCGCGCCGAGCCGACCGCGGTGCGCGGGGATATCGGCGAGGAGTACTTCGCCGAATCCGGGCGCTGGGTGGAAGCGGACTTCACCATGGAAGACGGCAGCACGCTGTGCGTGGTCTCCGCCTATGTGCACTCCGGGGAGCTGAACACCCAGAAGCAGGTGGACAAGTACCGTTTCCTTCAACGCATGAACGTGCGCCTGCTCGAGCTGAAGAACGAGAAGGACCACGTGCTGGTGGTGGGCGATTTGAACGTCGTGCACACCGAGAAGGACATCAAGAACTGGAAGCCGAACCACAATAAGCGCGCCGGCGTGATGGACGAGGAGATCGCCTACTTCGACGGGTTCTTCGGCGCGGAGATCGGGTACAAGGACGTGGCCCGCGAACTGGCCGGCCCCGAAGCCCAGGGTCCCTACACCTGGTGGTCTTTCCGCGGGCAGGCCTTCGACAATAATGCCGGTTGGCGCATCGATTACCAGATGGCCACGCCGCAGCTCGCGGCGAAGGCCATCAAATCCCACGTAGACCGTGCCTCGGCCTACGATCTGCGCTTCTCCGACCATGCACCGCTGGTCGTCGACTACCAGTTCTAAAGGACCACTTCATCCCATGAGCGAAACATTCGCCACCACCACCCGTCCCCGCGTCCTGTCGGGCATGCAGCCCTCGGCCGACTCGCTGCACCTGGGCAACTACCTCGGCGCGCTGGTCAACTGGGTCAAGGCCCAGGACGACTACGAGGCGTTCTTCTTCATCCCCGATATGCACGCGATCACCGTGCCGCAGGACCCGGCCGAGCTGCGCAAGCGCACCCGGGTGACCGCGGCCCAGTACATCGCCGGCGGCATCGATCTGGAGAAATCCACGCTGTTCGTCCAGTCCCAGGTCCCCGAGCACGCGCAGCTGGCCTGGGTGCTGAACTGCCTCACCGGTTTCGGCGAGGCGAGCCGGATGACCCAGTTCAAGGACAAGAGCTCCAAGGGCGGGTCCGACCAGTCCAGCGTCGGGCTGTTCACCTACCCGATGCTGATGGCCGCGGACATCCTGCTCTACCAGCCCCAAGGCGTGCCGGTGGGCGATGACCAGCGCCAGCATGTGGAGCTGGCCCGCGACCTGGCCAAGCGCTTCAACCACCGCTTCGGCGAGACCTTTGTGGTGCCCGAGGCCTTCATCCCGAAGGAAGGGGCGCGCATCTACGACCTGGCGAACCCGACCTCCAAGATGTCCAAGTCCGCAGAGTCCCCGGCCGGGCTGATCAACGTGCTCGACGAGCCGAAGCTGATCGCCAAGCGGATCAAGTCCGCGGTCACCGATGCGGGCAGCGTCGTCGCCTACGACCGGCAGGAGCAGCCCGGGGTCTCGAACCTGCTGGACATCCTGGCGGCGATGACCGGGCGCCAGGTGACCGAGCTGGTCGCCGAATTCGAGGGCAAGATGTACGGGCACCTGAAGGTGGCCGTGGCCGAGGCCGTGGTGGAACGGCTCACCCCGATCCGCGAGCGCACCCTGGCGTTGCTCGATGACCCGGCGGAACTGGACCGGCTGCTGCTGGCCGGGGCCGCCAAGGCGCGCACGGTGGCCTCGGCGACGATAACCGATGTCTACGAGAAGGTCGGCTTCCTGCCGCCGCTGGGAAGCCACGGCTAACCGTGATCGAGCCGCAGGCCGGAATGCTCGAGCCCCGCTTCACGCTGGGGGTCGTCATTCCCGTGCCCGAACCACAGCGCAGCGTGCTGCGCGAATGGCGGCGGGTTTATGGGGGAGCGGCGACCGAGCCGATCGCCCCGCATATCACCTTGATTTCCGGGTCCTACGGCGAGTCCTGGGAGCAGGCGGCCAGGCAGGTGCGCCGAGTTGCCCAGGGCAGTGCGTGCTTTGAGGTGCGGCTCGCCTCGGTCGGCTCCTTCCGCCCGGCCAGCGAGGTGGTCTACCTGCCGCTGGCGGCGGGGGCCGAGCGGTGCTGGGAGCTGCATCGGCAGCTGCTGGCCGACCAGTTGCGCCACGAATCGCAATTCGAGTACCACCCGCACCTGACGATCGCGCAGAACGTGCCCAGTGCGGACCTGGATGCCGCGCAGGAACAGCTGCGCGAGGTGGAGCTGAGCTTCGAGGTGCGGACTTTGCAGCTGTTCGACACCCGCGGCGGGGCGTGGAATCTCAGCGAGGAACTCGCGCTGCGATGCTAGCGTTAACCGAACGGAAAGCAAAAACCCCGTGGAACAAAAATGTTCCACGGGGTTTTTCTCTGTCCGGCCAGCTGCACGGAACCCCAACAGCGCTACACATACTGACTCACGATGTGACGCGACCCGTGGGGTGCATCACATAATAGTCAGTGGGCCACGGTGATGGCCAGGGCAACGCGGCGGAGGAGAGACATGGATGTTCGGCAGCTGAGGTATTTTCTAGCGGTGGTCGACCATGAGGGGTTCAATCGGGCGGCCGAGCATTTGCTGATCGCACAACCATCGCTGTCGCAAACTATCAAAAGCCTTGAACGGGAAATCGGGCTGCCGCTATTCCACAGGGTCGGGCGCAGGGCCGTGCTCAGCGAGGCCGGCAAGGAGCTTGTGGGACCCGCGCGACTGGTGGTCCGGGACCTGGATGCCGCGCATTCGGCCATGTCAGCGTTGAAGGGGGTGCGCCGCGGGCGCCTGGAGCTGATCGCCATGCCCTCGCCCGCAATCGAACCGCTGACCACGCTGATAGCCGGCTACACCGAACGCTATCCGCAGATCTCCGTGAGCACCGCCGCGGCGTTTACCGTCGACGATGTGGTTTCCTCGGTGCGTAACGGCAGCAATGAAATAGGACTGCTTGGCGCGGATCGGCCCATCACCGCCCCCGGGGTCGACGTGGTGCAACTCGAACGCCAGCCGCTGATGCTGATCATCAATCCGACGGCCGATAATTTTGGGGCACGCGAGGTGCTCAGTGGCCAGGATCTCGGTGGGGAACGCGTCATCATCTCGCAGCGGGGCTCACTGATGCGCGCCCTGGTTGACGACCTTCTCGCCGGTGGCGTCAACATTGAGATCGTGGCGGAGGTTGCACATCGCACCTCGATACTTCCGCTGGTGTTGGCCGGCGTGGGGCACGCGATCCTCCCCGTCTCGTGGGCGCCGCTGGCGCGCCGTTCGGGACTTCGCGTGACGCGGCTGGAGCCTGTGGCCGAATTGCATGTGGCGATTATCAGCAGGCAGTCGAACCTGACGCCGGCAGCCCGGGCGTTTCTGAGCGTCGCCGAAGCGTATGCCGCGTCGAGTCTTGGCCACCACTCATAGGTTTTTCCTATTCGGAATATGCAATTTCAGTCTTGGACGCAATTCAGCGGAGCCGGTCTAATTGAAACTAAGTTCGCATGTGACGCGGAACACTTTCACTCCAGAGGAGAACGCTATGAGCCAGACCAAGGTATTCAAGATCGCTTCAATCCCGGCCGACGGCGTCGGCAAGGAAGTTGTTGCGGCGGGGCGCCGCGTGCTTGACACCATCGCCGAGCAATCCTCGGGCAAATTCGCCTTCGACTGGACCGAATTTCCTTGGGGCTGTGAATACTACGCCCAGCACGGGGTCATGATGGATCCGAACGGACTGGAAACGTTGAAGGACTTCGACTCGATCTATTTCGGTGCCGTCGGTTGGGAAAACGTCCCCGACCATGTCAGCCTGTGGGGTCTGCGCCTGAACATCACGCAGAACTTCGACCAGTGGGCCAACATCCGACCAGTGAAGTTCCTGCCCGGTGTCACCTCGCCGCTGCGCAAGGCCGACGACACCGAACTTGATTGGATCGTCGTGCGCGAGAATAGCGAGGGCGAGTACGCGGGACTGGGCGGGCGCAACCTATCGGGCCGTGGACCGGGCAACGAAATCGCGTTGCAGACCGCGTTGTTCAGCGAGAAGGGCTGCGAACGCATCATCCGCTTCGCCTTCGATCTGGCTCGCACTCGCACGGTGAAGAAGGTCTCCTCAGTCACCAAATCGAATGCCCAGCAGTACGGCATGGTGCTCTGGGACGAGGTCTTCAACCGGGTGGCCCTGGATTACCCGGAGGTGCGCACTGAAAGCGTGCTCGTCGACGCGATGAGCGCGAAGTTCATCCTGAATCCGGAAGAACTCTCGGTGGTCGTGGCCTCAAATCTCAATGCGGACATCCTTTCGGATCTCGGATCGGCTCTCGCCGGCAGCCTGGGCCTGGCGGCCAGCGCGAACCTGAATCCGGAACGCCGTTTCCCCTCGATGTTCGAACCGGTCCACGGCACCGCTCCGGATATCGCTGGCCAGGGGATCTGCAATCCGATTGGTGCGATCGCCAGCGCCGCGCTGATGCTCGAGCACTTTGGCCTTGAGCAGGAGGCGCGCCGAGTGGAGGCGGCCATCGAGGTCGCCACCGGCTCCGGAAACCTGACCCGGGACATCGGCGGCAACGCCGACACGGAAGCAGTCACCGAAGCCATCGTCCACGCGCTGAGCAGCACCCTGGCAGCCGTCTAAGCTGCGCCACGGCGCTCTCGGGTCGGGTGCTCGACCCGACCCGAGAGTCCGCACTCCGCCCACGGAGCGACTTAGTCTTCGACCCCCCCACATATTTTCTAGTCTCGCTCCTAAGCACGCCTGAGATCCACGGAGTAAGACTTATTCCAACACTGAGGTAGGAATCATGGGCAATACCATGCACAGCGAAAGCAACCCTCCCGTACGCAAGCGCTGGTACCGGCAATTGTACTTCTGGGTGCTGATCGCCATCGTCGCCGGCATCATTCTGGGCTGGCTCGCGCCGAAGACCGGTCAAGCCATGCAACCGATCGGTACGACATTTGTCGAAGCGATGAAAATGCTCATCGGTCCCATCGTCTTTTTGACCATTGTTGGCGGCATCGCCAGCGTTGCCGACCTGAAGAAGGTCGGAGCCACGGGGCTCAAGGCATTAGGCTACTTCCAGATCGGCACCATCTGCGCAATGCTCCTGGGACTAGTAGCGATCAACATCTTCCGCTTGGGTGACGGTGTGAACGCCGATGCGAGCAAGATCGAAACCACCGGCCAGGCGGCCGAACTCATAGACAAGGGCGAGAACCAGCAGTGGTGGGAATTCCTCACCCATATCATCCCGGGATCCGTCGCTTCGCCATTCGTCGAGGGCGACATCCTGCAGATCATTTTCATGGCTGTGGTGTTCGGTATCGCGATCAACGCGGTCGGTAAAATAGGTGCCCCAGTGCTGGAGATGGTTCAGCGTCTGACAACGGTCATCTTCAAGGTGTTGAACTTCATCATGAAAGCAGCCCCGCTGGGCGCCTTTGGCGCCATGGCCTTCGCCGTGGGCAAATACGGGGTGGAAACGCTCTCAAGCTTGGGCTGGCTGATCCTGCTCTTCTATGGCACTTCTATCGTCTTCGTCGTCTTCTTCCTTGGCGGAATCATGGCCTTCTTGGGACTGAACATTTTCAAGATGTTTAAGCACTTCCGCGAAGAACTGCTGCTGATCCTGGGTACCTCAACGGCCGAACCGGCTCTTCCGGGGCTGATGAAGAAGCTGGAACATGCAGGAGTGAAGAAGGAAACCGTGGGCCTGGTGGTCCCTACCGGCTACAGCTTCAACCTCGATGGGGCGGCGATCTACCTGTCGCTGGCTGCCGTGTATATAGCCCAGGCCACCAACACGGACCTTACCGTCGGTCAGCAGATTGGAATGCTTGCGGTGATGCTGCTGACCTCGAAGGGCGCGGCAGGCGTGGCCGGCGGTGGATTCATCGCACTGACGGCAACGCTGAGCACATTGGGCACCATTCCGGCAGCGGGCATTATGCTGATCTTCGGCATCGACAAATTCATGTCCGAGTGCCGTGCTCTGGTGAACTTCTGCGGCAATGCGGTGGCTACGTTGTTCATCGCCTGGTGGGACAAATCCCTGGATATCGACCGGGTCCGCCGGGTTTTCAACGGGGAAGACGTTCCCGCCCTTGGAGCAACGGGCACAAACCGGGAGCAAGTCTCCCCGGAGCATGAAACGGAAGCAGTCCTGGAATCGGAACCCGATCCGCATAAGTGCGATGAACCCGAAAATCAGTCAGAATCGCTAACGGGAGCTACAGCACGCTAACGGTTAAGCAAAAAAACAGGTTGGTCCCCGCGAATGTTCGCGGGGACCAACCTGTTTCAGCTCACTCTCCTGCACCCGGAAGAGCGCCGCGCAATGCCTACTGGGCGCGCACGTTGGCTTCGATCTTGGCTCCGACGTCCGGGTCGATATTCTTCCAGTATTCGATGGCGTTGGTGAGCACCGGTTCGATCACTCCGCCCAGCGCGCCGGTGACGGTTTCCACGAGTTCGGCGCGCTGGGCGTCGTCCATCACCTCGCGCACCAGGATGCCTGGCTGGACGAAGTCGCCATCGTCCTCACGCAGGGTGTAGGCCGAGCGGACCAGCTCGCCATCGGACTCGAAGGAGTTATCCGCCGGGCCGGTCTGGTCGCTGTAGCTGTCGCCGAAGGAGTTCGGGGCGTAGACGCTGCGATCCGAGGTGTGCTCGTAGGTCATGCTTCCCTCGAAGTTGTACGAGGTGACCGGGCATTTCGGCTTGTTCACCGGCAGCTGCTGGAAGTTGGTGCCGATGCGGTAGCGCTGGGCGTCCGCGTAGGCGAAGTTGCGGCCCAGCAGCATCTTGTCCGGGCTCATGCCCATGCCGGGAACCATATTGCCCGGGGAGAAGGCCGCCTGTTCGATCTGCGCGAAGAAGTTCTCCGGGTTGCGGTTCAACGTCATCGTGCCGACCTTGATGCGCGGGTAGTCCTTCTTCGACCAGACCTTGGTCAGATCGAATGGGTTGTAGCGGTAGGTCTTGGCCTCGTCGTACGGCATGACCTGGATGTACAGGTCCCACTTCGGGAAGTTGCCGGCCTTGATGTTCTCGAACAGGTCGCGGCGGTGGAATTCGGCATCGGAGCCGGCCAGCGATTCGGCCCTCTCCCCGCCCATGGTTTCGAACTTCTCGGACTGCTGGTTCAGGAAGTGGTACTTCACCCAGAACTTCTCGCCATTGGCGTTGACCCACATGTAGGTGTGCGATCCGTAGCCGTTCATTTCGCGCCAGGTCTTCGGCAGGCCGCGCTGGCCCATGATGTAGGTGACCTGGTGGGCGGATTCGGGGTTCTGCGTCCAGAAGTCCCACTGCATGGTGCCGTCGCGCAGCCCAGAGTCGGGCAGGCGCTTCTGCGAGCGGATGAAGTGCGGGAACTTCATCGGGTCGCGCACGAAGAATACCGGGGTGTTGTTGCCGACCAGATCGAAGTTGCCTTCGGTGGTGTAGAACTTCATCGAGAAGCCGCGCACATCGCGCCAGGTGTCCGGGGAGCCGAGCTCGCCGGCGACGGTGGAGAAGCGCATCAGGGTTTCGGTTTTGACGCCGGGCTGGAACAGGGCCGCCTTGGTGTACTGCGAAACGTCTTCGGTGGTTTCGAATTCGCCGAAAGCGCCGGAGCCCTTGGCATGCGGGCGGCGTTCCGGAACGTTCATCCGGTTGAAATGCTGCAGGGTTTCGACCAGGTGGTGGTCGTGCAGGACGATCGGCCCGTCGGCGCCTACGGTGAGCGAGTTGCGATCGCTGACCGTCGGAATGCCAGCCTGGGTGGTCGAACCAGAGGGGTTCACGTTCTTGTTCTCAGCCATTGTTTCTCCTTTGCGTGGAAATTACATATTTGCCAGGAACGGGTTTACCCCGTGCGCTCCGCGGGCAGCTGCGTCGCGGACGCCCTGTGCATGGGCCTCAACCACGGACGGGTGGCGTGCGTGGAAGTCTGTGAAATTTTTAGGGCTGCTGGCGTCGCCGCCAGCTCCCTTGTTGCTCATCATGCCACAAATCAGAATCGGTCAAAATACGCTGGCGGGAATTCCTCCGCTGGTTGCCAGCAGTTAACGCGAAGGGGCCCGAACCGGATGGTTCGAGCCCCTTGGCGGGTTAAGGAAGAATCCTTAGATGGTGCGCGACAGGATCGCCTGCTTGACCTCGGCGATAGCCTTGGTCACCTGGATGCCACGTGGGCAAGCTTCGGAGCAGTTGAAGGTGGTGCGGCAACGCCACACGCCTTCCTTGTCGTTCAGGATCTCCAGACGCATGTCGCCTGCATCATCGCGCGAGTCGAAGATGAAGCGGTGCGCGTTGACGATGGCTGCCGGGCCGAAGTACTGGCCGTCGGTCCAGAAGACCGGGCAAGACGAGGTGCACGCGGCGCAAAGAATGCACTTGGTAGTGTCCTCGAACTTGGCGTGGTCTTCTGCCGACTGGTAACGCTCGCCGGAAGGCTCATGGCCTTCGTTGATCAGGAACGGCATGACCTCGCGGTAGGACTGGAAGAACGGTTCCATGTCAACGATGAGATCCTTTTCAAGGGGCAGGCCCTTGATGGCTTCAACGGTGATCGGCTTGGAGGTGTCCAGATCCTTGAGCAGGGACTTGCAGGCCAGGCGGTTGCGGCCGTTGATGCGCATCGCATCGGAACCGCAGACGCCGTGGGCGCAAGAGCGGCGGAAGGACAGCGAACCGTCGTGCTCCCACTTGATCTTGTGCAGGGCGTCCAGCACGCGGTCCGTGCCGTACATGGTCAGCTTGAAGTCTTCCCAGTAAGCGTCAGCGGTGCTCTCCGGGGTGTACCGGCGAACACGCAAGGTGATGTCGAAGGTAGGGATCTCTCCGCCGCCGCCGACACCTGGCTTGAGTTCAATCTTTGATGCTGGTTCCGGAAGTTCCGTGCTCATTAGTACTTACGCTCCATCGGCTGGTAACGGGTGAAGATTACGGGCTTGGTTTCCATGCGAATGCCGGAAATGCCCTCGGTGGTAGCCGTTGCGTCGCGGTACGACATCGAGTGCTTCATGAAGTTCTCGTCGTCGCGGTTCGGGTAATCTTCGCGGTAGTGTCCGCCGCGTGATTCCTTGCGGTGCATGGCTGCAGCGGTCATGACCTCTGCCATGTCCAGCAGGAAGCCGAGCTCGATGGCCTCAAGCAGATCAAGGTTGAAACGCTTGCCCTTGTCCTGGACCGAAACGTTCTTGTAGCGCTCGCGCAGTTCCTCGATGACTACCAGTGCACGATCCAGCGAATCCTTGTCACGGAACACCTGGACGTTCGCATCCATGATGTCCTGAAGTTCCTTGCGCAGTACCGAAACGCGCTCGGTGCCGGTGGAGTTCAGCATGGAGTCGATCTGGGAGCTGGTGAACTTCTCTGGATCTTCCGGAAGTTCCACGAAGTCCGCGGTGGCCGCGTACTTGGCCGCGGAGAGGCCAGCGCGCTTGCCGAACACGTTGATGTCCAGCAGCGAGTTGGTGCCCAGACGGTTCGAGCCGTGGACCGAAACGCAAGCAACTTCGCCGGCGGCGAAGAGGCCCGGGATCACGGTGTCGTTGTCCTGCAGGACCTCGGCCTCGATGTTGGTTGGCACGCCGCCCATCACGTAGTGCGCGGTCGGGAAGACCGGAACTGGCTCGGTGTACGGCTCAACGCCCAGGTAGGTGCGGGCGAACTCGGTGATGTCTGGAAGCTTCGCATCGATATGCGCCGGTTCCAGGTGGGTCAGGTCGAGCAGCACGTAGTCCTTGTTCGGGCCGCAGCCGCGGCCTTCACGCACCTCATTGGCCATCGAACGTGCGACGATGTCACGCGGAGCGAGGTCCTTAATGGTCGGAGCATAACGCTCCATGAAGCGCTCACCCTCGGAGTTGCGCAGGATCGCGCCTTCGCCACGGGCCGCTTCGGAAAGCAGGATGCCCAAGCCGGCCAGGCCGGTCGGGTGGAACTGCACGAATTCCATGTCTTCCAGCGGGATGCCCTTGCGGAAGGCGATGCCCATGCCGTCGCCGGTCAGGGTGTGTGCGTTCGAGGTGGTCTTGAAGACCTTGCCCGCGCCGCCGGTTGCGAAGACAACCGACTTGGCCTGGAAGATGTGCAGCTCGCCGGTAGCCAGATCGTAGGAAACGACGCCGGCAACGCGCTTCTGCTTGTAGGCGGTGCCGTCCTCGCGGTAGGCATCCTCCTCAACCATGAGCATATCCAGCACGTAGTACTCGTTGTAGAACTCAACGTTGTGCTTGACGCAGTTTTGGTACAGGGTCTGCAGAATCATGTGACCGGTGCGGTCAGCTGCGTAGCAGGCGCGACGCACGGCGGCCTTGCCGTGGTCACGAGTGTGGCCGCCGAAGCGGCGCTGATCGATCTTGCCATCCGGGGTGCGGTTGAACGGAAGACCCATTTTTTCCAGGTCGAGCACGGCGTCGATGGCTTCCTTCGCCATGACCTCCGCTGCGTCCTGGTCCACCAGGTAGTCGCCACCCTTGACGGTGTCGAAGGTGTGCCACTCCCAGTTGTCTTCCTCGACGTTGGCAAGTGCTGCGCACATGCCGCCCTGGGCCGCACCGGTGTGCGAACGGGTTGGGTAAAGCTTGGTAAGCACTGCGGTGTGCGCGCGCTGACCGGACTCGATCGCGGCACGCATACCTGCACCACCGGCACCGACGATGACTACGTCGTACTTGTGTACCTGCATTCTTGATGCTCTCTTTTCTGAAAAATCTGTGTGGCTAAAAAAGGGGTTTTAGCACTGTGGCAACGGGCTGTTCACAACGCAAGGATCGAAGGTGAAGATCACCAGGGAGCCAAGCACGATGATGAAGATCGTCGACACATAGAGGACGCCCTTGAGCCAGGCACGGGTTGCGTGCTTCTCGGCGTAGTCGTTGATGATGGTACGCACACCGTTGGTGCCGTGCAGCATCGCCAACCAAAGCAGCGCCAAATCCCAGAACTGCCAGATTGGTGAGGCCCACTTGCCGGCAACGAAGCCGAAGGACAGGGCGTTAATGCCCGTGCCGGTCAGCAGGTTGGCGATCAGGTGACCGAAGATCAGAACGACCAGTACTACGCCGGATAGGCGCATGAACAGCCATGCGAGCATCTCGAAGCTGCTGCGGGACTTTGGTCCGCGAACATACTTCGGGTCTATACGCTGGCTACGGGGGGCAGCAATTTCTGCGCTCATGGTTTAGTGTCCTCCGAATGCAAGCGAGAGGTGGCGGATTGCGAAGCCGGCGAATACAACGACCCAAACGCCGATGACGCCCCACAACAGCTGGCGCTGGTACTTGGTGCCCTGCTTCCAGAAGTCAACCAAGATCAGACGCAGTCCATTGAATGCGTGGAAGAGGATGGCGGCGACCAAAGCGGTTTCACCGAGTGCCATCAGGGGGTTTTTGTACGTGGCAATCACTGCGTCGTATGCACTGGCATCGACGCGTACAAGTGCTGTATCAAGCACGTGCACTAAAAGAAAAAGGAAAATAACGACACCGGTGACCCGGTGTCCCACCCAGGACCACATGCCTTCACGGCCGCGGTATAGGGTGCCTGACGAAGTCTTCGACACTGAACTAAACCTCCAAGGCTCGCAACGGCGCATGTGTATATTGCACACAATGAGATTTGACGCACTTGTGCGAGCGTTCCTTGTGCGAGTCTAAACCACATATGAGCCTCGGTTCTATCTTGAGTCTCGCCCTTGTGAGTATGTTCACCGAATAGTGGCAAATATGCGCCAGAAGGCCGGAAATACGCGCGTAATAACGCATAGACACGTTTCGTATTTATTGATCGCCCGAGAGCTTCAATGACCGGGTTTGCCCACCGAATGAATTAGTGTTGTGCTCGTGAATGCAGACCTTTTAGCGCGATTCCATGGCGTGATTCCGGCCGGTGGCGTCGGAACCCGACTGTGGCCCCTCTCCCGAGCCTCGGCTCCCAAATTCCTGCACGATCTCACCGGCTCGGGTTCTACCCTGATCCGTGCGACGTACGACAGGTTGGTGCCATTGGCCGGTGAGCGGATTATGGTCGTCACCGGTCGTGCCCACCGCGGCGCGGTCATGGACCAGCTCCCCGAACTGTGTGACGAGAACCTGGTGCTCGAACCCGAGCCACGTGATTCGGCGGCCGCGATCGGACTCGCCGCAGCCATCCTGTATCGCCGTGACCCGAATATCATCATGGGTTCTTTCGCCGCCGACCAGGTCATTGGCCCGGTGGACATCTTCCAGAAGGCGCTGAGCGAAGCGATCCATACCGCGGCCACGGGCAAGATCGTGACGATCGGCATCCATCCGACTCATGCCTCGACGGCCTTTGGCTACATCAAGGCCGGCGATTTGCTGAATGTTGCCAACGCGCCCACCGCCCGCGCCGTCGTGGAATTCGTGGAGAAGCCGGATGAGGATACGGCCCGCGGCTACCTGGCCGGCGGGGGATTCCTCTGGAATGCCGGAATGTTCGTCGCCCCCGTGGGGCTGATGCTCGAGCACCTCAAGTCGAACGAGCCAGATCTGCATGCCGGCCTGATGCGCATCGCCGAGGCGTGGGATACCGACGAGCGCGAAGCCGTCATGAACGCGGTCTGGACCGACCTGCCCAAGATCGCGATCGACTACGCGGTGGCCGAGCCCGCCGCGGCCGCCGGCGACGTCGCGGTGATTCCCGGCGTTTTCAACTGGGATGACGTCGGGGACTTCGCCGCCATCGGTCGGCTGAACAAGGCCAGCGAGGACACCGGGGTGATCTCTCTGGGGGAGAACGTTCGGGTGTATTCGGATAATGCCACCGGCGTAGTCTATGGGGATCGCCCCCGGGTGGTTGCGCTGATCGGAATCGACGATGTGATCGTCGTGGATACGGCCGACGCCTTGCTCGTCACGACCAAGGAGCACGCGCAGAAGGTCAAGCAGACGGTGGAGAAGCTCAAGGCCTCCGGAGCTACCGACGTGCTCTAGCGCACGCAGTTTCCGACGCCCGTGGCCGACTCGAAAGGGTAGGTCACGGGCGTTTTTGCTGGTTGTGAGGACTATCTCGAAGCAGCGGATGGCGAAGGCGGCCAGGCGCGCCAGCAAGCCGGTATAACTAGACCCGGCGGCACAAATTCGGATGCTCGCGGTGCCTCGGATTCACGGTTTCGGGTGCTTTTCGACACGAATTTGAGTAGGTTTGAACGCATGTCAACGGCTAAGAATGATTCCGAACCGCCAAGCAAACCCAACGACCAAGCCAAGGTGCCCGAACCGGTCCAGAAAGAAACTCGAATCAATCGAGTTGTCTTTTTCGGTTCGGCCTCGCTGGTGCTCGGCATCGCCCTGTGGGCCATTCTCGATAGGGAGTCTGCCGACGCGGTGATCGGAGCCACGGTCGCCTGGATCGGCAAGAACTTCGGCTGGTACTACACGCTCATCGTCGTCTCGGTGCTCGTCTTCGTCATCAGCATCGCCATTTCGAAGGTCGGCAAGACCCGGCTGGGGCCGGATCATTCACGGCCGACCTTCAACGTTTTCACCTGGGCTTCGATGCTTTTCGCGGCCGGCATCGGCATCGACCTGATGTTCTTCTCGGTGGCCGAACCGATCACGCAGTACCTGGCGCCACCTACCGGAGAGGGTTCAACCGTTGAGGCGGCCCGCCAAGCGGTGGTCTGGACGCTCTTCCACTACGGATTGCTGGGATGGGGGCTCTACGCGCTGATCGGACTGGCGCTGGGCTATTTTGCCTACCGGCACAATCTTCCGCTGTCGATCCGCTCCGCCCTCTACCCGCTGCTGGGCCGCCGGATCAATGGCTGGATCGGCCACTCCGTGGATATCGCGGCCATGCTGGGTACGATTTTCGGCATCGCGACCTCGCTGGGCATCGGCGTGGCCCAGCTGAACTATGGGTTGAATTTCATGTTCGGAATTCCCGAGAACATGAGCTGGCAGATCGTGCTGATCGTCTCGGCCGTCTTCATGGCCACGATCTCGGTACTGACCGGTGTGGAAAAAGGCATTCGCCGGCTATCCGAACTCAACGTGTTGCTGTGCATTGCGCTGATGCTCTTTGTGCTGATCGTCGGCGGTACCGCCTACCTCTTCGACGGCATCATCATCAACATCGGCGACAGCCTCGCGAACTTCCCGGGCATGGCGCTGGATACCTTCGCCTATGACCGGCCCGATGAGTGGCTCAATGGCTGGACGCTCTTCTTCTGGGCGTGGTGGATTGCCTGGGCGCCCTTCGTCGGACTGTTCCTCGCCCGCATTTCGCGTGGGCGAACCATTCGCCAGTTTGTCACCGGCGTTCTGGTAGTTCCTTTCGCCTTCATCCTGTTGTGGATCTCGATCTTCGGCAACAGCGCGCTGGCGCTGGTGCGCGGCGGAAATGAGGCCTTCGGCGAGGTCGCCATGAACACCCCCGAGCGGGCCTTCTATTCGCTGCTCGAGCAGTACCCGGGTACCCCCATCACCGCGGCGATCGCCACCTTCACCGGCCTGCTGTTCTACGTCACCAGCGCCGACTCCGGTGCCCTGGTGATGGCGAACTTCACCTCGCATCTGAAGGATGCGCAATCGGACGGTTCGAAGCCGGTGCGCCTGTTCTGGTCGCTGGCCACGGGCCTGCTGACCTTGGGCATGCTCTTCGTCGATGGCGTGCCCACCTTGCAAGGCGCGACCGTCATCATGGGTCTTCCCTTCTCCTTCGTGCTGCTCTTCATCATGCTGGGACTGTTTAAATCGCTGCGGGTTGAATCTGCGCTGGCCGATAGCTATCAAGGGGCCATGCACAAGGTGCTGAGCAGCCGGATGGGTCCCAGCTCCGAACGGCGCAGCTGGAAGCAGCGCCTGTCCCGGGCGATGAATTATCCCGGACACCGGGCGGTGCAGCGTTACCTCGCTGAGGTGGCCGAGCCTGCACTGCGCGAGGTGAGCGAGGAGTTCACCGCCCGCGGCGCAGCTGTTCAGCTGGAGACCGAAGCGGTGCATAACCTGAACCTCGACTCCCTGGACCTGGTAGTCGGCAACGGGCAGGAACGTCCCTTCAAATACCAGGTGTACCCGGTCCAGCTTCCGGTACCGAGCTACGCGAGAGTCTCCGCGGGCGACGACATCTATTACCGCATCGAAGTCTTCTCCCAAGAAGGCAGCCACGGATACGACCTGATGGGGCTGAGCAAAGAGCAGCTCATCTGCGATGTGCTGGACCAGTACGAAGCGCACCTCACCTTCCTGAACGCACAGATCGAATCCGATGGACCCAGCCAGATCAACGCGGCGGGAGCCGGAAAGTCTGACTGGGAGTCGGACTTTGAAACTTCCTCTATTCCCCTGATAACTAAGACGAAGGACGAGTCATGAGTTTTCCGCAGAACCAAAACGAGCTACTGCTCAATGCCGCGACGATTTATATTAACGGCAGCTTTGGTCCGGCCAGCTCGGCCGCGACCAGGCAGATCTTCTGCCCGGCCAATGGCGAGCCGGTAGCCCTCGTCTCCGAGGCCGGGCCCGCGGACGCCGAGGCCGCGATCGCCGTGGCCCGCCGCGCCTTCGACACCGGGACCTGGTCCCAGCTCCCCGCCCCCGAACGCGGAGACTTCCTGCTGCGCGTCGCGGACCGGC